>MHMZ01000038.1:6125-14441 GCA_001819555.1 Candidatus Portnoybacteria bacterium RIFCSPHIGHO2_02_FULL_39_12 | reverse complement strand
GACAACCTTACTCCAATGGAAAAACTAATCAGTTATTTTTATCCCAAGGAACTGTAAACAACGCTGCTAATTCTTACAACTAACTATATCAAAGAATGCAGATACCCGGGGTTAAAACAACTCAAATAATAAAAGTATGACAACTACATTAAAAAATAATAAAAAAATATTAGATTTTATTTACCACTTCAATAAGATCGCCAGAGGAGAAAAATGGGTATCGCGATACGATATAGAAAGTGATTCACTCTCTTTTACTGTTCCTAAATTACCTGATGACGCTCGTATAAAATATTTGGGCGACGAAGTGGCGTTTTATCTTACTAAGGATAGTAATATTAAGGGCATATTTATAGAATATTTTAAAAGTAATTTTATTAAACATCATAAAGATTTTAGGCAATTATTAAAAGATATTGAAAAGAAAAAAGAGATGAAGACAACCTTAGTAGAATTAAAGAGCAATAAAATGAAAAAGGTAATTGTAGAGTTGGAGGAAATTATGCGAGAATCTTTAATAAAGAACATTAAATTAGTAGAGCCAGCGGTTTATTAGTAATTACCCCCCTCGACAAGCTCAGGGATTAAATTTTAGTTTTTAGGAGTTTTATATGGGTAAAAAGATTATTGTTTTGATTATTATTTTACTGATTTTAGGCGGAGGGTTTTTTTATTGGTGGAGATGGCAGGCGGATGTGAGGGTGTTGAATAAGGGATTGCCCGGAGGGGTGAGGGTGGCTAAGAGTTTTGGGGGCCAGTATAAAGTGAATAATAAGAAAGATGGGTATGTGGTGAAGGTGCCGGAGAGTCTGCAAAAAATTCAAGAAGTAGAATATAAAGAATTAGGGGGCGATCAATTAGCAATTTTAGAAAATGAGATAGGGATAGAAGGAGAAAATGGTTTATTGGCAATTTCCTATATTAAACCCAAAGAAGCTTATGTTAGTTTAGGTTCTTTTGTGGAAGATTGGTCTAAAGTTTATATGCCGACTGGTAAACAAAATAAAGAAAAGATAGGAAATTTCGATATAATCCAAGTTAGGGGCGAAGAACGTTATGGGGATCTTAAATTTTATTTTTTAGAAACAGATTCAAAAGTATATAAAGTTAGTCTTTTATCAGAAGAATTTGTTAAAGAAATTATTTTGAAGAGCGAGTGGTGAGAGATTTCAGGAGCAGATCCATTGGAGCAGTTCTTTTAAAAGAACTGCTCCAATGGATCTGCTCCTGAACTAGAATGTCCCTGAAAATTATGCCAAAGTTGAGACCGCTGGCGGCTATTTTAATTTTAGCCGCTGTTTTTCTATTAGGCGCTTTTTTGGCAAAAGCTAATTTAGAGCTGATTAAATCAAGATTAGAACTCTCTAATTTTTCAGAGATTTCTCAATTTAGCGACCAGCAAATTAAACAAGTTTTAGAAAAAGAAATAGATTCAAAAAACGCGCCAGATTTAACCTATGGAGTGTATATTTTAAGTATTTTACAGGAAATGGATTTTATTGAGTGGATTTCTACCGGCCAGTATAAAGACGAGTTTTACGAGGAATTTAATCAGATTGTTGATGAAAAAACTAATTTAAGGGCCTTATATATTTCAACCGGCCAGAAAATTGTTTTTAAGGTTATCGGAGCTATTCAGGGAGGTGTGGCAGAAAAAGCTTCGGGCGTGCCGCTTAATTCTATAGGCCTTACTAGTAAGGTTATTGATATTGGCCGAGTTGTTTTTAAGATTGGCCAAATGAAAATGTATGATGGGATGTGGCGGTATTTTGACGAGAGAAAGCATAATGTTTCGCATCAGGAAGCGTGGGAATGGGCAAAAGTTCAGATGGGTTGGACAGACGAATCACAGTCTGTACAGAGATATTATTTGGGAAGGAAAATTGATGCCGGCGTTACCCAACTTGAACCAGAATTCCAATCCCTCTGGGACCAATGGGGCAAATATCTTTCTGCTGGCGGCATCAATAAAACAGC
Source organism: Candidatus Portnoybacteria bacterium RIFCSPHIGHO2_02_FULL_39_12 (assembly GCA_001819555.1). Classification (GTDB taxonomy): domain Bacteria; phylum Patescibacteriota; class Minisyncoccia; order Portnoybacterales; family UBA2143; genus WO2-40-15. The sequence continues at coordinate 12,464 of MHMZ01000038.1, read as the reverse complement.
CAAAGACCAAGTTAAAAAAGAATTAAGAGATGTTCTTTTAGAGGTGCTTAAAAAAGAGGCCCAGCAGCCGCAAAAACTTTCTTTTTGGCAGCGGCTGAAGAATCAGGTAGAAAATTTAATCAGGGGCAGTTATTCTATTATTCCCAAAGCCAGCGAGGCCTTAAAAAGAATCCAATCCTTTATTTCCCAAATTAATCCTTTTTCGCCAGCCGGTATTACAGAGCAAGCAATCAAGGGTCGCCCTTTTGAACACGTTCTTGAGCCTTCTGCTCAAGAACGTGATTCTCAAGGGCAACCCTTGCCGCAAAAAGAGGAAATTACGCCTGAAATAGAAGTTCAAACAACTGAATTGGGGGCTGCCCCCACTGAATTGGGGGCTGCCCCCGAGGAACGGGGGCAGCCCCCAATTTTAGAGCCCCCAATTTTAGAGGAGCCGGAGCCGGTGTCGCAAATTCCGCCTGCTCCGCCGGCTGGCCTGCCGTTTTTTGCCGGCGGCGGCCCGTCGCCTGCTTCAACATCTGACACTGCGTCTCCTGAAGCGCCGATTATTACTTCTCATAATTCCGGCGCTATTTTAGGGCTTTCAGACGACTCAACTACTTCCACTGACGGTTTTCAAATCAATTTAGCCGGCACAGCCGAGGCCGGAGCAAATATTTTAATTTCAGTTAATCCAACTTATACCACATCCACCAATAGCCAAGGCAATTGGCAAAAAGAAATCACTCTTGAGCAAGGGGCTAATGAAATTAAAGTCAAAGCCCAGGACCCGGCCCAAAACCAAAGTCAGGCCGCTACTTTAAGTTTAACAGTAGATACGACTCCCCCATCCACCATTATTGATTTATCCGCCAGCCCAGGAACTAACCGAGGCGAGATAAGTTTTTCTTGGACCGCGCCCGGCGATGATGAATCAATTGGCACAACAACTCAATATATTTTAAGATATGCCATTTCCACAATCTCAACTAGCACTTGGGCCCTAGCCGCAGATGTCAATAACGAACCAACACCAACCTTAGCCAGCACCACCCAAAGCGCAACTATCAGCGGTCTTACCCCCGGCCAAACTTATTATTTCGCCATTAAATCCCAAGACAAGGCCGCTAATTTTTCAGAGATTTCCAATAGCGCTTTTAGCGTCCCTCAAGCCCAGGCCGAGCATTTAGTTATTAGCGAACTCGCGGCTAAAGGGCCCAATGGCGCTACTGATGAATTTATTGAATTATATAATCCCACTAACAGCTCCATAAATTTAGCCGGTTTTTCTTTGCAATACGGTTCAGCCCAGGCCACCAGTACCTGGACTTATAAATATTTTCAAGTTAATGGACAAAGCTCTCAAGATTTGCCTAATATAAATTTAGCCAGCCACAGCTTTTATCTTCTCACTTCAGCCACGAGTTCTAATTATTATTCTTACGGCATGAGCCCTGATTTGGTCGTAGTGACCACTTCTAATAATCCAACTTATCTTGGTTTAGATGACAGCGGCGGCAAAGTCCGTTTATTAGATGGCAATGACCAGGTAATTGATTTAGCGGCTTGGGGACAAGATAGTTTAGGCGCGGAAGGAATACCAATAGATGTCAGCGGTTTTTCTTGGGGCAGTTTAGAGCGGAAAGCCAAAGCCACCTCAACCCCCGGCCTTTTAGCTGTTAATAGCTCTCATCATTGGCTGGGGAATAATCAGGATATAGACAATAATAGCCAGGATTTTGTTTTACAAACCAGCCCTAATCCGCAAAATTCATTGAGCTTAAAAGAACCAGAGACCAGTTTTCCTGTTTTAGCCGCTAGTGCCTGGCCCATGCTTCAACATAATGTCCGCCATACTGGTTTAAGCCCTTACTCTGGCACAGCTACTGGCGCGCCAACCAGCACACCTAAATGGACTGTTAGCTTGGGTTCTGGCAATCCAACTTCGCCGGTGATTAGTTCTGATGGCTCAATTTTTATTGGCGCGGCCAGCGGCAAAATTTATAAAGTCAGTTCAACTGGCGCTAAAGAACTATTTTATGACACTCAAACAACCGGCACAGTTGAAACCCCGGCCTTAGGTTCAGACGGCGCAATTTATTTTAGCGACAGTTTTGCTCTTTACGCTATTTCTTCAGCCGGCCAATTAAAATGGAAATATTCTGTAAGCGACGCTTCTTCGCCGACTATTGGTTCTGATGGCACAATTTATTTTGGCTCTGAATATGAGTTTTACGCTTTAAATCCCAATGGAGAAAAGATTTGGCAGAGTTCTCAATTGAGCAATGGTCGCTGGGTTAGATCGTCGGCTTTAAGCGCGGATGGAACTATTTATACTGCGGCTAAGGTTGGTTCTGACGCTGGCAATAGAAATGTTTATGCTTTGAGTCCTGGTGACGGCAGTATTCTTTGGAAGAGCGCCTCAAGCACATTTTCTACCGCGCCTGCTCTGGAGAGCGACGGAACAATTTTTGTCAGCGGCGTTTATGGTTTATACGCTCTTAATTCATCAGACGGCGGCCAGAAATGGTTTACGGCTATTGGCAATATCAGCAATTCTGCCCCGGCTATTGGCCAAGACACGATTTATATTGGCGCAGAAAATTACACTCTTTATGCGATTAATAAGACAGATGGAAGCGCTAAATGGAGCTTTGTTGCCGGAGCCCAAATCAGAACCTCGCCGATTATTGACAATCAAGGGGTGATTTATGTCGGCTCTAATGACAAGAAATTTTACGCTCTAAACCCAAGCAACGGCACTGTTAAATGGCAGGCGGAATTAAGCGCTCAAATCCATTCTTCAGCCGTTATCAGTTCAGACGGCACAATTTATGCGGCTTCAGACGATGGTTCCTTGTCTGCTTTCGGAGAATAGTGTATGATATTGGAGCAGCTCCATTGGAGCAGTTCTTAAGAACTGCTCCAATGGAGCTGCTCCAATAAACATGGGTTATTACAAACCAAGAGAATTTTTTCCTGGTGAATATTATCATATTTATAATCGAGGCAATGCGAAACAGAATATTTTTCTTCATGAAGAAGACTATATTTATTATTTACAGAGGTTAAGAAAAGCCAAAGACAAACAAAAAGTTTCTTTAATTTGTTATTGTTTGATGCCCAATCATCTACACCTTTTACTTCGGCAGGATTCAGAGATGCCTATTTCAAAGTTTATTTCTATTCTTCATATTGGCTATTCAATGTATTTTAATGAGAAATATACTAGAGTCGGTCATTTATTTCAGAGCCGCTTTCAGGATAAACATATAGATAAAGACGAATACCTTTTATATCTGGCTAGCTATATTCATCTTAATCCAGTGGTTGATGGATTGGTAAAAAAACCAGAAGATTATCAGTGGTCAAGTTATCAAGATTACATTGGTTTGAGAGAAGGAACGCTCTGCGATAAAGAGCCGGTGTTTTTGGGCAAAAGTCCGGATTGGTATAAGAAAATCACAGAAGAAGATGTTAAGGAGCAGTTGATTAAAAAAGAATTTCAAGACAAACTTAATATTAGAGACATGCCTTAATTAGCTTAATTGGAGCAGCTCCATTGGAGCAGTTCTTAAGAACTGCTCCAATGGAGCTGCTCCAATACTCACTATGAAAGGAGTTATTTTAGCCGGAGGTCTGGGCACTCGTTTGAGGCCCTTAACAAAAGTAATCAATAAAAGTATTCTGCCGGTTTATAATAAGCCGCTGATTTATTATCCTATTCTGACTTTGCGGGAGACCGGTATTAAGGATATTTTAATTATTTCCGGACCAGAGCACGCTGGCCAGTTTTTGGATTTATTGGCTTCAGGCAAGGAATTAGGCGTTAATTTGAGTTATGATATTCAGGAGGAACCAAAGGGTATTGCTCATGGTCTGGCCGTGGCCGAGGACTTTGCCGATAATGGTAGAGTAGCCTTGATTTTGGGAGATAATATCTTTGAGGATAGTTTAGTAAAAGCGGTTCAGGATTTTGAAAAACAGGAGAAAGGCGCTAAGATTATTATTAAACAAATGCCTAATCCAGAAAGATTTGGCGTGGTTAAACTTAGGGGGAATAAAATCGTTGATATTATTGAAAAACCAAAAAGGCCGCCGAGCAACTGGATGGTCACTGGATTTTATTTGTATGACAGCCGGGTTTTTGATATGATTAGAAAGTTAAAGCCATCGGGCCGCGGTGAATACGAAATTACTGATCTTAATAATCTTTATCTAAAAGAAGGGACTTTAACTTATCAAAAGATTAAGGGCCGTTGGATTGACGCGGGCACTTTTGATTCTTTGTTAGAGGCAAATAATTTTGTCGCTAAAAAATTTAATCATGAAATTTTTTCAAAAAACCAGAGAAAAAAATATTTTCCGAAAAATAAAAAAAGGGGACGAAAGAGCTTTTACTTGGCTTTATGACCAGTACGCCTCTAAAATTTACCGATTTATTTTTTTAAAGACTAATTCTTCAACTGAAGCCGAAGATTTAACTTCAGAAGTTTTTTTACGGCTCTGGAAGCGGGTCCAGAGCTGCTCCAATGGAGCTGCTCCATTGGAGCAGCTCCATTGGAGCAGCTCTAAAAAAGTGGATAATCCAAAGGCCTTGCTTTATCAGATAGCCAGGAATTTGGTGGTTGATTATTACAGGAAAAAACCCAGAAGGGAATTGATTATTGACCAGGAAAAAGAAAAAATCTTTGAGAATATTCCCAGTCTAGAGCCGGATTTAGGCCAAAAAGCAGTTTTGGCCTCGGATTTGACTCAAATAAGGAAGGCCCTGAACCAAATTAAGCCGGAATATCAGGAATTGCTTATTTGGCGCCACTTAGACGATTTTTCAGTTAAAGAGATTGCCCAGATTTTAGAAAAGCCAGAGCCCACTATTCGGGTGCAGCTTTATCGGGCATTAGAAGCTTTGCGGAAAACGCTTAAATAAGCCATATTTTTGGAGCAGCTCCATTGGAGCAGTTCTTAAGAACTGCTCCAATGGAGCTGCTCCAAAATCAAAGTTGTAATAAAATAGCGCTGAAAGCGTCTTCTATAAGTGAAGTGAAATGACCGAACAAGAGCTAATTAATAAAATTAAAGAATTAAAGAATATTCAGCCCTCCAAAGAGTGGTTGGGTTCGGCGCGAGAAAAGCTGATATATCAGATAAAACCAAGCCAAGTTGATTTTTTGCCTCGGCTTGGTCTTTTTAATTGGTTAAAACCGCTTCAGCCAATCGCTTTGACTATCTCGCTGATTCTTATTTTTATCGCCGGGCCTTGGTTGACGCTTAAAGCCTCGCAAAACAGCTTGCCGGGCGAAACGCTTTATTCGGTTAAAAAAGCCGCGGAAAAGATTCAGGCAGGCATGGCTTCAGAGGAAAGCCAGGTTGGGCTTCAGGTAGATTTTGCGCAGAGGCGTTTAGAAGAAATAAACAAGCTTAATGAGGATTCTTTATCCCCGGAAGAAAAAAATGAAAAAGTAGAGCAAGCGGCCGTTGATTTTAAAAATAATTTAGCCGGGGCCAACCAGTATGTGAAAAAAGTGCCCAAAGAAAAAGCAAAGGCGGTGGCTCAAAAAACTAAGAAAATTAGAGAGAGTTTAACTAAAACCAAAGAAGAAGCGTCTTTAGTCGTTCAGGAAAAATTAGCCGAAGCGGAAAATCTGATTAAAGAGATTGATTACCAGATTTTAGCTACTTTAGTGGAAGATGAAAAAGACAATCAAGAAACAGCCAGCACTACTGATAAAGAGATTTTGATTTTTTTGGAAGAAAAGACTGGTTTTGAAACAACTACTGATGAGATAATTGAGTAAGGGAGTAGGGATCCGGGGGCAGCCCCCGTTTTCGGGGGGCTGCCCCCGGATCCCCCTTGAACCTTAAATTTGGAGGGCCTAGAGGTTAAGAATGAAGGTCGAGCCCCTTAAAAACAGGGGCATCTCTTGACACCTGGGCTAGCTTGCTTAAGATAGTATAAGGTTTTAGTCGTAATAATCAGGTCGATACGGCTAAAAGATTTGTGGATAAATATCCACGAAGAAAATTAAGGTCGAATGAGATTGCCTAATCGTCTCTGCCTAAAGGCAGGACTCCAATTAGCCAATCTCAGAGATTAAAAAATAAACTTAAAAATGAGTAAAAAATTACAGAAAACGATTTCAGTTTTTACCTCTATTACAACTATTGTTTGGCTTTCAGGTGTTGCTATGTTGGTTCCAATAAGCGTGGGCGCGACAACCATTGTTGACGGCGATCTAATTCGCAACCCCAGCGCCGCAGGCCTGGCTCAATTTGACATTTATATCGTCAAATTAGTCGGTGATAAAAAGTTTAAGCGGCTTATTCTAAATCCGGAAGTTTTTGAGAGTTACGGACATC
>MHMZ01000038.1:0-6071 GCA_001819555.1 Candidatus Portnoybacteria bacterium RIFCSPHIGHO2_02_FULL_39_12 | reverse complement strand
AGGCTACCATGGACGCTTATACCGCTTCTAATTTGGTCCGGGTAATCAATGACACCAAAGTTTATAAGCTCACTGCTGACGGAGATACCGGCACCAAGCAGTGGTTAAATATGACCGCTGACGAATTTGTTTCAGAGGAGTATGACGCGGATTCCATTTATACCATCAACAGCACCGATGGCGGCAACTATACTGGCGGTAGCGATGTAACCGTTGGAGGAGATGAAGCGGCCGGAACAGGCACTTTAGCCGTGACTTTAGCGGCTGACACGCCAGCGGCCGGAATTGCGGTTAAGAACGCGGCCAGAGTGTCGTTTACTAAGATTAACTTAACGGCCAGCGGAGGCGATGTGACAATTGATTCTTTGGTGGTTGAAAGAACCGGCGGCGCGGCTCAAGACGGCTCTTTTGCCGGTATAGACGTAATTGACGGCGATACTAATCTGCCCATTAACCTGACCAGCAAGACCTTTAACTCCCTTCACCAAGCTTCTTTTAATGACGATATTAAGATAGAAAGCGGCAAGACCAAGTCAATTACCTTAGCCGGCAATATGGCTAGCAGTTTAACAAACTACGCTGGCGAAGTGCCGTCTTTGACTTTGACCAGTATGGCGCTTAAGGGCGAGGCCACATTAAACGCCACTTTGCCAATCACCGGTAATTCAATGACCATTAACAGCACAATTACCATTGGCAGCGCCACATTCCAGAGAGGCTCTTATACCAATGCTTCTTCCACAAGCATCCAAGTCGGCAAAACCGATTATACTTTTTTCTCTTTGCAGCTTCAGGCCGGTTCAGTGGAAAAGGTTCAATTAAGCCAGATTAAGGTCTATCAGGAAGGCAGCGCCGGTTTAGGCACTGATTTAATCAATCTTGAACTTTTGCAAGATACCACTAAAATTGCCGACGGCGTTGTGCAAAGCGGCGCTAAATATGTTAATTTCAGCTTTGACCCGATCACCGTTGATAAAGGCAAAATTATTCAGTTCCAAGTTAGGGCTGATGTGGACAGCGGTTCAGCCAGAACCGTTAAATTAGGCATCTACAAAAACACTGACATTTTGGTTAAGGGTTTGACTTATAATTATAACATTACGCCGACTTACAGCGGCACCGGCGCGGGCGGCAGCAGTCCGTACTTAAGCGATAATGAATTTACGATTTCTAACGGCACAATGACTGTGACCAGAAGCAATGCGGTTGGCGCCACTAATATTGCCGTGGCCAATGACCAGTATTTAGGCGCTTTTGAATTTGAAGTAAAAGGCGAAACCATTGATGTTACGGCTTTGACTTTAACCATAACTTCTTCCACCGGCAGCGCCGTGGGAACGAGCGCGCTTTTGGGCGTAGAATTAGTTGACCCGAACGGCAATGTGGTTATGGGCCCGACTGACCCAACTTCTCAAGGCACTTCAGTGGCCTGGACCGATACCCATACTTTCCCGGTTGGCAAAAATATTTATAAGGTGAGAGGCGATCTGCAGACCAGCGCTTCATGGGATAGCGATAACACTGTTTATGTCAGCTTTACGCCTTCAGCTATGACCGCCAGAGGCGTGACCACAGGAAATACCATTACTCCGTCGCCAAGTTCATCGGTCTCCGGCAATACCCAGACAGTTAAAGCCGGCTCTTTGACCGTAACCAGAAATACCATTCCGGCTGACGCCAATATCATTGTCAATCAGAAAAAAGTGGTTTTGTCCAGTTGGAGCTTTGACGCCAGCGCTTCCGGCGAAGACATCAGAGTGACTTCTGTTCTTTGGGCTGGCCGAGGCCAATCCGCCACCAACACCGATGCTTTGACTATGTTTATTGACGAGAACAAGAACGGCGCTTGGGACGATACTGACGATGTGCTTTCACCGGTCAGTGACAATATTACCTCACAGCCGGCCACCACTACTTTTGCCTTGGATAAGGCTATTATCATTAAGAAAGGCACGGCCACTCATGTGGCTTTAAGAGGCGATAAAGATTCCATTAGTTCCAATGCCACCGAGAATTGGGGGCTCAATGATTCAACCCTTTCTATGGTGACTTATGGCGTCTCAACCGGCAATCAAGTGGCTGAAACCCTGACCGCTGACCATGGTCCGACTTTAACTTCAGCGGTTAATGGAACTTTGACCATTGAGACCAAGAGCAATCCGGATTCGGTGATTATGGTGGCTGGTTCAACCGGCAATGTCTTTACTAATGTTCAGTTAACTGCCCAAGACGAACAATTGGACTTAGACCAGATAATTGTTTATGTGACTGACGGCAGTTACGCGTTTAGCGCCGCAGCCGGCAATTATCAGGATGTGACTAAAGTTTCGCTTTATGTCGGGACAACCAAGTTAGGAGAAGCGGCCATTCCTTCAACCGGCAAGTACACCTTTGATTTTGACAAAGGCACTTTGCTTATTGAAAAAGGCGCGACCAAAGCCAAGACGATTATCGTTAAAGCGGATATGAGCACGGTTGACCCGAATACCGACAACGCGCCGGGCACTAACTCGGCTGACCTAAAGATCGGTCTTGGCGGAGAAAACAGCGTTAAGACCACCGGCAAACAATCTAATACCGAGATTACCGGTTCAAGCTACGAGACTTATCGCAGTTCAACCAGTTCAGCGATGGTTCTAAGAACCAGCAAGCCGACTGTTACTTTGCCGACTTCCAGCAATACTTTGGGCGCGGCCACCAGCTTGTCCAACGGCAATGTTCCGATTTTCGCCTTTAAGGTGACCGCGGACGCTTCGGGCGGCGATGTCCTGCTTTATCGGACGACCTTTGTTGTTGCTTCTTCCGGTTCGGGCATGACCATTACCAATGTCAGAATTGACGACCAGAACGGCAATACCATTAAGGCGGCGGCCAATCCGACTGCCTACGGAATGGATGCTGGCGAGGAGTACTATTACACCGCTACCTTTAATAACCCTGATTTTGCGGTTGACGATACTACTGAATCAATTAGCGTGTCGGCCGGCGAAAGCAGAACCTTTACGGTTTACGCGACTATGGCCGGAGTTTCCACCGGCGAGAATGTGACCACTTTCTTGGTCGGCGACTTTGCCACCACCTCTTCTCATGTCAATACTGATAATGACGCTAAAAACTTTTATCCGGCGCCGACCGGAGACCTGGCCACAGTCAGAAGTAACTTTGTCTGGTCAGACAACTACAAGCAGAAGAGCATTTCCGGCGAAGCTGGCAATAACGCGACTACGGCAAAACAATGGTATAACGGCCATTTGGTTCCTGGTTTAGGCAATAAAGTTTCCACCACGCCGTATGTAATCGGTATGTAAGGAAAGAAAATTTACTGAATTGAAAAAGACCGCCGGGTCCTTGCCGGCGGTCTTTTAATTGTTTGTCCAAAAATTCAAGCCAAAGGCGAAGAATTTTTGGTTAACAAATTCTTTACCAAATCAAAGATTTGGAAGAAATCGGAATTATCCACAGCCCCCCCTATTTTTCTTACTTGACAGCTTATGGTATAATTTAAACGCTTGTGGATAACTTCCATTGTTGTCAAAATTTTCAAATCGCTTTAGCGACGCCGAAAATTTTGCAACAACAATGAGAACCCAGCCCCCAATTTGCTGGACAAATGTTAAGCGAAACAGTCTTTCAGACTGTTTCGCGAGAGCAATCCAGATATAATTCTCAATAGAATATCAATCTTTCTTTGTTAAGCAAATTGGGGGCTGGGTTAAGCATTTGTTAGCCACTCGGACTTTGTCCTCGTGGACAAATACTTAAAGGTCGAACATTTCTCTTATAACTTAAAACTTATAACCTATAACTCAATAATACTTTCAAGTTTTAAGTTTCAAGTTTTAAGTTTCAATATCTAATTTTATGAAAAATCTGTTAAAAAACCACCGATTTTTGGCTGGCTTTTTTAGCGTTGTTATTTCTGTTTTTTTAGTGGGTGTTGTTGTCTACGGCGCCACGACCATCGGAACTAATATCAATACCGGCGGCACCGTGACAATGGAGAGCGCTTCTTCCACCAATGATTTTTGGCTGGGCAATGTGATTGCCGACGACGATGACTATCTTTATATGGATGCGTCAGGTTCGCAGTATCTAATGTGGGACGATAATCCGGGCCTGTTCCAATTATCCAGCGGTTTGAAGATTATCGGCAATGCCACCACGACCGGGAATATGCTCGTGGGCACAGCCAGCTGGGGAGGTTCGTCAGCCACTTCTACTTTTATTGTTTCCGGAAGCGCCCTATTTACCACCAAAGCGAGCTCTTCGGACGCCTTTGCGGTTGGCCGGGGCACCATTAACAACCCTGATATGTCTGGCGGAGATTTATACGTTAGTGATGATTTGGAAGTAGACGGAAGCATTTGGTTTAGTTCAGGCACCACCACGGATTCTTTTGCGATTGGCGGTTACGCGTCTTCAACCGGCGCCCTTAATACCCAAAGCAATTTTCATGCGGGCGGCAACGCTACGATTGACGGAACTTTTATCTCATTAGGCGCGGCCACCACCACTAAATCCCATTACATCGGCGGCACTGCTTCTACCACCGAGTTATTCGTCCAGGGCGCCGGACACATCGGAGGCAATCTCACCATAGACGGCAGCGCCACCACCACTAAATCTCACTATATCGGCGGCACGGCCTCAACCACGGAATTGTTTGTTCAGGGAGCCGGCCATATTGGCGGAAATGCCGATGTGGATGGAACCTTTACTATTGGTACCAGCACTAACGCTATCACTAACTTACATTTCGGCCGCTGCACTGTTGATTTTAGCAGCGCGGCTTTAATCGCCGATATAGCCAGCACAACCATTTGTTCGGCTCCCGGAGCTCGGGGAACTGATACTGTGATGATAACTCCATTACAGCGATTAAAAACGGGCTTGGTCTTTATGGACGCTTCAGCCACGACTGACCAGATTATTGTTAGAGTTTGGAATGCCAGCAGTTCAGCTATTACTGGCGAGGCAAATCTTTGGTCCTGGATGGCGATTCACTAGAAGGATTAGAGAGCTTGGGGATTAAATCCCCAAAGTCCTTAGGGATTTAGTCCCCAAATTAGTTTATAAATTCTATGAGAAAAATTCTTATTCTGATTTTAGCTTTACTGCTTTTACCGGTTTTAGCTTTGGCGGCTAATGATTTGACTTTCAGCACCGATACCAGTTTGGAAGTGGGTAGTTATACTTTAACTATTTTAAACGGCGCCACTGTTGATGAAATGACAATAGGAACGGCCAGCGTTACTTTTACTCTTTCAGCCAATTCCGGCTTGACTTTAAGGTCTAATGACCGGGTTAATCTGACCAATAATTTGAACTTGGATATTTCATGCGGCGACGCTTATTCGCAGATAAATATCTCCGGCAATAGTTTGGGTTCAACTTTAACTATTACTCCGTCAGGCACTTGTACCAGCACTAGCGGCGGCGGAGGCGGCGGCGGAGGCGGCGGCGGAGGAGCCGCTACTCCAACTATCACGACGGTGCCGACTACTACCACTGGCCAGGTAACTGCCACTGCTTCAGGGGGCGGAAAAACAACTTTAACCACCGATGAAAGCACCAAGGCCGTTGTAGAATTACCGGCCAACGCCGTGAGCGCTTCTACGGTTGTTAAAGTAGATAAGACAGCCAAAGCAGCAGTTACTGGTTCGCGAGCCCTGCCTTCTGGCCGGAGCGTGGTCGGAAGCTATGTTTATGATTTTACAGCCACGGCTGATAATAAAACAGTCAGCAGTTTCAGTAAGACCCTCACCTTGACCTTTACTTATACTGACGCTCAAATCAGCGGCTTGGATGAATCAGGCCTTCTTGTTTATTACTGGAAAGAAAGCGTTTCTCAATGGACAGCTTTGCCAACTACGGTTAATGCCGTGACCAATACCTTAACCGCGACGACCAATCACTTTACTTATTTTAGTATTTTGGGCCGGAGCGCCGAGGCCGGGGCTGAAGAACCCGCTGTTGAAACTGAAACGCCAACCACCGAAGAAACCACCCCCTCAACAACTGAAATAACAATTGCTGACGGCGATTTAATCAGAAATCCCAACGCTTCTGGT
>MHMZ01000037.1:12287-22992 GCA_001819555.1 Candidatus Portnoybacteria bacterium RIFCSPHIGHO2_02_FULL_39_12 | reverse complement strand
GAACATCATTAAATATTTTAATAATGCCCAATATTGTTATTTTAATAAAAAATCTTTTAAAATTTTACTGACCATTTGCGGATTGGCTTTGCCTTTGCTCTCCCGCATTACTTGGCCGACCAAAAATTGTAAAGCATTTTCCTTGCCGGCCTGATAGTCTTTGACCGGCCCGGAATTTTCTTTTGTAACCCGCTCAACTATTTTTATCAATTCCTCTTCATCGCTCACCTGCTTTAATCCCCTGCTTTCAATAATATGAGTCGGGTCAGCGCCGGTTTTAAACATTTCAGCCAAAACAGCTTGACCGCCGGAACTGGAGATTTCTCCTTTTTCAACTAAAATAATAAATTCAGCAAAATTTTCCGCTTTAATTTTTTCGTCTAACGCGTAACGGGAAACGCCTAATATCTCGGCAATCCGCGGAATTTCAGTTAAAAGATAATTAACGGTTAATTTGTATAATTTTGGCAAGGGCAATTCTTTTTGGGTTTCTTCGGTTTGGCTAAATTCTGAAGCAACATCCTCAAAATAATCAGCCGAGCTTTTATTATTGACTAAAACTTGAATATCTTTCTCCGGCAATTGATACTCTTTAAGAAATCTTTCTCGGCGCGCTTGGGGAAGTTCTGAAATAAGATTTGAGATTTGAGTTTTGAGATTTGAGATTTTTAATGGAGGCAGGTCGGGTTCGGGAAAATAACGGTAATCTTCGGCTTCTTCCTTGCTCCGTTGAGAAAAGGTTTTTTGTTTATTTTCGTCCCAGCCGCGGGTTTCCTGAATTATTTTCTCGCCGGATTCCAATAAATCCGCCTGTCTTTTAATTTCGTATTCTATCGCCCGCTCCACTGACCTAAATGAATTAAGATTTTTAATTTCAACTTTAGTGCCTAACTTCATACTGTCATTGCGAGGGACCAAGCCCCGTGGCAATCCCGTGGCAGAATTTTGTTTTCCTCGGGATTGCTTCGCTTCACTCGCAATGACGGCTGAGGATAGCGAAACATTCGCTTCCACTCTCATCTGCCCTTTTTCCATATCCGCGTCAGAAACCCCTAAATATCGTAAAATCAACTGAAGCTCTTGGCTAAATTGCCGCGCTTCTTGGGCGGTTGTGATATCCGGCTCGGTCACCAATTCCATCAAAGGCACGCCAGCCCGATTAAAATCAACCAAACTATAATCAGCGCCGGCCGGATGAATCAGCTTGCCCGTGTCTTCCTCTAAATGAATCCGTTGAATTCTTATCTGGCGCCCTTCAATTTCTAAAAAACCATTCACTGACAATGGCTGGTCATATTGGGAAATCTGATAACCCTTGGGCAAGTCAGGATAAAAATAATTCTTGCGGTCAAACTTGGAAAATTCAGGAATCTGGCAATTCAGAGCCAAAGCTGTTTTCAAAGTGTACTCAACCGCTTTTTGATTGATAACCGGCAAACTGCCTGGCTGGCCAGTACAAACCGGACAAATATAGATATTTGGCTCTTGAGCCGTTGGGTCATTCGGGCAATCGCAAAACATCTTGCTCCGGGTTTTTAATTCTATATGTACTTCCAGGCCGATAGTGGGGTGATATTTCATATTTAGATTTTTATACAAAAAAGGCTTTCTAAGTTCAAGTTTATTTTAAACCAGAAAGCCCTTTGGGTCAATCTAAATTTTGGAATTTTTTGAGAAAATAATTTACTTTTTGTTTTAACCTTGCTTGCTTTGTCACTAAAACGTCTATCCTCCTTTCTAATTCGCTTATTTTATACTGACAAATAAAACAATTGAATTCATCATTGGATTCTGAAATTTGCCCATTTAATATTATCCTAAGTATCCATCTTCTTAATATCTTTTTCATCAATCTCACTCCCTCCCTTTTAAAAGAACATAAAAATTACTGTTGACTGGCTAAAAAAACATTCCTTAAAAGCATAGCTACGGTTAAAGGCCCCACTCCGCCGGGCACTGGAGAAAACCAACTAACTTTCTCCTTAACGCTTTCTTTGTCAGTATTGCCCATAGTTTTCCCGCCCTTTTTGATAATCCCGGCGTCAATTAAGACGACTCCTTTTTTAATCATTGAACCCTTAATAAAATTAGGCCTGTTAAAAACCGTAATCAAAACATCGGCTTTTTTGATAATATCTTTTATGTTCTTTTGGTCAGCTAAATTATATTGAATCTTCAACCCCTTTATCTTAAAAAAATCTCTCAAAACCCGGCCAAAAATATCCGAATTTACCAAGGCCAAAATTTTTTTGTTTTTTAAGCCCGGGCCGGCTTTTTTAAGAGCCGATAAAATAGCCATGGGCAGGACCGGAAAAAAATAAGGGGTTCCCCTTTTTAATAATTTTCTGTTTAATTTATGAAATCCATCCACGTCTTTTTTGGGGCTAATTGACTGAGTAATTTTTTCTGTTTTAAAACCGGTCGGCAGAGGCAATTGAACAATAATGCCATTAACTGATTTATCCTGATTAAAATCCTCTATTTTCCGGATAATTTCTTTTTCTGAAATGTTTTTTTGAAACTTTTCTTCAATAACCTCAAGGCCGATTTTTTCAGCTGCTTCTTTTTTTAGCTTAACATACAAATCGGAGGCCGGATTTTTACCCACCATAATAATCGCCAATTTAGGCCTCTTTTTCTCTTTTTTAATTTTCTTTTTTAAGTCCAGTAAAATTTTCTCCGCTTCTTTTTTACCATTGAAAATCTTCATATATTGGGAATCTTTTAACTATTTTTTTAACCTCCGGCTTAATCTGTTTTTTGATTCTTCGGCTGCTTATATTTTTTATCAGTTCGGCCATAAGACAAGCAACCTGTCTGGCCTCTTTTTCTTTAAGCCCCCGCGTGGTTATAGCCGGCGTCCCAATCCTAATGCCTGAAGGATTATAGGGCTGTTTAGTATCAAAGGGAATGGCGTTGCGATTAACATAAAGACCAGCCATGGCTAATTCATCCTGAATTGTTTTTGACTCGCCAAAAGGAGAAACATCAATAACGAGCAAATGATTATCCGTGCCATTGCTGATTACTTTTAAGCCATGTTTTAGAAATTCATCAGCCATAATCTTGGCGTTTAAAATAACTTGTTTTTGATATTTTTTAAAGGAGGGCTTCATCGCTTCTTTTAAGCAAACCGCTTTGGCGGCAATCACATGCTCCAAGGGCCCGCCTTGAATGCCGGGAAATACGCCCGAGTCAATTTTTTGCGCCAAAGTAAATTTTCCTTTGGGGTCTAATCTGTCTTTTGTTTTTGATAAAATCAAGCCGCCGCGCGGACCGCGCAAAGTTTTATGAGTGGTTGTCGTCACTACATCGCAAAAAGGAAAAGGATGCGGATGAAAGCCGGCCACAACCAAACCGGCGATATGAGCGATATCAGCCATTAAATACGCTTTGACTTCGTCGGCAATCTCACGGAATTTTTTAAAATCAAGGGTTCTGGAATAAGAAGTGGTGCTGGCCAAGATCAGTTTTGGTTGAAATTTTAAGGCCGCCTCTCTCGCTTCTTTAAAATCAATCAGTTCTGTTTTCGGGTCTACGCCGTAATATGAAAAATCATAGAGCTTTCCGGAAAAATTGACTTTTGAGCCATGGGTCAAATGCCCGCCGCAAGATAAATCAAAGCCCAAAATTTTATCTCCGGGCTTAACCAAAGCCAGATAAACAGCCGCGTTCGCTTGAGCGCCGGAATGAGGCTGTAAATTGGCGTGCTCGGCTTTAAAAAGTTTTTTCGCCCGCTCAATGGCGATCGTCTCAATTTTATCAATAAATTCATTGCCGCTGTAATATCTTTTTGACGGATACCCTTCAGAATACTTATTGCTCAAAGGAGTGGCCATAGCAGAAAGAACCGCTTGGCTGGCGTAATTTTCCGAAGCAATCAAAACCAAGCCGTCTTTCTGACGCCTGATTTCTTTTTTGATTAAGTTATAAATTTCAGGGTCGGTTTTTTTAAGATTTTTCATTAAAATTCAATTTGTAAGATTTGCCAGCCCTGTTTAAGAGAGATAAAAGTGTAAATAACGCGAGCGATTCTTACATTCAATTAAAAGTCATATCCTGCTCAAAGGGCTGATGATCTTTTAAAGCCAATTCCGCCGCGGCTAATTCCGTTCCCAAGTAAATTGCGTGGCCGGTGTCTAAAGAAGCAGACGAAGCAATCTTATCTTTTAATTGATAAGCTGTTTTGCCAGTATATTTTTCCAGTTCTTTTCCGTTTTCGGGATGAAGAACAACAACAACAATTTCATCATTTTCAATTCTAATCTGATAATTTCCCCTTTTATCATGACAATCTTTCCTTAAACCGGCGTATTTTTTCAGCATTTCCTTAATCTGCTGATAATAATTATTGTAAATCTGGGCGCTGCCGGAAATTATAATCAACAAACCGGGCTCTATGCCGATTGCTCCGGCGATTTCATTCTGAATAGCGGCGCATCCGTAAGCGTTCTCCGGCCAGCCCTGAACCATATCATGACTCCTGAAAAAGACCGTTAAATTCAGTTTTTCTTCTTGAATAAGCGCTTGTAAAAAAACCAAGCAGGGAGAAGATTTGTGTTTTCTCATTAATTCATCAGCCGGATGCCAGGTGATGGCCACACAGGCCTTAGAATAAAGGTCTTTCTTTAAAACGTCAATAATATCTTCAATCTGGTTAATCTCGCAGTAATTTTCTTTATAAGAAATATTTTTATCAAGCCATGGTCCTTGTCCAAACTCAAAATCCCTATATCCTTCAGAATTAACCAGTTTTTTGATTTCTTGAGAAGTGGGATAATAATAGGCCCTTAATTTATTTCCGTAAGTATAGGCCTTTCCCTCGGGTAACAATGAAGACAGAATTTCGTCCTGATAGGCCTTTATTTTTTCTTTGGTTAAAGGAACCAAAAAGGGGTTAATTGATAAATCCATATTTTGGGGATTATGAATAACAACGGTCATGTCGTTAATTTCTTTAACCCACCGGTCGGTATTGGCGTTCATTAAATTATTTTTTCCATAACGATAAATATTATAAATCATTTTTATCCAGGTGTCGGGAATATTTGTGCCGTGAACAATAATCGGTCCCCCTTCGTAAGGAAAAGTTTCTTCGCTTTTTTCATAATCAAAAACTTGAGGCAATGTAAAAGAATCTTTTTTTTCAAGACCCCCGATTAGTTTATTTGCTTCTTTAATTTGTTCTCCCAAAGAGGCGCTGGGCATCTCTTTATTCAAATCAATAAGTTCAACATTGGCTCTTATTTTTTCAATCAGTTCAAGCGGGATATTTTTATCAAAATAAACAGCATTTTCAAAGCCGTCTATTTTTCTGTTTTCATTCACGCCTTTTTTAAAAAACGCTCTAATGGCGTTGGCGCTGGTTAATTCCGATAATTTATCTCCTGAAGATTTTGAGGAATGTTCTTCGCCGAATAAAATAACGTATCTGATAAACGAATTGGCCAAAATATTTCTGGCCAAAGGATCTAGGCCGGCTGGCGTATAAAAATTAGCGACCAGAGCCGTATTTTCTTTATTTATTTTTGGAACAACCGCGTCTCTCATCGTCCACAAGATAACGACGCCGACATTTGCGTCAGTTACCCTTAGCTGGGAAAAATGAGGGAAAGCGATGCGGTCTCTGGCCGCCACCGGCCAGCCTTTTTGATTATTAGAGCCAATTTGATTTTTAATCAGCTCTATTATTTCTTCTTTTTTTTGCATTCTTGGGCAACTTTGCTGCTATGAACAGCGCTTAGGAGGATTTTGAATTATTTTTTAAATTCTTGGGTTATTTGACTCGCCTTAGGAAAAGTTTGTTTGCCATACTTTTGCCCTTTCTTTTTTAAATATGAGGTCTCACAGGGGCTGGAAAGTGTCTCAAAAGTCAAAGCGCAAACTCTCATTCCCACATAAAGAATAACCGGCATAATCCCTAAATTACTAAGCTCCATGGTCGCCTTTCCCTGCCAGCCAGGGTCAAACCTGGCCGCCGTAGAATGAACCACTAATCCCAATCTGCCCAAAGAACTTCTCCCGTCAAGCCGGGCCATTAAATCATCAGCCAGGGTAAATTCTTCTTTGGTAATAGCTAAAATAAATTCCTTTGGCTGTAAAATAAAAGGAGCATCATCTTTTATCTTTACTTCCTCCATTAAATCTTCAAATTTAATACTTCTTTTAAGATCTAAATAGGGATATTGAGAAGGTTTAAAAGTTTTAAAAATATTGCCTAAATGCAAATCCAAAGAACAGGGTCCTAACTGCTCTTTAAAGTTAGGGACGGGTTTTATTCTGATTTTCCCTTCTTTAATATATTTTTTAATGTCTTTGTCCGAGAGAATCATAATTTTACATTTTACTCCACCACAATCCCCATACTCCTCGCTGTTCCTTCTATTATTCTTATTGCTTCTTCAATGGAGTGAGCGTTTAGGTCTTCCATCTTTTTTTCGGCAATTTGCTTAACTTGCTCTTTGGTCACTTTACCCACTTTATCTTTATGCGGTTCTTTAGAGCCCTTGTCAAGCCCGGCTGCTTTTTTCAATAAAAAAGAAGCGGGTGGGGTCTTTAATTTAAAGTTATAAGTCCGGTCTTCGTAAACCGTGATTTCTATTGGAATAATATCGCCGGCCTTGTCTTTGGTCGCCTCATTAAAACGGCTGCAAAATTCCTGAATATTTAAACCATGCTGGCCCAAAGCCGGACCAATTGGCGGCGCCGGATTTGCCTGTCCGGCCGGAATTTGAAGCTTAATGATAGTTTTGATTGGTTTTGCCATAATTATAAGGGTCAGACCTTGAGGAGACGACCTTAAGGTCGTCTCCTCAAGGTCTGACCCTTAACCTTACAGTTTTTTTACCTGTAAAAAATCCAATTCCACCGGCGTTTCGCGGCCAAACATGGAAACCAAAACCTTAATTTTTCCCCGCGCTTCGTCAATCTCTGAAATCTTGCCGTCAAAATCTTTAAACGGCCCGTCAGTAATTTTAACCGCGTCGCCCACGGCCACATCAATTTTATACTTTGGCTCTGAAACGCCCATCCTTTTCTGAAGAATTTTTATTTCCTCTAAAGAAATCGGGGTCGGCACAGTGCCGGCGCCGATAAAGCCGGTTACCCGAGGCGTATTTCTAACTACATACCAGGAATCGTCAGTCACCACCATTTCAACCAAAACATAACCGGGATAAATCTTTTCTTCTACCACCTGCCGTTTGCCTGCTTTAATCTTAATCTTTTTCTCGGTCGGCACCAAGACATTAAAAATCTTGTCTTCCATGCCCATGCTTTCCACCCGCTGTTTTAAATTCCTGGCCACCGCCTCTTCATAACCGGAATAGGTATGAAGCGCGTACCAATTTTTTCCTTGTTGTACTTGTTTCGGCATGCCAATTTTATCCCCGTTAGATAAATTATCTTAGGTTATCCAAACAGGGACTTATTATAAATAATAGTTAAGTTATTTAAGTTAAAAAAACAATTATCTAACGGGGCTGCAAAATTGAGCACCCAGCCCCCTAAGCTGTTGCTTGATAAGATAAATTTATAAAATCATTTATATTTATCCATTACCTTTGAATTTTCTAAGCAACAGCTTAGGGGGCTGGGTTAAGGTTTTCTAACAAAATTTTCTGCGCCTATTGGCTTGAAAATTTTGAGAAAGCCCTTTAAATCACAAATCTATTCAATAACCAGCTAAACAAAAAATCCAAGCCGCCCAAAAAAGCGGCCACGGCCAAACTAAAACCGATAACAATCAAAGTGTATTTAATCGTATCCTGTTGCGTTGGCCAAGTCACCCGCTTTAATTCAATTCGGACTTCTTTTAGAAAACTAATTGCTTTAGACGGCAAGCTTGTAATATTCATTGGATTTAAAAACCCCGTCAGGGGTTATTTAATTCTATCTTAAGCTTGAATAAAAACTCTGTCAACTCCCTGAATCGGTTAAACGTCGGGTGTTAGTTGTCAGAGGACTAAATATCCAAATTTTTCACTTTTTTCGCGTGGGTCTGGAAATCTTGTCAAGACCTTAAATCAATGCATTAGCAACCCAATTATGTACATTTTTCTGCAAAATATTTTTTATTTGCCCATCACTATAGCCAAACTTTCGAGACAATGTATCGCCAAGTTTAGCTATATCTTCCGGTTTACTGATGCCAATTTCCCAAACCGGCGCCACCCCGCCAAAATCCGTTCCCAAGCCCAACGACTTTGGCCCGTTTTCTATCTGACATATCTGGTCAATTCTTTCAGCAATTTTATCTATACTTTGGAAAAACGGCTTTGAGACTCCAAGCCCAATTATGCCTCCTAATTTAACTATTCTCTCTACTTCTTCTTTTGATAAGCCTCTTTTTTCTGCCGCTGCGCTAAACTGAATATCTTGAGCTATATCTTCTGATGTGGCGCCATGCGTATAAGCCACTAATTGACCCTTATTTAAGTCTTCGGTTAAATCTAAAATACTTTTTCTTACATTGGAATTAGCATGAGCTATATCAATAATAATTCCGAGATCAAACATTTTCGTTATTGCCTGCCTACCTAAAGGGGTAAGCCCCACATCATTGGCCAAAGCATTTTCTTTGCCGTACTGGATAGTCACGCTTCTAATTCCTTGGTCATAAATTTTATCAATATCGCCCAGGTTTCTGACAAAATCAGCTCCCTCCAAAGCAATAACTAAATTAGGCTCTCTTTCAGAAATTTGTTCGCCTTTTTTAATTAAATTCATGCCCCAGTTTCTATACATCCGAGAAACTCTTTTAATCAGGGTTAATTGTTTTTGCGGTTTTTCTATCTCCGACCAATGCCCAAAAACAGAAGCAAAAAGAGTGTCGTATTGTTTTTCAACAGCTTCCTTAATCAATCTGCTATATTGCTTTTCCGTTATCTCTGTTGGATTGATAATGCCTAAATTCCTTAAATCTTCTTCTTTAATGCCAAATTGATAAATTCGGTTAATAACGGATTTTTCTCCTTTTTCTCCTATGTCTTTATGTCTTTGGGGATACCCTTTTTCAATATCATACTCTGGAATCCCTTTATCGGCTAAGGGCATCTCAAAATCATCGTGTAAAGAAGAAATTTTTTCTCTTTCTGACATATTTTTGAATTATTTTTATCTTTCAGGTTTCTCAAATAACTTCTCGTAAAAGAGGTTCATAATCTTCTGATATGGCAACTATATCTGCTTTCTTGCCTTGCCCATACAAATTAAAAGCATAATCATATATGGCATTAAGATTAGGGGCCATAAAATACTTCAATGGGACAGAGTTTATTTTCCCAAAATATCCTTTGGGAAGCCCTCCATCAAACATAATATCAAACGCGAAATAATTTTTAATTTTTCCATCACTCCCCCTCTGTAATAATACCGGAACCGAGGTTATATTATTCACTGTAATGCTTTTAATGCTGTCAACTTCCTGCGGATAAATATCTTGTAAAAATTCTATCATGTCTTTTTGTAAAACGGCAAGATAATTACCGGAGCCGTAACCCGCAAAAGGCTTAAGTCCCATATAAAATAACAGGAGCGAGAATTTTAGAAACATGCCGGGTAAAATCCGTCTATTACGTAGCGCTTTAGATAAACCGTCTATACTCCATTCAATTGCAAAGCTATTATCATTACTTCGTAGTTTCCCATTTTCTAACTTCATACGCAGATGCTCGTGATTGGCGCTAATCCCCCAAAAGAAATGAGTGCCAAGATCCTTTTCGCTATTCCATGCTCCGGTTTTTCTATTAAAATAGTCTAATGTCTTTTCTTGAAAATCATTATCAAAAAGCATTTGATAAATAAAGCTCTTCGGGTCGTTATTTAATACATAGAGCAAATATTCAATTACAATATCATCATACTCAATAGAGATGAGTTTTGAGACTCCATCTCTCGCTTCTGTATTAAATAACAATGGCCAGAGATGAAAGTTAATTTTAGTAATCTGATCTCCCAGAGTTTCGCAAGTTGAAAAATCAATTTCAGAAATTAGCTTTTGAACCTTCTCGAGAAATTTTTGCACTTCGGAAGAATGAAATTTCCATTGATGGGTGCGCTGTAGAGACTCTATGAATTTAAAGTCATATTTACTAAGACCGAAAACAATTTTGTTTTTATCATTTTTAGGAAACAAGTTGACTTTACGATCTCTAACCATAAACCCTCGCCGATGAAAAGGATCGTTTAAGGGTACGTTTCCCGTAGCAAATGTTAAGATGTCGCCATGAATACTTCTGTTAAACATCCGAAAGAAATGCGGTACAATATTGACGCCGATTAAAACAGGGTGATTTAAAATTCCGTGATGGTCAACGACCCCGCCTGCAAGACCGCTTTTTTCTTCTCTAAAAAGCGCTATCGTTTTGCGCTCTCCTTCTGAAAATAGTCTTTTTATTTTTTGCTGTAATAAAGAAATAAAATATTTCTGTCTTCTTTTATATATCTCTACAGGGTCGTATGCGTATAGTTTTTTTGAAACCTCCTTAATATTGTCATTGGTTAAGAAAAAAGACTCGAGTGGCGGCATTAGCTCCACGATATTTGAAGTTAATTCATCTAATTTCTTAACAGGATAGTATTTCATTGACAACTATAATAAATTAGTAGCCCGGGATGGTATTGAGCCATCATCTCTCTACTGAAAGTAAAGTGTCCTTCATTAGACGACCGGGCCATAATGTTTTTTCTTATAATAATCTCCAAA
>MHMZ01000037.1:0-12281 GCA_001819555.1 Candidatus Portnoybacteria bacterium RIFCSPHIGHO2_02_FULL_39_12 | reverse complement strand
TATCCAAATTCTTCACTTTCTTGGCGTGGGTTTGGATGAATCTTTTTCTCGGCGCCACTTCATCGCCCATTAAAATATCAAAAATCTTGTCAGCTTCTTTGGCGTCTTCAACGACCAATTTAGCTTATCCACAATTTGCTATTGACAAATTGCCTCTTAAGATTATAATTATAATATAATCACGAGGAAAGAGCACGGCTAAAGGTTTTGTCCTTGAGCGGTGCTTTTTCATTTCCGGGCAAGTTTTTTCTGTTGGTAATCAAGAAAATCTATTTTTTCTCTTGCCGCCTTTTTCAAAAGAGCGGAGCATTTTCTAAAATTCGGGCTGATTACCCTTTCTAATTTATCCTTCTCGTAGAGATAATTCACTAAACAATAAAAATCTCCATCATTAGAAATAATAACAGCTTTTTCGTATTTGCCGTAATCAATCATTGTTTGTAAAACTAATTCTGCGTCAACATTGCCTTTTACTTCACCATCGCTATTTCTCATTATTGGCTTAAAAATCAGCACATAGCCAAACTCCTGAAGCGAACGATAGAGGTTTTGATTTTCAGGCAAATAGCCGATAAAAAGATATGCTTTCTTGATAGCGTATTTTTCTTTAAGGTATATTCTAAACTTTCTAAAATCCAATTTCCAACCGAGTTCTTGAATGCCAAGATTTACATTCTGACTATCTATAAACGCGTAATTATTTTCTGGTTTTTGCATGTAATCAAATATCCAAATTTTTCACTTTCTTGGCGTGGGTTTGGATGAATCTTTTTCTCGGCGCCACTTCATCGCCCATTAAAATATCAAAAATCTTGTCAGCTTCCTTGGCGTCTTCAACAGTCACCTGCTTCATCACTCTATTTGCCGGATCCATAGTTGTTTCCCAAAGCTGAATCGGATTCATCTCTCCCAATCCTTTGTAGCGCTGAATGCCAACTCCTTCTTTTCCCATTGAACTTAAAATCTCTTCTTTATCCGCGTCAGTGTAAGCATATTGTATTTGCTTGGCTTTTGAAAGACGGTAAAGAGGCGGCTGGGCAATGTAAAGATAGCCGTTCTCAATAATTTGAGGAAAATAACGGAAAAATAAAGTTAAAAGCAAAGTTCTGATGTGAGAGCCGTCAACATCAGCATCGGTCATAATAATAACCCGATGATATCTTAATTTATTTATATCAAATTCATCGCCAATAGCCGCGCCCAAGGCAATAACCAAAGCTCTAATTTCTTTAAAAGCCAAGGCCTTGTCCAAACGAGCTTTTTCCACATTAAGAATTTTTCCTTTCAAAGGCAAAATCGCCTGAAAATTGCGGTCGCGTCCCTGTTTCGCGCTACCCCCGGCGCTGTCGCCTTCCACAATATAAAGTTCGCTTTCTTCTGGCTTCCTTGAAGAACAGTCAGCCAACTTGCCGGGCAGAGTCATACCTTCTAAAACGCCTTTACGAATGACAGTATCTCGGGCCGCTTTGGCCGCCTGCCGGGCTTTGGCCGCTAAAAGACATTTTTCCATAATGGCCCGGGCGTCCCCGGGATTCTTTTCCAAAAACTCTTCCAAAGCGTCAGAAACCACTGTTTCTACCGCGGTCCTCGCTTCGGGATTCCCTAATTTGGCTTTGGTCTGGCCTTCAAATTGCGGCTCTCTTAATTTAACGCTGATAACCGCGGTGAGGCCTTCACGAACATCGTCGCCGGTCAGATTTTCATCTGAATTTTTTAAATAAGTGTTTTTACGCGCGTAATCGTTAAAAGTTCTGGTCAGAGCGGTCCGAAAACCGGTTAAATGCATGCCGCCCTCGCCGGTAAAAATATTATTGGCAAAACCCTCCTCATAGCCGGAAATATCATCGGTGTATTGAAGGGCTGTTTCAACTAAAATTCCTTCGTGCTCACGGGAAACATAAAAAATATGTTCATGCTTCGGTTCCTCGTTGCGGTTTAAATAATCAACATAAGAAACAATACCGCCTTCAAAATAGAAGCTGTAAGTTTGGGGCAGTTTATTCCGTTCATCTCTGATATTGATTCTTACTCCTTTGGTCAAATAGGACTGCTGGCGCAAATGGTCTAAAATTTTATTCCACTTGAATTCAATCTCTTTGAAAATCTCCGGGTCTGGTTCAAAAATTACGGTGGTGCCGGTTTCTTTGCATTGGCCGATTTTTTTGACTTTTGTTTTTGGCTCACCCTTGGAATATTCTTGAGTATATTTCATCCCATTCCGACAAACTTCAGCTCTCATCCATTTAGAAAGCGCGTTCACCACAGAGACGCCGACGCCATGCAAGCCGCCGGCAATCTTATAGGATTCTCCGCCAAATTTGCCGCCGGCGTGAAGCGTGGTCATGACGGTTTCTAAGGCGGACTTTTTTGTCTGGGGATGTTTTTCAACGGGGATGCCCCGACCGTCGTCAACCACTTTTACTCGATTATCCTTCATCAGAGTTATTTCAATATTCTTGGCATAACCAGCCAAGGCCTCGTCAAGTGAATTATCAACAGTTTCATGAATTAAATGGTGTAAACCATCTGAACCAGTAGAACCAATATACATACCCGGCCGGCGCCGCACCGGCTCAAGACCTTCTAAAACATAAATATCTTTTGCCTCGTATGATGAATTGTTGTTGCTGAAATTTTTTACTTTTACCATGTCATTCTGAGCGATAATGTCATTCTGAGCGAAGCGAAGAATCTCGTGGCATAAGCGATATTCCACGGGATCCTTCGGTCGCTTCGCTCCCTCAGGATGACCATTTTCTTATCAAATCAAAGATTTGAAGAAAATGGTCATTTTCTGACCTCCCATCCCCCCTCATTCTCCAAGGTCCAGACAATTTTCGCATGCAAATCATTGACTTCTTTGTCAGTCAAAGTCCGGTCCTCGGCCTGATAAACAATATGAAAAGCTAAATTCTTTTTGCCGTCAGGAATATTTTCCCCCTCATACATATCAAATAAATCCACATCTTGAACCAAAGGCCCGCCGGCTGTTTCAATTAAATTTAAAACTTCTTCTACTCTGGCGCTCGGCTCAACAAGAACCGCGATATCTCTTACAACAGCCGGATATTTTGAAGGCGGCAGATACTCCCTTTCTTCTGTGGCTAAAGCAACTAATTTCTCAAAATCTATTTCAAATCCGACCACCCGCGGCTTAATATCTAATCTCTCTAAAATTTCCGGGCTGATTTCTCCCAACCAACCTACCAAATCGTCCCCAACCTTAATCTCTGCCCTTCTGGCCGAATGATAAAATTGTTTGTTGTTTGTTGTTTGTTGTTTGTTGTTTGCGTCATCATACCAAACATCGCTAATCCGCAGTTTATTCAAAAGCGAATCAACCACTCCCTTTAATTGATAAAATTCCCGAGTCCCTTCAGATTTAATTTTTAAGGCAAAGACTCCGGCCAATTTCTTTTCTTCGCTAACTTCTGTCTTTTGTCTTTTGTCTTCTGTCTTAAACACCTTCCCTATCTCAAATAAACCTACTTCATTAAAAAATCTCAAATTATCTTTAATGTTTTTTAATAAGTTCGGCATCAAGCTCGGCCGCAAATACTTTTGTTCCCGACTAACCGGATTTTCCAATTCTACGAGAACGGGTCTCGTAATAATATCTTTCTCGCTGATAAATGAATAGTTATAAACTTCGCTTAGACCGGCGCTAACCAAAATTTCTCTGATTTTATTCTCGTAAACCAAGGAGTCGTTTCGCTCTGGCGGAATTAAAGCGGCACTCGGCAATTGGGCTGGAATTTTTTCATAGCCAAAAAGCCGGCCGATTTCTTCAATTAAATCTTCGGGCAAAGTTATATCTAATCGCCAGGTCGGAATAATAGTATTTAGTATCTTGTATTTAGTATCTTGTATTTTGAACGATAAAGATTCTAAAATTTTTATAATATCTTTTTTGGGAATTTCTACGCCTAACAATCTTTTAACTTTTTCTACTTCTAATTTTATCTTTTTAGGTCTGATTTTTTTTGGATAAACATCAATCAGCCCCGGGACAATCTCGCCGCCGGCTATCTTTTGGATTAAATCAGCTGCTCGGTCAATGGCTTCGGAAGCCAAATTAGCATCAAGGCCGGCCTCAAAGCGAAGCGAAGATTCAGTACGCAGTCCCAATTTTTTTGAAACTTGGCGGATATTCTGCGGATTAAAATTCGCCGCCTCTAAAATAATATCTTTTGTTCCTTGGTCAATCTCCGCTTTCTTGCCACCTTTAATGCCGGCGATAGCTAAGGGTTCTTTTGTGTCAGCAATGACTAAAATATCTGAATTGAGTTCGTATTTTTCATTTTCTAAAGTGATAATTTTTTCGCCTTTTTTGGCCCGGCGAATAATAATCCGCGGGGGCAGCCCCCGACGGGGGCTGCCCCCGACTTTATCCATATCAAAAGCGTGGAGCGGCTGACCCGTTTCAAACATCACATAATTAGCCGCGTCAACTATGTTATTAATGGACTTTTGGCCAATAACTTCAAGCCGCTCCTTGAGCCATTTAGGCGAAGGACCGACTTTAATATCAGTTATTACTCGCGCGCAATAACGCGGACATAAATCCTTGTTTTTGACTTCTACTTTAATTGGAGCAGCTCCATTGGAGCAGTTCTTTTTAAGAACTGCTCCAATGGAGCTGCTCCAATTACCAGTTATCGCCGCTACTTCCCTCGCCACTCCCCAATGGCTCAAACAGTCATGCGCTCGATTAGGCAAAACATCTATATCTAAAACCCGATCACGGCCGACCTTTTTTATCTCCCCCACCTCAAAAACGCTCATAGTCAAAATTTCCGCCAGTTTCTCTGGGGCGGGAAGTTTATTTTTTAAAAAAGATTGCAGCCAGTTATAGGAAACTTTCATTGTTTCTATTTCTCTTTGTATCTGTTCTTTTTTTCGGCTTGCTCTTTTTTCCACTGACTTACTTCTTTCTGAAAAATTTCAAGGGGAGAGTTAATTTTTTCCGCTTTTTGTTCTGTCATAGCTTAAAATTGTTTAAGAAACCTTAAATCCCCTGAATAAAATAATCTGATATCTTCAATCTTGTACTTAAGCATAGCCAACCTGTCTAAACCCATACCAAAGGCAAAGCCCTGCCAATCTCGCGGGTTATAGCCCACGGCCTTAAAAACATTCGGATGAACCATGCCCGCTCCCATCAATTCAAGCCACTCTCCTTCTTTTTGATTTTTGATTTTTGATTTTTGATTTTTTAAGATATCCACTTCAAACCCCGGCTCAACAAAAGGAAAATAACTTGGACGCAAACGCATTTTAATCTCCGGGCCAAAAAATCTTTTAAAAAATTCCTGTAAAATTCCCCTGAAATTAGCCACGGAAATATCTTTACCAACCATCAATCCCTCTACCTGATAAAACTGAACATCGTGGGAAGCGTCGGTGGCTTCATGTCTAAAACAACGGCCCGGCGCAATAATTCGCAAGGGGGGCTGATGGGTTTCCATATAGCGGATTTGAACCGGTGAAGTATGAGCGCGCAAAAGCAACTTCTTCCCGTCATTGCGAGAGGCGAACCCCCGTGGCAATCCCGTGGTAAGTTGTTTTCTGCTGGATTGCTTCCCCCGTATTAAATACGGGGTCGCAATGACATCACGTTTAAGCCAGAATGTATCCCATAAATCTCTGGCCGGATGTTCTTTGGGAATATTTAAAGCGTCAAAATTATAATACTCTGTTTCTATTTCCGGACCCTCAACCACAGAAAACCCCATTGATTGAAAAATTTCTTCTACTTTTTGACGAATTTGAGTAATCGGATGAAGATGGCTGACGGTCGGCTGAAGGCCGGGGGCGGTTATGTCAATCCACTCCTCTTGGAACTTGGAACTTGGAACTTGGAACTTTCCTCTTCCTATTTTCAACTTCTCTTCTATCTCCTGCTTGATTTGATTGGCTAATCGGCCTTTCTCGCGGCGTTCTTTTTCCGGTAAATCTTTTAGGGAACGCAAAACACCCGTCAGCTCCCCTTTTCGGCCAAGAAATCGACGATAAATATCTTCTAAACTTTTAAGGTCTTTTGCCTTTTCTATTTTTTTGAGGATGGTTTGTTTGAGTTGAGAAAGCATATTTTAGAATTTAGAATCTCGAATTTTGAATCTTGAATGAGAATATAGAATATGGAATTTAGAATAATAAAATTCTAATTCTATATTCTTAATTCATAATTCTTATTCTAAATTCCAAATTCTAAATTCTAAATTCTAAATTCTAAATTCACCGTTTCATCGCCCACCATTCCACTAACCCCACCCCGACCACCAAAGCCACCAAACTCCACCAAAAAAGCATTCGCTGGCTCTGTAAAATCAAGACGCCGACTAAAATTACAGATAAAAGAATCCCCTGCCTGAAAGAAACGGTGAATTGCCAAATGGCGACGCCGCGCCGATGGCTGATTCTTCTTAAAGAAAAACCGATGAAAAATAAAACGCCGCTCAAGCTGATAAACAGAGCTAAATAAAACAAAATTAAAATAGACAAACTGGCAATAAACGGGTCAAAATAAATTAAAAGGGCAATTAAACAGCCGAGAGCCAAAAGAGCGGCCGCGGCCATACCAACTAAATAAAGAATCATTGCTTTTATTTTACTCTATCTATCAAACTAAGACAAGCCCCATTTAAATCAAAATGGCCCAACGGAATTTATCCTGTCGAGCCATTATACTTTTAGTTCCAATTTTCGGCCTCCACTTCTATCCAATTCCAATTAATTCTAGCCACTGAGTTTTTGGATTGCAGCGCTTTGAACCAGCGGCGCACAAAAGGCATTCTTCAGAACGAACTTCCCAAATTTCTCTTTCAATCAAGCCTACAACTTTTTTTGCGGGCTCTTCTTCCAGTTTTTTGGGCCGATGAACCAATGCGCCAACCAGCGGCAAAAATTCAACTTCGTTCTGATTTTTCACATTTATCAGTTGGCGGATTTTTTGAACTTTCAACCCGGTAATAATCATATCCTCTATCTGAAGCACCTTCGCCCGACTAGGAATTGTCCGCCATAAAGCTTCTCTATCTTTGGTTTCAATTTCAACAATAGGAATATGAACGGCTTTCAGTATCGTGGCAACCGCAAAAGCGAATCGGATAGAATTAATTGAGGCAGAGCTGACTACCCAACCTATTTTTCTGATATTTCTGTCTTCCAGCTTCTGAACTAATTGTTGAGCTAAAATCTGGCTCAAATTAGGATAACAGAGAATCCGCTGGCAGTCAAAATATCCGTTACTGCACAACCCGAACAACTCTGCGTGCGGCTTTTTGATGTCGCCATCGTGCACCCAGCCGGCCCGACTGACATTAAACCAAAGAAATATTTCCTCTTTGTCCAACTCCTTTCCTTTAATCGCCAATAAATCTCTTTCAGTCATTCCTTCTATTTTTTTCATCGTTCTCACCTCCTTTATTCTTTTATTAAAAAACTACCCTACCCCCCTTTTATCTTCACTTTATCTTATTGAAAAAAATTGTCAAACTCTTGCTTTGTTTATAAATTTCTTTTATAATTCCATAGCGGGGTGGAGCAATTGGAAGCTCGCAAGGCCCATAACCTTGAGGTTACAGGTTCGAGTCCTGTCCCCGCAAATGTATGGCGGTGTAGCTCAGTGGTTAGAGCAGTTGGATCATAACCAACGTGTCGGGGGTTCGAATCCCTCCACCGCTACCTCAAAAATATGATTAGAAAAATCAAAGGTAAATATGTGGTGATAAGCGAAACCACGGGCCGGCGCTTTGGCGCCTATAAAACACTCAAGGCGGCCAAAAAGCGGTTAAGGCAAGTAGAATTTTTCAAAAGATTAAACCCCGTACCTTTTAAGGACCGATGCCAGAGGCATCAAAAAATTAAAAAGTCCTTGAAAGGTGCGGGGTAAAAACCAGCCCGTCATTGGCCAAAAAATTAAAAAAGAAGTCTTTATTGAAGAAATAATGGAGCCGTAGCATAGCCCGGTTTAATGCGTCAGCTTGTCACGCTGAAGATCGTGGGTTCAAATCCCATCGGCTCCGCTTTTTATCAGTCCCTTAAAAATAAATTTAAGGGTATAATATGACAACTTCAACCTATAATTTAATAATACAACAAACAACAATAGATAATATTATCTCAGAAGTTCAAAAACTCATTACTCAATATCAAATAGAAAAATGGTATAGAGAGGATTGGTTTATTGCGACATTTGCTACCATAAACGGTGTAATTATAGCCACAATCATTGGCTTATTAATAAAACGTTCTGAAAATAAGAAAAAAATTAATACTTTAACAAAAAACATATATAATGAGATTGTCATTGCTAAAATTTTAACAGATAAAATAATACCGGGAACAGAGAAAGTACTGGAAGATTTTACAAATTATTATAATAATAACAGCTTTGTTAATCATCCAAATCTTCAACATATAAGAAGCTATTCTATGAATTGCTATCAAACCATTTCTAATTCTGATATATTTTATTTACTTGATAACAACACAATAAGAAAAATATTGGTCTATTATGAACATTTAATTTCGTTAAGTAGGAGATCAAAATCATTAGATCGAAAATTCTCAATTTTTTATAAAAATCTATACTCCACAGAGAACAGAAACCCTACCGTTTCAGGCGAAGACATAATCAATATTTTAGCAGAACATATTCGAGAAGCAAAAATTTTAGTAAAAGCCGGCCACGAACTAACAGCAAAGTTAATTGTAAAATACAGAACAGATGAAATGGATTCAGAAAATAGAAAAAAACTCAAAATCACAACTAAAAGATTTAAAGAAAAAATTAAAAAAATGGATAAAAATCAGATAATAGATACAGAAGATTTAGCAAAAGAATTAAACTGCGGTATCATTGATGTCTATGTTTTGATAATAAAATCCAAAAAATTTAAATGGAAAGATTATGGGAAATATGAATTATACTGAAATCAAAATACTAAGTCTATTTAAGTCAAATTTGTTATATATATTTATCCAATCCATAGTTCTGAAATCATCCCGTAGTCCTCACCAGATTTCTATGTTAGAACCCTTGAAGGATCGACTGAATTAAGTAATCCACTTAAAAAAATATGGATAGTTTAGTCATTAATGAAAAGGTATCTTATTTTTTGAATATTGCAGTTTTTGCCTTGGTATTTTCTATTTTTACTCTATGGAAAACCGATTATCTTATTTATGGCCTAATAACCTTTGTTTATGGATTAACTGGACACGTAATAGATAATGCCTTTGATCTTCTTGCTAATAATAATTTATCACCCAAGGCAAAAAAGGGATTAGCGGTAGTGCATATTTTATTGTTTATAATTTGGCTAATAATAATATTAACGATAGCATTTTGTAGTTAATCTTGATTGCCAATACAAAAATCAGCATCTTAAAATGCTGGTTTTTTAGTCTTTAAAATGGTAAAATAAAAGAGATTATGACCAAAGCTCAACTCGGACAATTTTTTACCACTAATTCTGACTATATCCTTCAGGGATTGGAAGGATTTGTTAAAAATAAAGAAATAATTGACCCTTTTGCTGGTAATAGGGATCTAATGCGTTGGGCAAAAAAACATAATATAAAAGAAATAAAAGGCTATGATTGTGATAAAAATTATGTTGACAATATAGAAGTCGTTAATAGAGATTCTATCAATAATCCAGAAAGATATAAATTCGTCCTGACCAATCCCCCATATCTACATAAAAATAAAGCAGATAAAGAAACTAAGAATAAATTCTTTTCTGGCGTTCACTCCCCTTTTGAAGATTTGTATCAGGTTTCTATATTTTCAATTTTAGATTCTGAAGAAGGAATTTTAATTGTTCCTCTCAATTTTCTTTGCGCGGAAAATTCAAAAAAAATCAGAAATTTATTCTTTGAAAAATTAAAAATTATTAAATTAAATGTCTTTTCGCAACAGGTTTTTAAAGATACAACTTATAATGTGGTTTCTTTTTATTACAGAAAAAAGAAAGATTTTAATGATAAAAATAAAATATCGGCTATTATATTCCCGGAAAAAGAAAAAATTAGTTTCATTATAGAAAGAAAATTTGACTGGCAATTAGGCGGTAATTTTATAAATCAAGTTAAAAATGCTAAAAATTATTTAGAAATTTTTCGCCTAACTGAAGATTTCCTAAAATCTGGAAACTACGAAGCCAAAATGGCGCTTCAGAATATAAAAGAAATAAAGAATTTTAATATTGACGAAAATGTAAAAAATGTTTTAGAAAGAAATATTTTATTATTAAGAGCCATTGACAGTAAGAACGGAAAAAAGATACAACTTGAAGATATAAGGGAATATGATATTTTAGGACTTGTCGGCAAAAACACTTCCCGCAATATGGCTCATATAATTTTTGGCCAGGAAGTCTCCATAGACGAACAAGAAAAATTGATGCGGGAATTTAATCAAGAATTGAACCGAAACAGGAAAAAATATTTTTCATTCTTTCTTACTAATTTTCGCGACAATGGCCGTAAAAGAATTTCCTTTGACTTTACTTATAAATTCTTAAATTATCTTTATGAACAAAAGCATTCAAAACAATCAACATTACTTTAAAATATCTCAAGAAAATATAGAACCCTCTTTGGATAATTTTTATATCTTTGACAAAAAGAGTCCAAACCTAGAAAAATATATCAAAAACACAAAAGAGATTAAAGAAATTCTGACCACGATTAAAACGCTACAAAAGAAAAAAGAAAATCCAAAAACAATCAATAGATATTTTGAAGAATTACAAAAATCCTTATCTAAATTCTCTAATTGTTCTGAATTTATCTGTTTTGTTAATGCCTGCGATAATACTTTAGACGCAGTTAAAAAAGATTTAGATTTGATAAAGAAAATTACTCAGAAATATTTTTCTAAAAGATTATTGAGCGAGCTTGTCCCTGAAGAATGGATTCAGGCAATATTAGATTCAAACTCATCTCGGAAGAAAGGAAAATGTGGTGAATTAAAACTCATCTCAATATTAAAAAATTTAGGAGTTAAGGAAGTTAAAAATTGGGAGGATTTTAACAAGTCAAATAAATGCGTTGCTCAATTTTCTAAAGTTTTCAGCGTTAAGAAAGTTCAAGAAAGTCTAAATGTTAAAATTAAGGCCAAAAAACAAGGCAAAAAATTAGATTTGGTTGCTAAATACAAAAATAGAATATTTCTGATTGAAGCAAAACATCTTAATACCTCCGGCGGCGGGCAGGATAAGCAAATTTCAGAGCTAATTGAGATATTAAATCTTAAAGAGAAAACTCCGAATATTTCTTATATTTCTTTTCTGGACGGCAGTTATTCAAATATAGTTTTGTTAAACACTAAAGCTGGCGAAAAATTAAAAACCCAAAGGAAAGAAATTAAAAAATATTTAAAGAAAAATCCAAATAATTATTGGCTAAATACGGCTGGATTTAAGGCTCTGTTTACTGACTTAATAAAATATCAATAAATCTTTAAATTAAATTATGGAAATTCCCATTAGCCCATTTTTTGCAAAATTGATTTTACGATTCAATCCTTTTCGCCGTGTGTTTGTAATATGTAAAGGATATAGCGAGGATTACAAAAATTTCACAGAATTAGTATGGAAAGATGATAAAGATTTAGATTTTTATGATTCCGAAACTTATCCGCAATTCCAACTTTGGATTCTATAAAAAGCCCCGACGGGGCTTTTTAGGTTTCAAGTTATGAGTTTTAAGTTTCAAAGCGCCATTAAATCTTCCAAGGCCCTTTGAAAAATTTTAACAGCGTTTTCGGCGTCGGCGCGGGTCAGACGAAAATCCGGGTCATGGACAATATTATTGCGAATCTTATGAGCTTGCCAGACTGCTTCAATGTTGGCGATTTGGGCCGGAGTGACATGCTTGAGCCGCTCACCCATATTGTCGCCCGGGTAGTTAATTTTTTTAAGAATATTGTCAAGAATTTTATCAGCCTCAATCACCGCTAATTTTAAATTACTCTCATCGCCGGCTTCCAGCTTCTTTAAAACCGCTTTCCATTCTTTAGACATTTTTCTTTTAGGCAGGCCGGCTAAGCCCGCGCTTTTAACCGCTATGCCCAACGAATTTCCGATATTCCTTCTTAATTGAAAAATCAAAAAAGATATAGCCGCTAAAAGCAAAAAAGAAACAACAACAGAAAGACTCTTTAGGATTAAAAAAGTTCTGTCTAAATCAGAAGAAGTAAAAAAATTAAAGAGATAGTCGTAGAGATTAAGTAAAAAAGTCCGCATTTGAAATTATCCCAGAGAAAGAAG
>MHMZ01000036.1 GCA_001819555.1 Candidatus Portnoybacteria bacterium RIFCSPHIGHO2_02_FULL_39_12 | reverse complement strand
ACTTTCATCAAGCATATTGTCTTTGTTTGTTTTTAAAATATTTTTTAATTAATATCTCTTCCAACTTAAAAATCGGCTGATGGTCCCAATAATTTCTGATAGCATAAGTTTTCAACTGCCAGTAATCAAAATTTGTTCCGTAAATCAAAACGCTGTCTTTCATCACTTGGTATAGAAATAAAGCATCAGCATTTTCTAAGCTTTTGACATCAAGCTTTCTTTCCGGAGTATTGCCAAAAACCTCCTCTAAGTCGCCGATAATTTTTATTAAAGCATCAAAATCTATTGGTTTTTTGCCTAAAACAGCAATATCTAAATCACTGCCGGGCCTCGTCTGCTCTTTGGCGTACGAACCATGAATAGCCATTATTTTAAGATTGTACTTACGGCCAATTTTTTGAATCTCTTTTTTTCTTTTTGAGTTAGTTTCATAAAAATCCTTGCTTCTTTTTCCGCTCTACCAAATTAAAATAAATTTATCAACCCCGCACCTTTTCTGGATACCAAAATTTTCTGAAAGAAAATTTTGATAATATAAACCCAGCACCTTTCGCGGGTAAAAAATCCTCCCCCGGAAGCCCAGTCCGCGAAAAGCGTAAGGTAAAAAATCCAGAAAAGGTGCGGGGTCAAGCCCGAAAAAAAAGCGAGGTCAACCGCAATTACGGCCGCCTCGCCGATGAAACGCCGCCTCGCGGCTCCAGCAACAAAAATTATCTACCCCATAAATCTTCGTAAAATTCACGGTCAGCTTCTTCGTCGCCTCTATTCATTTGTTCATAAATCTTAACTGCCCTACCTATATCATAAGGTTCTACTTTCCCTCCAAATTCTTTCCACTTTTCAATAAATCCGTCAAGATTATTTCTGCCTCCAAACTCCTTTTTCAATTGCCACGCCTGACTTCTTTTAGTTAATATAATATCTTTAGCATTTTTTGTCCTTTCATAGATAGCCATCGCGGACTTGATTTCTCGTTCTCCTTCAATTTTACCTAATAAGTTGTTACACTCGCGCCGTTCTTCTGGGGTAGCATATCTATATCCGGTTTCGGTATTTGGGTCCTTTACATTTATGAGCCCATAGCAATTACCTTGATATTTTTCCATAATTTGTTTCCATTCTTTGGTTTGAGGCTCTTTATATTCAAAAGAACTACAAGAAGCAGCTATAAAGCTCAATCCCGAAGCGAATGCCGCAAAGGTTCTCCTCATTTTTCCTTTCACTCCTCTTTTATTTATCACCGACCATTCTTTGTCTAATAAAGAACGTATAAATCCTACTCTTTCTATACTTTCGGGCATAATCTCCAATCCTTCCTTCATTTCAGTCCCCTCCTCTTTATCAAATTGTTCAAATTTAAGTTCTTCTTTCATAAATTTATTATTAAATTTAGGTTTATTAAAATATTTAGCGCAATTAATCTTTTACTCTCTTGCTTTAATCGCTTCTAATTCTGCTTCTTCTTCGGCTAAAATTTGGTTCCATGCATCTTCGTCCTTGCTTTTAAATGCCTTAATTTTTCTTTTTAGCATTTCTGTTGCCTGCTGGAGTTTATCGGGAAATTCCTTTAAATAATCCAATACCTCAATCGCAGTAATTTTAGGAACGATTTCACTTTTTAGAATATCGACCCAAATCCCTTTATCATTTTCAGACAAAGAAGAACTTTGAATAATTTCTGTTAATTCTTTTATATAATCTTTGTTTTCCATAATTTTTTTGTTTTTGTTTTCGACCTTTTTAAAAATTAAAAATTTCACTAGTGGAAATTTTTAATTTTTTCTAATATTTTTGAAATTTTCTTTTTGAGGTCAGGTAAATCTTCCCCTAAAGTCGTCCATACCCTTTCTAAATTTACTCCAAAATATTGGTGAATAAGAATATCTCTCATTCCGCTGATTTTCTTCCAGGGTATATCTGGATATTTATTTTTAATATCAATAGGAATATTTTTTGCCGCTTCCCCGATAATTTCCAATCTTCTTATGACTGCGTTTTGAACTTTTTCGTTTTCAAAAAATTCTTCTTTATTAAGTTTTTTGGTATATTTTTCAATTTTTTCAATACTGACAAGTATATCCTCTAT
Organism: Candidatus Portnoybacteria bacterium RIFCSPHIGHO2_02_FULL_39_12; assembly: GCA_001819555.1. GTDB lineage: Bacteria > Patescibacteriota > Minisyncoccia > Portnoybacterales > UBA2143 > WO2-40-15. The sequence goes on along the minus strand of MHMZ01000036.1, from coordinate 3,425 downwards.
AAAAATTTTTACCTCTTTTATCATAATATTGGTATTTGTTCATTTAAAATGCGGTCTTTTAAAAGGGGGTGAATAGAGGAATATTCAATAATATCTACTTTCTTTTTTAATGCCTCTTCTAAATCAACTTTAAGTCCTCCTAGTTCAAATAAACTCTTTTTGCCTCTAAATTTCACTAAAATATCAATATCACTCTTTTTTTTTGTATCCCCTCTGGCAAAGGAACCAAAAAGCGCCGCCTTCTCCACTCCTTGGCGTTTTAATATCGGTAAAATTATATCTTTAATATTTTTACGAGTTACCATAGCCTAACTTAACTTTACCAAATTAAAATAAAGTTGGCAATCACCAGGCAAAGTGGGCGAAAGCTCGGTTGGCTTCGGCCATGCGGTGCGTGTCTTGTTTCTTTTTTATGGCCGCGCCTTGATTTTGCGAGGCCTCAATAAGCTCATTGGCTAATTTAATGGCCATGGGCTTACCTTTTTTGCTATGAGCCGCCTTAATAATCCAGCGAAAAGCCAAAGCGATCCGGCGCTCTCCCCGCACTTCTCTTGGCACCTGATAATGCGCGCCGCCAATCCGCCGGGACTTAACCTCTAAAATAGGGGAAGCGTTTTTAACGGCTTGGTCAAAAATTTCTAAAGGATCTTTTTTTGCCTGTTTTTCAATATTTTCAAAAGCGCCGTAAACCACCCGCTGAGCCGTGGATTTTTTCCCTTCTTTCATAATATAGTTAATAAACTTAGCCACCAAAGTATTATTGTATTTGGGGTCTGATTGAATTGGCCTTTTGATTTTCTTTTTTCTTCGCACAATCAAAGTGTCATTGCGAGAAGCGAGCGCAGTGAGCGACGAAGCAATCCTGTGGTATTCTACGGGATTGCCACGCTCGCTTCGCTCGCTCGCAACGACGTTGTTTACGACTTCTTCGTCCCATACCGACTCCTCTTCTGCTTTCTTCCTTCTACTCCTCCAGTGTCTAAAACGCCTCTAACCACATGATAACGAACGCCGGGCAGGTCTTTAACCCGGCCGCCGCGGATTAAAATAACCGAGTGTTCCTGTAAATTATGGCCTTCGCCTGGAATATAGGCGGTCACTTCCATGCCGTTAGTCAGTCGAACGCGGGCGACTTTTCTTAAAGCAGAATTCGGTTTTTTAGGAGTGATGGTTTTAACCTGCAAACAAACTCCCTGTTTAAAAGGAGACGGATATTTTTTCGGTTTGTTTTTCAATAAATTAAAACTGCGCCAAAGAGCCGGGGCTTTTGGGTTTTTCTTAATAATTTTTCTCGGTCTTTTCACTAATTGATGAATGGTCGGCATAATCGCATCGCTAAAATAAATTTTATATTCAGTATTCTCAAAATATCAAATATAGGCAAAATGTCAAATAAAAAAAGCTCTGAAGGGCCTTAAATTCAAATTTTTTTAATCTTTTCTTTCTTGCACATCATTCTAATAACATCCAAGGCCGAAAATTTTACAATCTAACCACTTTAAAATCCAAAGTGCCGCGATAATTATTGGGATAATTAACCAAAGTGCCCAACCATCATAATACCAAGGTAAACGAAATTCTTTATTACAGTGAGGACAAATCCATACTCCTGCGAAATATTTTGCTTTTTAAAAATTTTCTGATTTTCTCTCCAATGGAATCATGTTGTTAAAATTTTATAATTTTTATTTAAACTTGGTGCTCGACCGGGATCGAACCGGCAACCACTTCGGCCACAGCGAAGCGCTCTGCCAATTGAGCTACGAGCACCATTATTTTGCCTGTTTATTATTTATAATGATGAATCAAGTGATGGCAATTTAAACATAACCAAAGTAGATTTTTAACTCTATGATTCTTACGATTCTTATCTTTATGGTGAACAACAAGCACCCTTTTGTCTTTTGTGCCGCAAAGCATACAAACCGGATTAATGCCACTTTGATAATGCGCCCTTTATTTGAAAATGCGCGAACCTTCTTTGAACGAAATTGACCCACTGCCGCGCTTCGCGCGGCGGAACCGAAACTAAACGCTCTGGCACGGCGGAATTCCCCCCTTGAACCCCCCTTCCACCGCGTCCTCGCGGGAGGCCAAAATTTTTTCGCCGCCAATCTATAAACTATTCTTGTCCTCACCAAATTTTATCGGCACGGTATTCCCACAATCTAGACAAGAATAGTTTACCATTTGCTCGGATTGTTTCTCCGGTTCTTTTCCGTCTTGAATTTTTCGTGCAAATGGCCCCATTTTCTTTATATTTTCTGAATTACATTTTGGGCAATTTTTCATAAATTTTAATTAACAAATATAAGAACAATTATCGAAACTATAATCAGTGACAAAATACAAAAAACAATCCAAGGTAAATACGCCAATGCATATTCAAAATAACTTCTTTTATCCAATTTACCGTATTGCTCAAACCATTTTACTGCTTTATCTTCGGCCTTTTTTAGTTCCCAAAGATAACCGAACAACGAAACAGGAATAATTGACAAAAGAATTGCCAAAATGATTTTTACAAAATCAGTAATGGGGATCAATTCTGAATTAAAAGTTGCTACGACCAGTAGCGTTGCTGCCAGTGCGCTAATGGTTGGCAATACCTTAAAACGTTCACGAATCGCCGTAAAAAGTATTTCTTTTTGTACCCTAAATTGTTCTTTTTCTGCTTCCGATATCATAATGATTTCTCTAATGGTTCGTTGTGGTTTTTTAGAATCTTTTTAATTCTACTGATAAAATCGTTAATTGATAAATGCCTTTTCATTCTGTTGCAAGTGCCACAACATGATCGGCAATTACTTGAAGTATATCCTATGGAATTATCGACTCTATCTATTCCATGACCATTATGCTCTGAAACTACGGACTCACCACAAAGATAGCAAGGAAGTTTTATTAAACTTTCATATTCTTGAAAAGTTAATTCAACAATTAGATTTCTCTGTTTTGCGTCATATTTTAGTTTCTCAAAATGCTGTTTTGAATTCCATATATACGGCTCACGCGTTTTATTGTAATCCCTTATATATTGTGAATTCTTTTTTCTCCAAGAACGGAAATATTGCAGACGCTTACGATGCTCGGCTACAGTTTCTTTTGATGTTACTTTTGGCATAATTATTTCAACAGCTCATTAACCGAAATATCAAGCGCACTGGCGAGCTTTTCTAAAACAGCAATAGTAACATTTACCTTGCCGCCTTCAATCGCGCTCATATAGCTTCTATCCATATCAATAGCTCGACAAATGTCGCCTTGCGACATACGCTTTTTCAAGCGTATGCGCTTGATGTTTTGTCCTAATGTTTTGGAAATTTGAGCCATATTTATATGTAAGAAATCCTAGCGTTGTTTACACTTTTAGTCCCTTCAGGATAAAGTGTAGACAATATGACAATACATAAAAGGGCTCGCCT
>MHMZ01000035.1:9426-25597 GCA_001819555.1 Candidatus Portnoybacteria bacterium RIFCSPHIGHO2_02_FULL_39_12 | reverse complement strand
AATAGACAACACCATCTGAATCAATCGTTTTTGGCATATTTCTTGATTCTATGGGTGTCACCTATGTATCTCATCATGTGCAGCATAAGTTTGCCATAATGAAAAATATCAATTATAATTTAGTTTAAGATGCTTCACTCTTGCGTTTTATGAATCATTTATTAAAAGACACGATTCTTTGTTTGGAAAAAGCGGCTGAAATTATCGGTTTGGATAAGAAAAAAATGCGGACTCTTGAAAAGCCAAAGAGAATTTTAAAAGCGTCCTTGAAAATAAAAACAGACAAAGGAATGATAAAAAGTTTTCCCGCTTATCGCGTTCAGTTCAACAATAAATTAGGGCCTTTTAAGGGAGGAATTCGTTTCCATCCCTTGGTTGATTTAAATGAAATGGAGGCTTTGGCTTTGATGATGACTTTAAAAAACGCTTTAATTGATATTCCGTTTGGCGGAGCCAAAGGGGGAGTCAGGGTTGATCCGTTAAAACTTTCCAAAAAAGAATTAGAAGCTCTTTCCAGGGCCTATGTGGCTGCTTTTTATAAACATCTGGGGCCTCAAAAAGACATTCCGGCGCCGGACATCAACACCAACCCTCAAATAATGGCCTGGATGATTGACGAATACAGCCGGCTATTGGGAAAAATTGAATTAGCTTCTTTTACCGGCAAACCCAAGGAATTAGGCGGCTCGGAAATCCGCGAACAAGCGACGGCTCAAGGCGGAGTTTATGTTTTAGAATCATTTTTAAAGAAAATTAAATTTAAAAGAAAAAATTTAGAAGCGGCTATTCAGGGATTCGGCAATGTCGGGGCCAATACGGCTAAAATTTTATATGACCAGGGTTATAAAATCATCGCCCTTTCCGATATTAAAGGCGGCATAGTTATTAAATCAAAAAAAAGAAAAGGGGACATAGGATTAAATCCGCATAAAGTGGAGGAATGCGTTAAAGAAAAAGGAACATTGGCCGGCTGCTACTGCCGCGGCTCTGTCTGCGAGGTTCCTAATGACCATCAAAAAATCAGCAACCAAAAACTCTTGGAATTGGAAACGGATATTTTGATTCCGGCGGCCATTGAAAACCAAATCACGGTTAAAAACGCCAAAAGAATTAAAGCGAAAATTATTTTGGAAATGGCCAACGGGCCGACTGCTTTTAAAGCGGATAAAATTTTAAATCAAAGAGGCATTTTGGTGATTCCGGACCTTTTGGCCAATGCCGGCGGCGTGGCCGTGAGCTATTTTGAGTGGCTTTCAAATATAAAAAATGAAGTGTGGGACAAGGCCGAATCCATCAACTGCCTTAAAGCGATGATGGAGAGCGGCTTGGATAAAGTTTATGAATTAAGCCGGCAGTATAAAACAGATTTGAGAACAGCCGGTTATGCTTTGGCTCTTCAGAGGTTATATGTACGAAGTCATAAAAAATTTTCATCAACAATTTGAATATCAGCCCAAAATTGAAAATCAGGAGCGGCTCTTAAAGCGCGAGAAATTTATTGTGGTCGGCATGGGCGGCTCGCATCTGGCCGCCGGCCTTTTAAAGGCCTGGCAGCCGCAATCAGAAATAATCATTCATCGGGACTACGGCCTGCCCGCTTTGTCCGATAAAATCTTAAAAGAGAGTTTAATTGTCATTAGTTCATATTCGGGCAATACCGAAGAAGTTATTGACGCTTTTTATAAAGCGCGAGAAAAAAAATTATCATTGGCCGCCATCTCTTGTAACGGCCGCCTAATTGATTTAGCCAAAGAAACAAAAACTCCTTATGTCCAGCTGCCTAAAACCGATTTGGCGCCGCGGCTGGCCTTGGGCCATAGCTTAATGGCTCTTCTTAAAATAACAGGCAAAGACAAGGAATTAAAAGAAGCAGGGGCTCTTTCTAATTTATTAAATCCGGCTGAAGCTGAAGGGGCCGGCCGTTCTCTGGGTAAAAAACTAAAAGGCTTTATTCCAATTATTTATTCTTCATTGAAAAATAAAGGTTTGGGCTATGTTTGGAAGGCGATATTTAATGAAACTGATAAAATTCCCTCTTTTATAAATGTTTTTCCGGAATTAAACCATAGTGAGATGGCCGGGTTTAATCCCGATTCCTTAAAAAAACTCTGTCAGAATTTTTATTTTATCGCGCTAAAAGATTCTTCTGACGAACCGCGGATTATCAAACGGATGGAAGCCTTCAAAAATTTATTTGGGAAAAACGGGTTAATAGTTGAAACGATAGAACTTCAAGGCCTTAACCAATTTCATAAGATATTCTCATCGGTTATTTTAGCTGAATGGACCGGCTATTATCTGGCCAAAGAATATGGATTCGGAACCGAAGCGCCTATTATTGAGGAGTTTAAAAAATTAATCGCTACAAGAGGCTAAGCCTCCCACATAGAGTTTTATCAGAGGGCCTCTTTAGTTAAATAAACCGACCGAAGCGGTCTTTTTTATTTGACAAATTATCCGAAAAAAGACATAATAAATGGCTATTTAAAGATTTATTATGAAAAAGACAATAGTCATTTTTTCTATCTTAGCCATTATTGGCGGCGTTATTCTTGGCGCTTATGGTTATTTTGGCGGGAATAAATTCCCTGATTATGATTTTATTACGGCTGAAAAAAAAGACTTGATTCAGGAAGTAAGCGTTACCGGGCGAGTTAAGCCGGCCCAAGTAGTTGAGCTGGCATTTGAAAAAGGCGGTAAAATCGCGGCTGTTTTTGCGGCAATGGGCGATAAAGCAGGAGAAGGCGATATTTTAGTTTCCATTGATAATAAAGAAATTTTAGCTCAATTAAAACAAGCCGAAGCCGGCGTAGAAAACGCCAAAGCCGCGCTTGAACAATCTTTTGCCAACCTTGAAATCCAGAAAGAAAAACTGGCCGAGCTTGAGCGGGGCGCCAGAACCGAAGAAATTGAAGCTCTAAAAACAAAAGTTGGCAACGCGGAAAATTCTTTAAAAGACGCCCAAGCAAATCTTGAGAATGTAAAAAATAAGGCGGAGGCAGACCTTAATGATAATTATAACAGCGCTTTGACAACCAGCCAAAAATCAGTCAGCGCGGCGAAAAACTCTTTATTGACTTTGTCTGATATTCAATCAAATTATTTTACCGGTTATGACGAAGATAGCGTTCGTTTGGCCGAAGCCAAGGCCGCGGCTGTAGAAACTCTTTTGGGCGCCTCTAACGCCGGCCGTTGGAAAACGGAATTTATCAGCGTCTTAAACGGCGGAGCGTTCGGAACGGTTCAGGACGCTTTTAATAATCCTACTTACGAGAATATTGACCGGGTAATTCAGGAAACAATCGCGGCTCTGCAAAAAACAAAAAGCGCTCTTGATAGCGTTTCAGTTAAAACCGCGCTAAGTTCCGCCGAAAAAACAAATCTATCAACTGAACAGAGCAATATCAACGCAGAGATAACCGCTCTTTTTTCAAAAAAAGAAGCGATTGAAACGCAAAAAGCCCTTAATAGCAATAATATTACTTTAAGCCAGATTAGTTTGACTAACGCTCAAAATACTTTTAAAAATACCCGCGATGATTTAAGAATCAAAGAAGCCGGCGCCGCTCCGGAACAAATCGCCGGACAAAAAGCCCAGATAAGGCAGGCCCAAGCCGGTATTTCTTCCCAAAAAGCGCAAGTCAAACAAGCCGAGGCCAATGTTTTAAACATTCAGGCGCAAATTGCAAAAACCGTTATCCGCGCTCCTTTTAACGGCTTAATAACCAAGCAAGAAGCCAAAGTCGGAGAAATTGTTCCGGCCAACGCGCTTGTTGTTTCCCTTATTTCAGAGAAAAAATTTGAGATTGAAGCTAACGCGCCTGAAGCTGATGTGGCAAAAATTAAAATTAACGATGAAGCCAAGATTACCCTTGACGCTTTTGGCAATGAAGTTATTTTTAAGGCGAAAATAGTTTCCATAGAGCCGGCCGAAACCATCATTGACGGTGTGGCGGCTTATAAAACGACTTTACAATTTATAGAAGAAGACAAACGGATTAAATCCGGTATGACGGCTAATATTGATATTCTGACCGACCAGCGCGAAAATATCATCGCTGTTCCGCAAAGAGCGGTTATTTCAAAAAATGGAGAACAAATAGTTCGGCTTTTGGCCAACGAAAAAATCCGGGAAGTAAAAGTGAAAACCGGCTTGGCCGGCTCAAACGGCAATATTGAAATTATTGAAGGGGTTAAAGAAGGGGATAAGGTTATTATTTTTCTTGAAGAAAGATAAATAATGTCAATAGAATTTAGAATCCGGAATATTGAATTTTGAATAAGAATTTTAATTCTTGATTCTTAATTCTCATTCCAAATTCCAGATTCCAGATTCTAATATCATGTTTCTTATTGAAGTCAAAGACTTAGAAAAAACTTACTACGACGGCCAAACCGCCACACCCGCTCTGCGTGATATTTCTTTTACCATTAACCAAGGCGAATTCGCGGCTATTATGGGCCCTTCCGGCTCCGGTAAATCAACCTTGCTTCATATTCTTGGATTTTTGGATAAACAGACAGCCGGGGATTATTTTTTTAACGGAAAAACGATGAATGATTATTCAAAAAAAGAAATCGCCCAGGTGAGAAATAAAAAAATGGGCTTTGTTTTTCAGGCCTTTAATTTATTAGCCAGAACAAGCGTTTTAGAAAATGTCAGACTGCCGCTTATTTATTCTGAAATTAAGGAATCTTTCTGGGATAATCTAACTTTAAAAGCCATTGAAGCGGTCGGGCTTTCTCATCGCCTCAACCATCTTTCTTCCCAGCTTTCCGGCGGCGAAAAACAGCGCGTGGCCATTGCTCGCGCTTTGGTTAATAATCCCCAAGTTATTTTCGCCGACGAACCAACTGGCAATCTGGATTCTAAGTCCGGAAAAGCAATAATGGAGACTTTAAGACAGCTCAACTTGAAAGGCCAGACCATTATTTTAATCACCCACGAGAAAGAAATAGCCGATTATACCCAAAGGATTATTTTTTTTCGCGACGGCAGGATAGAAAGAGATAGTGGAGCTGCTTAGCTACAAGAATTCCGAGCGTTATTTACACTTTTATGTCTTTTATTTCGTCGGCCATTCGTTAAGAAAACCGTGCGGAGGCCGAGCGGGCATGGTTCCGAGCGAAGCGAGGAGAGCGAGGCCGAGCACGAGCGCAATTTCCTCGCCCGCCCAAATTTTGTTTACAAAACTTGCGGCGGGCGAGCTGGGGAAATTGATAGCGTGTTTTCGTGCGAATGGCCGACGAAAATGTAAACAACGCTGGTAAATCTTACAAATGACCTTAAAACACACTTTCAAAACCGCTTTTAATGGGGTCAAAACGAATAAGTCCCGTTCCGGCTTGACTATCCTCGGCATTATTATCGGCATCACCGCTATTATTTTAGTCATGTCTCTTGGAAAAGGAGCAGAAGAATTGATTTTAAACCAGATACGGGGTCTTGGCTCGCAGACCATTATTATTGAGCCGGGCCAAGAACCCCGCGGCCCGTCAAATTTTGCCGAACTTTTTACCAACTCTTTAAAACAAAAAGATGTTGAGGCGCTTAAAAATCCGGCTAATGTCCAGGGGCTCAAAGAATTAACGCCGAATGTTATGCAAGTGGCGCCGATTAGTTTTGAAAACGAAAGCGTCAGGAAAAATATTATCGGGTCCTCGGAATTGATTACGGAAATTTTAGAGATTTATCCGAATGAAGGAAGTTTTTTTACCGATGACGACATCAGGCAGAAAAACAGCGTGGCCGTCATCGGCTCAAAAGTCAAAAAAGAACTTTTTGGCGATTCCGACGCTCTGGGAAAAAAGATAAAAATAAAAGGCCGTTCTTTTAAGGTGGTCGGTATTTTGCCGGCCAAGGGACAGGTGGCTCTTTTTAACATTGATGAATTAGTCATTGTTCCCTATACCACGGCCCAGCTTTATCTCTTGGGCATTAATTATTTTAATTCCATTATCGCCCGGGCCGAAAACGAAAAAATTGTGCCGCAGGTGGTCAAAAGCATTGAACTTACTCTAAGAGAAACGCATAATATCACTGACCCGGAAAAAGACGATTTCCATATTGCCACCCAGGCCTTGGCTGTTGAACGCGTGGGTATGGTTACCGGTATTTTGACCGCGCTTTTAGTTTCGGTGGCCGCCATTTCTTTGGTGGTCGGCGGAGTGGGGATTATGAATATAATGCTTGTTTCCATTACCGAAAGAACGAAAGAAATCGGTCTGCGCAAAGCGCTCGGCGCCACTAATAAAGACATTATGCTTCAGTTTCTTTTAGAGGCGATGATTTTGACGGGGCTGGGCGGAATAGCCGGCATTATTTTCGGCGGCCTCTTGTCTTTTATCGCTTCTTTTATTTTAAGCAGAATCGTTTCCCTTGACTGGACCTTCGCTTTTCCAGTTTCAGCCGCTTTGCTCGGTTTGGCCGTGGCCGCTTTAGTCGGCCTTATTTTCGGCCTTTATCCGGCTCGCCAGGCCTCCCTTAAAAGCCCGATGGAGGCCTTAAGGTATGAGTAGGTAGATACTGAAGCAACTCTATTGGCACAGTTTTTCTGCGTCAATAGAGTTGCTTCAATCCTTGATAAATACAGAAGGGGTGATAGAATAAATAGAATAAAAAGATGAACCAAGAAACTTTGTTAAAGATTGTTAAAACTTGGAATCTAAATCCAAAAACAGAATATAGGGAATTCAGATGCGCGAATTGTCAAAGATATACGCATAAAGCCTGGCATCATTGGCTTTTTAAAAGAAGGTATAAAACTCCGGTTCATTTTTGTAATAAGTGTGAAAAAGATTTTAGGTTAAATAAAATTAAAACAAATAAACCCGGAACGCCGGTTGATAAATCAAAGTTTAATTTAAATAAGTTTTCAGAAAATATCAAAGTGAAATTAATAAAAATTACTAATAACTGGAATACTAAAGCTAAACCGATTTATAAAATATTTACTTGTGACGATTGCGGTATAAATATGTATAAAGCTTATCATATCTGGTTTACCTTAAAAGGAATTTTAATTGAAGCCCATCTTTGTAAAAAATGCGGTAAAGGGGTAAATCTATGAAAAAAATTAAGGGCTTGATTTACGATCTTGACGGGACTCTTATTTCTACCCAAAAACTACACGAGACCGGCTGGCTTTATGCCGGCAAAAAATTTAATATCCCTATTTCCAAAGAAATGCTGCTTAACCAAAGCGGAATATCCAACGAAGAAGCATCTTTGATGATGCTTCCGGGCAATAAAAAAAACTTAGCTAAAAAATTTATCAAGGCAAAAGTTGAATACGTAAATAAGAATCTTAAAAGAATAACTCTTTTTCCGTCTGCGCTGAAAACTATTCAGCAATTAGATAAAAAAGGATACGCTGTCTGGATTTGCACTTCTGCTCATAAAAATTTTGTAAAAGCAATAAAGGCGCTAAAAATAATAAAAAAAATTGGAAATAAAATTATCTGGCGCGAGATGTATAAAAAAGGAAAGCCATCGCCGGAAGCCCTGAATTTAACAATGAGTAAAATGGGATTGGCAAATTCCCAAATTTATTATATCGGAGACGCCTTAAACGACTACAAAACAAGCGTTAAGGCGGGAGTTAAATTTATTTACTTTTGTCCCAGTGTTAATAGAAAAGATTTAAGAATCCCCAAATCAGTTAAGGTTATTTCTTCACATAAAGAGATATTGGAATTGTTGAAATAAAATTAAAATCAGAGTAAAATTGAAATTAAAGGAGAAAAATATTATGCCATTTGTTCAAAGACACGAAGAAATTATTAAAAAATTAAAACCGTATTCTTACGGCCGGCTCTGGCTAAACGCCTTTGTTTTCAGTATTTTTATTTTCATTATCAACAGTCTTTATCTTTTTTTAAGAAGAGGGGATTATGATTTATTTATCGCCAATAAGGCCTTAGCCACCAGCTCTTTGATGCTTATTGGCTTTTCCTTGGCTTTGAGCGGGCTTTGCTATTTTTGGGATTTTGTGGACACTAAAATTATTTACCGGAAACATTTGGGCTTAATCGGATTTTTTCTGGCCGGCGCTCATGTGATTGTTTCCGGCTTTTTTCTTTCCAATAAATTCACCGCCGCCTGGTTTGAAAGCAAAAAAATTTCAATGCTTTTCGGCGGTCTGGCCTTGCTGGTCTTCTTGGCGATGGCCGCGATTTCCAATCGCTATCTGATTCACGAATTAGGCGGCAAATATTGGCGGGCTTTTATGCGTTTCGGCGGCTATCTTGCTTTTATTTTTATTATTCTTCATTTTTCTCTCTTAAAATATCCGGAGTGGCTCAAATGGCTTTCAACCGGAAAACCTTTTCTGCCGCCGTTGAGTCTTATAGGAGTGATATTTGGTCTGGCTGTTATTGTTTTACGCTTGGCGCTTTGGCTCGCGGTGAAAAGAACGGATAGAAAATAAATTATTAATATAAATTAAGTTGAGATGGTTACAAAATATCTTAATGCCCCCTATGAGCTCTAAAGAGGGGATTTTGGCGTTTAAATTATGTCCATCTTTAAACTCAAATCTCAATACCAGCCGGCTGGCGACCAGCCAGAAGCGATTAAAAAGTTGTCAAAGGTCTTGATGTGATTAAAGATACGCCAATTCTTGACATTAAACCCTATACCCCACAATACGACGATGTTAAAAACGCGAAAGTCCCTGATTGGATTTATAAATTGGATTATTGATAATCTTATTTGTCTCTTTAGATTATGCCATCTTCATATCAAAATCGAAAAGCAGTTAAATTCTATATTGAAGAAAGACAAAGAACTGGATGGAGAAATAGAGGAGAAAGAGTGGTAAAATTTGCTAAGATTAAACCGGGAAGCTATATACTTGATCTATGCTGTGGACCCGGTTTTGTAGTAAAAGTAATAAGAGAAAGAGTTGGTAATAAGGGAAGAATAATTGGGATTGACTCTTCGTTAAATCTAATTAAATACGCGGACAGAATATGTCACTTCAAAAATGTTTTATTTAAGTGTGGAAATATTGAAAATCTTGATAAATATATTGATAACCAAAAATTTGATTTTGTGATTATTCTTGCTTCTTGGAATTGGGTAAAAAATAAAAATAAAATATTTTTAAAAGTCAGGAAAGTATTGAAGCCGGATGGTAAATTTGTTTTTAGCTTAACTGGCGATAATTTATATCATCCTCTAACAAAAAAATTTTCTGGCGATATAGAAAAAATTTAAAAAATATTATTGTTAAAAAATTCCCTCATATAAATCCGTCTTATCTTGATAAAGGTTTTATCTGTAATAAAAAATCATTAAAGGCTTGTATTTCACAAGTTATTGAAGCTGGCTTTAAACTTATTTCAATTAACGAGGTTAAACGCCAATGGACTGTAAAAGATAAATTATTCGGTTACCGAAATCCAGCCCGAACAAATTGGGTTGGAAAGTTTAAATCTCGAGAGAGATTTCAAATTATTGAAGAAGCTCTTAGAAAAATATTTAAAGAAATAGATGATGAGAAAACCATTGAACGTCATACATACTATGTTGTTCTGCGACTTGATAAATTATCTGGAAAAAGGTAAAATAGAAAAGTAAGGAAATATTTATTCACTACCCCTATAAGATACTAAAAGAGGGGATTTTGGCGTTTAAATTATGCCCACCTTTAAACTTAAATCTCAATACCAGCCGGCTGGCGACCAGCCCAAGGCGATTAAAAAATTGGCAAATGGTTTAGAAAAAGGCCGTCCATATCAAACGCTTTTGGGAGTGACTGGCTCGGGAAAAACTTTTGTCATGGCTTCAGTCATTAGGCATTTTGGGAAGCCGGTTTTGGTGATTGCGCCCAACAAGACCTTGGCCGCCCAGCTTTATCGCGAGTATAAAAATTTTTTCCCGGCCAACTCGGTTAATTACTTTGTTTCTTATTATGATTATTATCAACCCGAGGCCTATCTGCCGATTACCGACACTTATATTGAAAAAGAAGCGATGATAAACGAAGAAATTGACCGGTTAAGACACCGGGCTACAAGCGCCTTATTAACCCGGCGTGATGTGATTATTGTCGCTTCTGTTTCCTGTATTTATAATTTAGGCCTGCCTTTAAATTATTTGGCCTCATCGCTTCATTTAGAAATTGGCCAGCCCATTACCCGGGGCGATTTAATCAGGCAAATGGTTAAAATTCAATTTGTCCGCGCTGATAGAGATTTGAAAAGGGGATTTTTCCGGGTGCGCGGCGATGTTTTTGAAATTATGCCTGCCTCGGAAAATGTTGTTTATCGAGTGGAGTTAATAGAGCAAAAAGTGAAAAAAATCACTTTATTGCCTAAGCCGCAGGCTTTGGCAGGCGGGCAAGCTCAAGGAGTAAATTTTGGCAAACTCAAAGAAATTATTATTTTCCCGCCTAAACATTTTATTTCTCATCAGCCGCAAATCACCCGGGCTGTTAAAGAAATTACCAAAGAATTAAAAGAAAGATTAAAGTATTTTAGGGATAAAGGGTTTGATTTAGAAATAGAGAGATTGAGCCGCCGGACAAATTATGATATGGAGATGCTTCAAAGTATTGGTTATTGCCACGGCGTAGAAAACTATTCCCGGCATTTAACCGGTAAATTAGCCGGCCAGCCGCCAGATACTCTTTTGGCTTATTTCCCGCGCCATAAAAATAACCGGCCTGATTTTTTAACTATTATTGACGAATCGCATGTTGCTCTGCCCCAACTAAAAGGTATGTATCAGGGCGATAAAAGCCGCAAAGAAACTCTGATTAAATACGGCTGGCGTCTGCCTTCGGCCTTAGACAATCGGCCGCTTAAATTTTCTGAATTTAAGGAACGGCTCGGTCCGGTCATTTTTACTTCAGCCACTCCTGGCTCTTTTGAATTAAAAAATTCCAGCCAAGTGTCGGAATTGATTATCAGACCAACCGGCCTGGTTGACCCGCCGATTGAGGTTAGACCGGTTTTTGATAAAAAAAAGAAACAGAGTCAGATTGATGATGTTATTGCTGAATTAAAAAAAATCAGCCGGCTTGGCGAGCGGGCAATTGTCAATACCCTGACCAAAAGAATGGCTGAAGATTTATATAGTTTTTTGGGACAAAAAGGCCTAAAAGTAAATTACCTTCATTCGGATGTGCCGACTTTAAAAAGAGCTGAAATTTTAACTGATTTTCGGGCCGGGAAATTTGATATTTTAATTGGAGTGAATTTACTGCGGGAGGGTCTGGATTTGCCGGAAGTAACTTTAGTGGCTATTTTAGATGCGGACCGCGAGGGATTTTTAAGAAATGAAACTTCTCTTATCCAGACCATGGGCCGGGCCGCCAGAAATGTTAAAGGCAAAGTGATTCTTTACGCGGATAACATCACCGGCTCAATAAAAAGAGCTATCAGCGAAGTAGGGCGCCGGCGAAAAAAGCAGTTAGCTTATAACAAAAAATATGGCATTACTCCGCAGAGCATTCAAAAGAAAGTGGAAAGATTGATTGATGTAGAAAATTAATGTCATTAGTTCACAACAACGCTGAATAAAGTGAATCACCCCGCTCTAATTTTGCGAGGTACGCCACGGCGGCTTGCTTCGCCCAATAAGGGATGGTCTATTCGACCACGCAAGCCGCAAAGATTAATATCTTTTTTATTATTAGTCACTTTATTTCTTCTTATCAACGCAAAATTAGAGCGGGGTACTCAATTCTGATAACCAAAATTTCTACGCCTGACGGCTTGAAATTTTGGACATAATTGGTATGGAAAATAAAATCATCATTAAAGGCGCTCGGGTTCATAATTTAAAAAATATCAACCTGGAGCTGCCGAAAAATAAAATAATTGTTTTTACCGGCGTCTCGGGGAGCGGCAAATCTTCCTTGGCTTTTGATACAATTTTTGCCGAAGGCCAAAGACGTTATATTGAATCGCTTTCTCCTTATGCTCGCCAATTTTTGGGCCAACTGGACCGAGCTGATGTTGATGAAATAATCGGGCTTTCGCCGGCTATTGCCATTGGTCAAAAAGCCCTAAGCCATAATCCGCGCTCTACGGTGGGGACCCTGACAGAAATTTACGACCATTTGCGGGTTTTGTTTGCCCGCTTGGGCGAAGTTTATTGCCCGATCTGTCAAGGAAAAATTGAAAAACTTTCCTTGGAGGAAATGGTTGATATTATTCTTGAAAAAGCCAAAAAAAATAAAGAAAAAAAAGTGAGTATTTTATCGCCGATAGTCCGCGGCCGAAAAGGGGAGTATTATCAGTTGTTTTATGATTATCTTTCTTTGGGATTTTCCGAAGCGCGGGTTGACGGCCGATTCCTGTCGCTTCACGAAAAACTGATTCTTTCCCGCTATAAGCCGCATACAATTGAGATTGTGATTGACCGGCTGATGATAAATGAAGAAAGCCGTTTGTTCGAGGCCGTGGAAAACGCCCTAAATTTCAGCCAAGGATTGGTGAATGTAGTTTTTGAAAAGAATGAATTTCTGCTTTCGTCTAAATGGACTTGCCCGAATGATAGTTTTGCTTTTCCTGAATTAGAGCCGCGTCTTTTTTCCTTTAACAGCCCTTACGGCGCCTGTCAAAGTTGTTATGGTTTGGGAAAGGCCGATTTATTTTTAAAAACGATTTGTCCTGACTGTCAGGGGAAAAGATTGAAGCCCGAGGCCTTATCGGTAAAAATCAACGGCCGAAACATCGGCGAGCTTGCTACTCTCCCCATTGATAAGCTAACTGAATTTTTTAATGATTATGAAAAGAGTTTGGGCCCGCGGCAAAAAATAATCGGGCAAAACGTGCTTAAAGAAATTAAGGACCGTTTGGACTTTTTATTAATGATTGGGCTGAATTATTTGTCGCTTGAGCGCGAAGCAGAAACGCTTTCCGGCGGCGAAGCCCAAAGGATTCGCCTGTCTTCTCAAATCGGCTCTCATTTATCCAACACTCTCTATGTCCTTGATGAACCAACCATCGGACTCCACGAAAGAGACACCGAACGGCTTATCAAAACTCTTAAATCATTGAAAAATAGAGACAACACGGTGATTATAGTCGAACACGACGAACGGACTATTTTAGAATCCGATTATTTAGTTGATTTGGGCCCAATGGCCGGTAAAAGCGGCGGGGAAGTGGTGGCAGCCGGCGAGGTTAAAGAATTACTGAAAAGCGATTCTAAAAACAAAATCCTTGATTCTTTAACTTTAAAATATCTAACCGGCCAAAAAAATATTCCCTTGCCTAAAATCCGCCGCCGTAAGATTCACGAAAAACTGACCATTATCGGCGGCCGGGCCAATAATTTAAAAAATATCAATGTAGAAATTCCGCTTCGCCGCCTGGTTTGTTTAACCGGCGTCTCGGGCAGCGGTAAATCATCTCTTCTCTACGATGTTTTGTATAAAAATCTTCAGCGAATAAAATCGCGGCTGAATCAGCCATTAGGAAATGTCAGTCGGATTTTAGGCGCCGAATATATTGATAAGGCGATTATGGTTGACCAGTCGCCGATCGGCCGGACCCCGCGCTCTAACCCGGCCACCTATACCGGTATTTTCACTCCAATCCGTCAGTTTTTCGCCCAATTGCCGCAAGCCCGGGAAAGAGGCTATGCGGCCTCTCGTTTTTCTTTTAATGTCTCTGCAACTAACGGAGGCGGCCGTTGCGAAGCCTGCCAAGGCGCTGGTCATAATCTGATTGAGATGCATTTTCTACCGCCGGTTTTAGTCCAGTGCGAGGTCTGCCACGGCAAAAGATTTAACCGGGAAACTCTACAGGTTAAATATAAAAAGAAAAACATCAGTGAGATTTTGGAAATGACCATTGATGAAGCGGCTGATTTTTTCAAAAATATTTATCAAATTCATGATAAAATGAAGGTCTTGCAGAATGTTGGCTTGGGCTATCTTTGTTTAGGTCAAAGCGCCACCACTCTTTCCGGCGGCGAAGCCCAAAGAATCAAACTCTCCAGAGAATTAACCCACACTTTAGGCAAAAAGAATATATATCTTTTAGACGAGCCGACAGTCGGCCTGCATTACCATGATATAGAAATGCTTTTGATGGTTTTAAATAAATTAGTGGAAAGAGGAAACACCGTGGCCATGATTGAACACAATATGCATATCATTAAATCGGCCGATTATATTATTGATTTGGGTCCGGAAGGCGGCGAATTTGGCGGCCGACTAATTGCTAAGGGCCTGCCCGAGGAAGTTATTAAAAATGAGCAGAGCTTTACCGGAAAATATCTAAAAAAGTTTTTATAAATTCACGAGGTGAGACATCTTGAGATTGGTGAGATTTATGAAACAAAGAGTTTTGGAACAAGTAAAAAAATTGCCCCTAAGTTCAGGGGTTTATATGTTTCTTGATAAAAAAGGACGGGTTTTGTATGTGGGCCGGGCTGTTTCTCTGAAAAAAAGAGCAATTAATTATTTTAGCAAAAATTTAGAGCCGCGGCTGAAAGAGATGGTTGGTTTGGCTAAAAAAATCAAATACCGAAAAACCGAGACGATTTTAGAGGCGATTATTTTAGAAGCAAATTTAATTAAAAAACACTGGCCTAAGTATAATGTCCGAGAAAAGGACAACCGCTCTTTTGTTTATCTGATTATTCCCAAAACTGATTATCCGCGGCCCATAATTGTCCGTCAAAGAGAGCTCCAAAAAATTTTTCCCGCCAAGAGCCGCATTTTTGGCCCTTATCAAAGTTTTTCACTCTTAAAAAGCGCGCTGCGGATTATCCGCCGAATTTTTCCGTATAGCACGTGCCGGCCTTTTTCAGGAAAACCATGTTTTGATGAGCAGATTGGTTTATGCCCCGGGCTTTGTTTAGGCCGGATTTCTAAAAAAGATTATCAAAGAAATATTAAAAATATACGGCTGCTTTTAAGCGGCCAGAAAAAAAGATTATTAAAAAAATTAGAAAAAGAAAATCCGGAAAAAGCAAAAAGTTTAAAATATTTACAAGATGTCTCATTGATTTTTAAAGAAGATATTGGCTCAATGTCTAAAATCAATCGTCTTGAGGGCTATGATATTTCTCATTTAACCGGCCAAGAACCGATTGGCGCCATGGCCGTATTTATCAATGGCCAGGCGGATAAAAGCCAGTATCGTTTATTTAAAATAAAAGAGGCGCCGAAAAACGATGATTTAAGAGCTTTGGCAGAAGTGATTGAAAGAAGGTTTAAACATTTAGAATGGCCAAAGCCGGATTTAATTCTTATTGACGGCGGCCGGCCTCAAATAAATTATATTTTCCAGATTCTTAAAAATCTCCGTCTTAATATTCCCTTAATCGGCATTTCCAAATTCAAAAAAGACCAATTGGTTTTTCCTTCAAAAACCAAAAAATCTTTAAAAGAATTAGCCCAAAACATTAAAGGAACTCTCCTAAGAGCCAGAAACGAAGCCCATCGTTTTAGTTTAAAAGCCAGCCGCTCTCAAAGAAAAATTAAGTATTAGGAACTCAAGCGAATGGTCAGTTATCCACAGCTAACTCCTTGACGCGTTATGTTATCAGGAATAATATCTAAATAGGAATTATTATTATGGAGAGCGAAAAAAGGGTTACCTGCCAAAAAAAGATTATTTTAGATTATTTAAAGAGCGTCCAAACTCATCCTTCAGCTGAAATCATTTTTAAAAAGGTCAGGAAAAAACTGCCCCGGATTAGTTTGGGCACGGTTTACCGGAATTTAAAAGTAATGAAGGAAAGAGGGGATATTTTAGAGATTTCAAGCCAGATTGCCCGTTATGACGGAGATGTTTCGCCCCACTCGCATTTCGTCTGCGAAAAATGCGGCAAAATCTTTGATGTTTTTCAGAAAATCAAAATGCCGAAATTAAACAAAATAAAGGTCGAACCGGTTAAACATATTAAAAATTATCAAATTTATTTCTATGGAGCTTGTAAAAAATGCTAAACAATGTTGCCATGATTGCCAAAAAGAAATAGAAATACAAGGCCAGGCAATCAAAAACGGCGTCTTGGCTGTTTATAAAGAAGGAGAGGAAAATTGGCAAGTTTTTAAATGCCAAAGCTGTTTTAAGAAAAGTCCTGAATTGAGAAATTATCAAAATTGCGAGGTTTATTCAAGAATAGTCGGTTATCTAAGGCCGGTCGGGCAGTGGAATAGAGGTAAAAGGCAGGAATTCGGAGAAAGAAAAGAGTATA
>MHMZ01000035.1:9135-9405 GCA_001819555.1 Candidatus Portnoybacteria bacterium RIFCSPHIGHO2_02_FULL_39_12 | reverse complement strand
TTATCTATACGTCATCGCAAGACGATAGATTACTTTAATGAACAACTCTCAACCAAAAATTCTTATTCTTTTTTATTCTGCGTACGGCCATATTTTTACTATGGCTAAAGCAGTGGCGGAAGGCGTTCGGGAAGCGGGCGGCGAGCCGGTTTTAAAACAAACAGCCGAGCTTGTGCCAAAAGAAAACTGGGATGAAAATATGAAAAAAGCCAAAGAAATGATGAAAGATATTCCAATGGCTGACCCCAAAAAAGACCTTTCTGGAATTGA
>MHMZ01000035.1:0-9127 GCA_001819555.1 Candidatus Portnoybacteria bacterium RIFCSPHIGHO2_02_FULL_39_12 | reverse complement strand
GGCGATTGGCTCAAAGGAACGCTTATCGGCAAGCCGGCGGCTGTTTTTGTCGGCAGCGCCACCCAGCACGGCGGTCAGGAAACTACGATTATTTCAACAATGATTACGCTTTTGCATCACGGTTTTGTTTTAGTCGGCCTGCCTTATTCTTTTAAAGAACAAATGACGATGGAAGAAATCAGCGGCGGCTCGCCCTACGGCGCTTCAACCATTACCGGCGGAATGGGAGAAAGAATGCCTTCGGCCAATGAATTAAAAATGGCCAAGGGCTTGGGGAAACACTTAACAGAGATCGCCAAAAAATTATCTTCATAAAATTATGTACGAGCCAAAAAATTTTGAAAATCTGATCGGCCTTGAGGGGCTAAGCGAAGGGCTGGTTAAAAACCATTTTACTCTTTATCAGGGTTATGTTAATAACACCAATAAGCTCGACGAAACTCTTATTAAAATGGAAAAAGAAGGAAAATTTGGAACGGCTGAATACGCGGAATTAAACAGGCGGCTTGGCTGGGAATTCAATGGCATGCGGCTTCACGAATATTACTTTGAAAACTTAACTAAAGACTTCAAAGAGATTGATAAAAATTCAAAATTATTCCGGGCGATTGAGCAAGAATTCGGCTCTTTTGAATTCTTTGAAAAAGACTTTAAGTCAATGGGGGCGATGCGGGGAATCGGCTGGGTTGTTTTGTATTATGATAAAATTGCCGAGCGCTTATTCAATGTCTGGATAAACGAACATGATGTCGGGCATTTGGCCGGCGCCGCGCCTCTCTTGGTGATAGATGTTTTTGAACACGCCTATATGATTGATTACGGCCTCAAGCGGACCGATTATATTGAGGCGTTTTTTAAAATAATAGATTGGGAAGCGGCGATTAAAAGATTTTAATAAGCTTATCCAGCCCGGCGCCAATGGAACTGCTCTATATGGGAAAAAGACTTTAAAGCCGGGATTGGATTTAGTGGGAAAAATTTAACATTAACGTAATTCAATTACGTTGGTTGATTACGTTGGTTGACAAAAAATTATTAATCTGGTATGCTTTTAGAACTTAGTAAAGCTCTTTTTAGTTATTTTTAATAATTTTTGATTGGGGAGGAAAAGAAAATGGTAAGAAGAATGGGAGATTTGGATAATATAGAGAAAGAGATAAAAGAACATCTTCGGGAGAACTACATCTCCCGGAAGACACTGGAAAGTTGGTTAGTTGTTGCACTTTTCGTTTTTGCTTTTGAGCTATTTTTTGTTTTGTGGTGGGTCTTGCCACAAAACAATGAAATAAAAGAAATCCGAATGATGGCTGCTGAGGAAAAACGAAAAAACCCTAAGAGTGTTGCCAACGGGCTTGATAGTATCGAGAGGGGTCTCTTGGGGCTGGGAAGGGAGATTGAGAAGATTTCTTTCCGGCTAAACCAAGAAATTATCAATCGGGGGGAAATCACCGGGTATAAGAGTGAGGTGGAAGCTCTCCGGGGAAAAATCTCCTCATTAGAGCGCGATATCTCTATAATCGCGCGCCAAAATAATGTATCATTGTCTCCTCCCCCAATAAGACAAAGAAGAGGGAGAGAGAGATAGAAAAATTAAACGACAACAGAGAAAGAGGGCGAATCAATTTTGCCCTCTTCTTAATATCCACAAGCAAAATTTGACGGGTGATTTGTGGGAGTTATAATATAGTTATGGCAGAAAAAAGGAAGGTGAATATTTTTTTAAACTTTTTAAAAGCTTAGGCAATTTGCGGCCTAAAGCGTTTTTATTTTTAGAACTTTTTAGTTTTTTAAAAATTATTTTTAAAGGGGGGTGACAGACATGAACGAATGTCATTATGATAAAAGATGCGAATTTAGTTTTTGGGCGTTCGTAGATCCCTGTGAGGTTTGTGTGTATGCCCAAGGAAAGGAGATGGAGTTAAGTATAGAAAGAGAGAAAAAAAAGGAAATAATAAAACAGGAGGTGAAAAATGAAGAATAATCATAAGGGCGATATTGTTGAAAAGCAAAAAAAGCTAAAAATTCAACAATATCGCCCTATTTTTATTATCAAAATTAAATTTGACGAAGTGGCTTAATTTTGTTATAGTTAAAAAATGAGAAAAATTTACCCCGCACCTTTTTCAAAAAAAAGGCGGGGGATTAAAAAAAATAAGAACAAGAAAAGGCGCGGGGTGTATTTAGATTACGCCGCGACCACGCCGGTTGACCCCCGGGTGATTAAAGTAATGATTCCATATTTTAAGGAGAAATTTGGCAATACCGTGTCTTTACATAGTTTTGGCCGGGAAGCTAAAGAGGCCTTAGAAAAAAGCAGGGAAGTAGCGGCTGATTTAATCAAGGCCAAGCCAAAAGAAATAATTTTTACCTCAAGCGCCACCGAAAGCAATAATCTGGCTATCAAAGGCGCGGCCTTAGCCAATCAAAAAAAAGGCCGGCATATTATTATTTCTCCCATAGAGCACCTCTGCGTTTTAGAAAGCGCTCAATGGTTGGCTAAGCAGGGCTTTAAGATAACAAAATTAGCGGTTGATAAATATGGTTTGATTAACTTAAACGAGCTCAAAAAAGCCATTAGCCAAGAAACAATTTTAGTTTCAATTATTTCTGCCAGTAATGAAATCGGTACGCTCCAGCCGCTTCAAGAAATCGGCCAAATCTGCCGCCAAAAAGGCGTTTATTTCCATACTGACGCGGCCCAAAGTTTTGGTAAAATTCCCATTGATGTCAATCAAATGAAGATAGATTTACTAACCGGCTGTTCTCATAAGATTTACGGACCAAAAGGCGCGGCTTGTTTGTTTGTCAGAGACGGCATTAAAATTGAGCCGATTCTTTCCGGCGGAGAGCATGAATTTGGCTTAAGAGCCGGCACAATCAATGTGCCGGCGATTGTCGGTTTTGCCGAAGCGATAAAACTCTGCCAAAAAGAAATGGCCGTTGAAATTAAACGGCTAACTAAATTAAGAGATAAATTGATCAGTGGCGTCTTGAAAATAAAAGGCGCCCATTTAAACGGACATCCGACCAAACGCCTACCCAATAATGCTAATTTCTGGTTTGATTTTATTGAAGGCGAGTCTATCGTTATTCAACTTGATTCTTTTGGCCTTGCCGCTTCCACCGGCTCGGCCTGCTCTTCGTTGAAATTAGAGCCGAGTCATGTTCTTTTGGCTGTCGGCCTTAAACCCCAAGAAGCCCACGGCTCTTTGCGGCTCACTTTAGGCCGCTGGACCACAGAAAAAGATATTGATTATTTATTGAAGGTTTTGCCAAAGGTAGTTGAAAAATTAAGAAAGATTTCGCCGTTTAAATAAATGTTTCTCTGCGAGGACGAAGTCCGAGTAGTAAGAAATATTTATCCTGAGCGTAAGCGAAGGAACCCGTAGAATACCACATGGGCTGTTATCTACGGGATTCTTCGCCTTCGGCTCAGAATGACAACCTATTATGAACCAAACTGGCTACACAAAAGAAGTAATGAAACATTTTCAAAAGCCCCACCATTATGGCCGGCTAAAAAAATATAACGGCTTGGGCAAAGTGGGTAACGTGATTTGTGGCGACGTTCTTTGGCTTTATATT
The DNA here is from genome assembly GCA_001819555.1 of Candidatus Portnoybacteria bacterium RIFCSPHIGHO2_02_FULL_39_12. Classification (GTDB taxonomy): domain Bacteria; phylum Patescibacteriota; class Minisyncoccia; order Portnoybacterales; family UBA2143; genus WO2-40-15. Next base: position 5,542 of record MHMZ01000035.1, on the reverse strand, counting down.
AATGTCAGTAAAAATAAAAAGGGGGGGGAAATAATCAAGAATATTTCTTATGAAACTTATGGTTGCGTGGCCGCAATAAGCACTAGCAGCGTGATTACTGACTTAGCTAAGGGTAAAACCATCAATGAAGCGCTTAATATTGATAAAGATAAAGTGGCTAAAGCCTTAGGCGGCTTGCCGCCTCTTAAAATGCACTGTTCTTTATTGGCAATTGACGCGCTTTCGGAAGCGATTTATGATTATCTTATCAAACATAAAAAACCCGTGCCGGAAAAACTGAAAGAAAGGCACCGAAGAATAGAAAGGTCCAAAAAAATCATAGAAGAAAGATATAAAAAATGGACGAAAAAAGGCGCTTCAACAAAAAAAGAGTAGTGGTGGGGATGTCGGGCGGAGTTGATTCTTCGGCGGCTTTGCTGCTTTTAAAAAAACAGGGCTTTGAGCCGATTGGCGTTTCTTTGAAATACGCGGTCTGGCAACACAAAAAAAATCTGCTTAAGGAAAATGTCTGCTGCAGCCAAAAGTCGTTGGCCATCGCCGAAAAAATTTGCCGAAAATTCAACGCGCCGCATTATGTCCTTGACTGCTCCTCTGAATTTGAAAAAAAGATTATGGGAAATTTTTTAAACGCGCTTAAAGTTAAAAAGACCCCCAATCCCTGTTTAATCTGCAACCGGAATTTAAAATTCAAAAAATTATTTGAGTTTGCGGAAAAACAAGGCGCAAAATACATAGCCACCGGCCACTACGCCAGAAAAAGAAAGAATCAAAAAACCGGCCAATACGAACTTTTAAGGGCTAAAGACAAAAATAAAGACCAAAGCTATTTTCTTTGTCTTTTGCCCCAAGAGCAATTGAAGCGTCTGATTTTTCCGGTTGGAAATTACATAAAAGACGAGATTTATAAAATAACAGAGAATCATGGTTTTGATTTTTTTTCAAAGATAAAACAAAGTCAGGACCTTTGTTTTGTGAGCGGCCAGTCAATCCCGTCTTATCTAAAAGAAGAGATTGGTTTTAAGCCCGGCCTTATCTATGACCAAAACGGCTATGTCTTGGGAGAACATCAGGGGCTTCATTTCTATACCATTGGCCAGAGAAAGAGGGTTGGTTTAGCCAACGGCCCTTGGTGGGTGATTGGCTTTGATAAAAAGAATAACGGTTTGATTGTGAGCCATAATCCGGACGACCCGATTCTTTACAAAAAAACGGCTGTTCTTTCCGATGTCCATTTTATTTCTGAAAGGCCTCTTAAGTCGATTAGAGTTAAAGCTAAAATCCGCTATGCCCAAGATTTAGCTTCGGCTGTTTTACGTTTTAAAAAAGCAGCCGGGAAAAACCGGGCTTATTCCGCCAGATTAATTTTTGACATTCCTCAAAGAGCCGTTACCCCGGGCCAGTGGGCCGTGTTTTATAAAAACAACGCCTGCCTTGGCGGCGGCTTGATTAAAGCCGCCAAATCTTAATTATATGGAGGTTTATATGGAGAACTATGGAGGTTGAACCTCCATATATGGAGGTTGAACCTCCATAGTTAATAGGACAACTCCACAGCTTCACAAACCCTCCGCAGACCGCTTTATGCAAGAATTAGAAAATCAAAAAAAATCGCGAACGCTTTTCGGCCATATTTTAATTTCTCTAAGAGTGGTTTTTAGTAACCCTTTGTTTTTATTTTTAGCTGTCAGTTTAAGCGGCAATCTTCTGCTTCTTTATTATTTTATTTTCCTCCAGACCACCACTTTTTCCGTTTTCTGGCAGTCAAACAGCCCTTTTTATAATTTCGCCTCAATCGGTTTAACGATTTTAATCGCCGTTTTATTCGGAATAGCCGCGAGTTTTTTTATCTGGCAATGGAAAGAAAATAAAGAAAAAAATATCATTAACTCCGGCAACGGCCTCATCGGCGCTTTTTTGGGCGCTGTTTCAATGGGTTGTCCGGTCTGCGGCGCTTGGCTGATTTCTTTTTTGGGTATCGGCGGCGGTTTGGCTGTTTTTCCTTTTCAGGGACTGGAAATCAAAACTCTGTCCGCGCTTGTTTTGGGATTCTCAATAGTCGTAAGTTCCAAACCCATTGCGAATGACAATTGCCTTGCTTGCCAGCCCCAAAAAGATAATGTCTTTAGTCCGGAAAAAGAAGCCCTTAAGCTTTTAAAGCATCTGGCGCTGGGAATCGGCGCTTTGCTTTTAATAATCTATCTGCCCTTTATAGGCAGCCGGCTGAATCTCGGAATTTCTTTTCAGTCAAGCAAGGGGAACGCCCTTTTAAAAAATACAGCCGGCTCAATAAATAATTCAGAGGCGGATTCTCCAATAAATGAAAAGGGTTTAAAAATAAATTCTTCAGCTCTTTTAGAAGAGATAAATCCTTCGGCCGGCTATACGATAGACGCGGTTTACGGAAATATCGGCCCCAAGTTGCTTGAATCCGGAGCGATTAACTTTAATAAATTAAAGACGCTTTACGAAAAAACCGGTTATCCCTTAACCAAAGAACAAATAAAAATTCTGACCGAGGGCTCTAATGAAAAAATCACCATCAATCAGGACAATGCCTATTTTCTGATTAATTTTCTATGGGCCCTGGGCTTGGTTAATAAAAACCCGATTTTAGATGAAGGGCCTTTGATAAAATACGGCGGATTGGGAAAAATCGGTTCTTTTGCTTCAACCGGCGGCTGGACTCTGGGGACAAAAACCGCGGCTGAACTTTACTCAAAATCAGAAATTATTTCTCTTGATAAAAGAAAACAGGATATTCTGGATGATTTTGCCAATAATTCCTATCGCCCCTGCTGTAATAATTCCACTGCTTTTGCCGACTGCAATCACGGCATGGCCGCTTTGGGACTGGGAGAAATTATGGCCGAAAACAACGCTTCGGCCGAAGAAATGTTTGAGGCGCTCAAATATTTCAACGCTTTCTGGTTTCCCCAGCAGTATCTTGATTTGGCTAAATATTTTAAAATTCGCGAAGGAAAAGATTGGGACAAAGTGGACGCCAGAATGGTCATGGGTAAAGATTATTCCACGGCCAGCGGCTGGCAGAGGGTCAAAAACTGGCTCGCTTCAAACAACGCCGTAGAAAAAGCGCCGTCCAAAGGCGGCGGTTGCGGAGTTTAATTTTAAAGAGAGGATTTCCAAACAAAATGAAAAGGGGATTAAATTCAGCCATAATAATTATTTTAATAGGAGGGGCGATTTTGGCCGCCGGCTGGTTTTTAATCAAAAAGACGGCTCCAAAAGAATCGGAAATCATCAGCCAAAAGGGAATTCACTGGCACGCTCAATTAATTATTAAAATTTTTGGACAAAGGCAGGAAATCCCGGCTCTGGTCGGCTTAGCTAAGGGAGAAAAACCAATCCATACCCATGAAGCGGACGGAGTGATTCATCTGGAATTCAACGGTCTGGTGAAAAAAGAAGACATAAAGCTCGGCAGATTTTTTGAAATCTGGGACAAAAAATTCAGCCGCGATTGTATTTTTGATAAATGCAGCGGAGCGGCCGGCCAACTAAAAATGTTGGTCAATGGCCAGCCGAATTCTGAATTTGAAAATTACCCGATGAGAGACGGGGACAAGATTGAAATAACCTTTGAATAGACGGCTAAATAGTTATTAAGAAATCGTAGCGTTGTTTGCGCTTTTGAGACTATGCGGAAGCGCCGCCAGCTTGGTCCTCGCCCAGAGGGCGAGGTGGCCGGCGCTGAGCATTAAGCGAGCCCTCCACTGGAGAGGGCGAGCGTGTCGAAAAAGCGTAAACAACGCTACGATTTCTTACAGATAATTTATAAAATTTGCCAGCTCTGTTTAGGCAATAATAACCAAACAACACGATGAAATCTTACGCTTTAACCAAAACTATGTACGACCTGATTATTATTGGCGGCGCCACGGCCGGCCTAAGCGCGGCTGTCTACGCGGCCAGAAAAAAACTTAAAACCCTTATTTTAACCGAAAAAGTCGGCGGCCAGTCTTTATTGACCGACAATATTGAAAATTATCCCGGGTTTAAAATAATTACCGGCCAAGAGTTAATCCAAAAAATGAGAGAACAGGCCGAGCAAGCCGGGACTGAAATTCAAGAAGAAAAAAGAGCCGTGGAAATTAAAAAACAAAACAACGGCTTTAAGATTATAACCAAAAATAAAGAAGAATTTGAAACAAAAGCCGTTATCATTGCCACTGGCCAAAATCCCCGCTATCTAAACATCCCGGGCGAAAAAGAATTTAGCGGCAAAGGAATAAGTTTTTGTTCAATTTGCGACGCTCCTTTGTTTAATAAAAAAGACGTGGCCGTGGTGGGCGGCGGCAACGCCGGACTGGAAGCCGCTTTGGACCTGACAAAATACGCCGATAAAATTTATGTTTTGGAATTTAATCACGAGATCGCCGGCGACAAAAGCACCCAAGAAAAATTAAAAGAAACAAAAAAAGTTGAATTTATCACCGGCGCGGCGGCTAAAGAAATTAAAGGCGCCAAATTTGCAGAGTCCCTTATTTACGAAGATAGAAAAACCGGCCGAGAGAAAGAATTGAAGGTGAGCGGCATTTTTGTCAATATCGGCCAAACGCCCAACAGCGATTTTGTCAAAGATTTTCTTGACCTTAATGCTGAAAAAGAAATTATTGTTGACCCTAAAACCAACCAGACCTCGGCTGAAGGGATTTTTGCGGCCGGCGACGTGACAAACATTCCCTTTAAACAGTGTATTATAGCGGCCGGCGAAGGCGCCAAAGCGGCTCTAAGCGTTTACAATTATCTAAATAAAAATGTTTAGATATTTCTGGTTTTCAGGAAAAAAGCCATTTCTAAATAATTTTCTTAATTTATTTTTTTGGTTTTTTATTTTACTCGGCATTTTTTATTTTTTCCGTTTCGGACAGGCCGTTCATCCTGTTTTTTCCGGAATTATGGCCTGGCTTTCGGCTTTGGTCTTAACCCTGCCCCATATCATCTACCAAAAAAGCCGGCTTAAAGAAATATATTCTTTAAAATTTCCTCTCTGTTTGGAGTTATTGGCTTTTTTGAGCTTGATTCTTCCCTGGCTGGGAACTTTTATCTTTTATCGCTTTGGTTTCGGCTATGATTCGTTTGTCCATTTCAATGTTTCTTTTATCGGCGGTTTAATCGCTTTTTTAACAATCAGGGGACTTTTTGAAAAACAAAAAAAGAAAAAGTTGTTTGTTTTAATTTTTTTGATAGTGATTTTTGGTGGCGTCTTCAATGAATTTTTTCAGATTTACGGCGATAAATGGTGGGGGACGGAGATGAGCGGCGAAAAAGAAGAGCCCGACGACACCCGGCGCGACCTTGTTTATGACGTCTTCGGAGCTTTAACGGGGATGCTAATTGTTTCAATTAAAGGAGAAAAATGGATTCAAAATATTAAAAAAACAGAAAGATTGACAAATATGTCATAAATATAGATGGGGCAGTTTCTTAAAAACTAAGGGCATTAGACATTCCACGAACTATGATACAATAGAATTGTCTAATGTTTAAGCGATTTACGAAGCATTTCACCGTGTCTCAAATC
>MHMZ01000034.1 GCA_001819555.1 Candidatus Portnoybacteria bacterium RIFCSPHIGHO2_02_FULL_39_12 | reverse complement strand
ATTGATTTCTTGACAATAAAAGATAACTATGCTATACTTAATTTAGATAGGAGAACAAAAACATATGGAAACTACAACGCAGATGTCCCAAAAGGACAAAAACCAAAATTTACCGGAGGATCAGAAGGATACGATAGTGAGGGATTTAGAGTGGCAGGAAGGGATAACATTGGACAACGCAATCAAAGCAACGCGCGAGGGAAGATTAGAGAGGGAGGCACGAGAACAGAACCAATAAAACCAACTAAAAAGTCGGAAGTTTTACCAGCCGAAAAAGCTGGTTTTGTTATACCCGAAAGCCGGGGAGGACAAAAAGAATTATTAAGAGTAGCGGTAAAAGACACTCTCCCGCCGCCGACAGTCCGTGGCGGCCTCAACTTTCGCTTTAGTGGGGGTATTTTTAAGTACAAAAATAAGACCCATAGTCCTGGCGATGACCTATCCCGCATAAAAGCTGGCTTTAAATCGCCCGGTCGCTTTTTGCGGGATTTCGGCCGCCTTAAGCTTGCCTAAGGCGGCCTCAACTTTCCCTACGGTGATATTAATGAGTATAAAAATAAGACCCATAGTCCTGGCGATGACCTACTTTCCCCTGAAAGAGTATCATCGGCTCTAAGAGGCTTAACTGCCGTGTTCGGGATGGGAACGGGTGTGGCCCTCTTGATAGAATCACCAGGACTATGGGTCTTATTAATATCTGACCTAACTAAAAAATATTCTCAATTCTTGTGGTTAAATATTCGGTTATTAGTACGGCTCGGCTCAAGCCATTGCTGGCCTTACACCTGCCGCCTATCAACCCGGTCGTCTGCCGGGAACCTATAACGAAATCTAATCTTAGGGACAGCTTCGCACTTAGATGCTTTCAGCGCTTATCTAAACCAAACGTAGCTACCCGGCGATGCCCTTGGTAGGACAGCCGGCACACTAGAGGTTTGTCAATCTCGGTCCTCTCGTACTAGAGATTGGCCCCTTCAAATTTCAACGCCCACAGTGGATAGGAGACCGAACTGTCTCACGCATGTTTTTCCATTATTACTAATGGCACAGACTATACCTTCACCCTTTCTGCACAACACAGAGGAGGGGCTGACGTTTGATAAGTTTAAACTCATTGCCATAATCAGAAACTTATCTCATCCCGAAATAATTTCGGGAATCAGTCGTTACGGGGGTACAGCTTATGCTGCCGCAAATACTCAATTAATTGCACGGAAGTATTGGTTCTTTTTTTTGAATAATTCAATTCTTTGAATTTATCAACCAACTTTGCCGCGGCGATGAGTTTTTTCAAGCTAAATTTTCCCGCCAATCGCTTATCAATTTTCATTGAATAGGCAACGTGTTCTTTTTTCAGCTTGATATATGGCCGCAATAATTTCAAAATCTTAATTACCGGCTTCAAACCAACGACGGTATATTCCGTCATTTCATCATTCCTATCCCTGATATAGCCGACACCAAAAACGCTTTTAAGCCATTCCAGATGCTGGCGATTCTTTGTCTTTTGATAGAAAACGATGCTGGCTCTGACTTGATAGCCGTAAATATAATCTTTCCGCCTTATTAGCTGAAACATTATACAGCCATCACCGTCCAGAAAACCGGCGACATATGATTTTATTGTTGAAGAAATTATTGCCATAAACTGACCTTCCCACGGCATTGCCCTTTTAACCGTTCGGAAATAGTTAAATTGGGTTTCACCGTTATGAGTCAGATTTATTATATCACCTTTCGGTGATAGAACGCAATGTAATTTACGTTCTGAACCCAGCTCGCGTATCGCTTTAATTGGCGAACAGCCAAACCCTTGGGAGCTTCTCCACCCCCAGGATGCGATGAGCCGACATCGAGGTGCCGAACCTGGTCGTCGATGTGGACTCTTGGACCAGACTAGCCTGTTATCCCCGGAGTAGCTTTTATCCGTTGAGCTTCCGCCGTCCTATGTCGCACGGTCGGATCACTAAGTTCTGCTTTCGCAACTGCTTGTCTTGCGGGACTCGCAGTAAAGCTGGCTTATGCCTTTGCGCTATCGGTTCGATTTCCATCCGAACCTAGCCAACCTTTGTAAACGCCTCCGTTACATTTTAGGAGGCAACCGCCCCAGTTAAACTACCCGTCAGATACTGTCTCCTCCCCCGATTCAGGGGGCGAGATTAGAATTATCATATCACGAGGGTGGTATCTCACTGGCGCCCGCCTTGCGGCGAGCTCCCACCTATTCTGAACAGGTGAAATAATAATTCAATATCAAATTGTAGTAAAGCTTCACGGGGTCTTTTCGTCCAGCTGTGGGTACCCAGCATCTTCACTGGACTTGTAATTTCGCCGAGTTCCTCGTTGAGAGAGTTCTCAAGTCGTTATGCCATTCGTGCAGGTCGTAACTTACACGACAAGGAATTTCGCTTGGGTCTTATCTAATTTATATTAGACGGCAAATAAATTTGCCCTGCATGTCGCCATGCAGTCGGGACTATATCTTCTCTAAATTGATTTTAGAGTTCGGCGTATAGTCTCTGGGGATTTTAATCAATTTATTACGGGTTTTTTGTCGGTTCATGGTACTGACAATTTTGGCAATCTTATTAATTCCAGAAAATTTCAGATGATAACCTTTTTTTACCAACTCAACACATCGAGCGAATTTCTTAAAATCGTTATTTTTTGCCGTTCGCATTTGATATTGGCGGAAAAACGGGATAATAACATTCAATAAATCTTCACGCCGGCGAACGACATAACGATATAAATGCTCTTTATGGTTGTCATATCTGGTATTAATGTAAATCTTTCCGATGCCAAAAAACTGTTGCAAATCTCTTAAAGATTGCAAACTTTTGGCACCTTGCGTAACGGCAAATTCATGAAAGATTTGATAGCCGGTTTTGTACCCTCTTCTGATGCGATGTTTTTCTATCCGATCGGCTTGTTTAACAAAACCAACCGAGAAACACCCCTCACCATCGGTAAAACCGATAACCCATCCTATTTTAATTAATCTTTCCTGCTGATTGTCTGCATGAGAAACTTTTTTACTTGGCATATTTTTAGACAAGGAATAGTCATTCTTTGTCTTTATTATACCATAGTAGTCCTCAATACTCCAGAGTTTCCAGCATATAGCCGAATTTTACTAAGGCAGCAAACCCCAATCCATATCGGGAAAAATTCCTTCTACCTTAGGACGATTATAGTTATCGCCGGCGTTCATCAGCGCTTCGGTTTAAAGCTGCCCCTGCCTTGCGGCAGGATGACCTCACCCCTTAACGTTCTGACACTGGCCAGGCATCAGCCCCTATACTTCAGCTTACGCTTTTGCAGGGACCTAAGTTTTTGGTAAACAGTCGCTTGAGATCTTTAGCTGCGGCCCATCTTGCGATGGGCAGTCCTTATTGCTAACTTACGGACGCTATATTGCCGAGTTCCTAAACGAGGATTCTCTCGTACACCTTGGCACACTTATGCCCGCCTACCTGTGTCGGTTTGCAGTACGGTTATCTAAAAGACAGGCTGACGACCTTTTCTAGGCACCCCTTCAACTCAAGTTGACTCGGCCGAAGCTTTGCCTTCTCCCCAACCCTTGCGGGTAAAGGAACGTCCATACCATAGAACGTTTGAATATCCAAAATGCGTCCATCATCAGTTTTCTCATAGATAGTGCAGGAATATTAACCTGCTTTTCCATCGACTACGCCTTTCGGCCTCGCCTTAGGATCGACTAACCCTGGGTCGATTCGCGTTGCCCAGGAAACCTTAGGCTTGCGGTGGGCGGGATTTTCACCCGCCTTTTTGCTACTCATGCCAACATTCTCACTTCCATAAACTCCAGCCGCCCTCGCGGACAACCTTCAGCGCTTATGGAAAGCTCCTCTACCGCTTATATGTCTAATAAAAGACAAGTAAACCCACAGCTTCGGTACGACGTTTAGCCCCGGTACATTTTCGGCGCAATCCAACTTGACCAGTGAGCTGTTACGCTTTCTTTAAAGGATGGCTGCTTCTAAGCCAACCTCCTGGTTGTTAAAGTCAAATCACCGCCTTTTACACTTAACGTCGATTTAGGGACCTTAGCTTGTGATCTGGGCTGTTTCCCTTTTGACTGATGCAGCTTAGCCCGCATAGTCTGACTCCTAAACATTCCGCCATGGTATTCGGAGTTTGGTTAAAGACAGTAGGATTTCTCCATCTGCCTCTATTCAGTGCTCTACCCCCATGGTTACTGTTCAGGGCTAGCCCAAAAGCTATTTCGAGGAGAACCAGCTATTACCAGGTTCGATTGGAATTTCACCCCTAACCACAGCTCATCCCCGAGTTTTGCACGGCTCGTGGGTTCGGGCCTCCCGCACCTGTTACAGTGCGTTCACCCTGGCAATGGCTAGATCACCTGGTTTCGGGTCTTGTGAATGCTACAGTTTCGCGAGTTGATTATCCCGGCAAAAAACGGGGATAATCAACAAGCGAAAACGGGGGTTAACCCTTGCTTTCACTGCGCTTTCGCCCTGTTCGGGCTTAAGCTTGGCAACATCCACAAACTCGTTGGCTCATTCTTCAATAGGAACGCCGTCACCCTTCGATAAACTCAGGGCTCCGACTTATTGTAAGCAAATGGTTTCAGATACTATTTCATCGCCCTCACCGGGCTGCTTTTCACCTTTCCCTCACGGTACTTGTGCACTATTGATCATCAAAAGTATTTAGCTTTACCGCATAGTCGCGGCTAATTCCCACAGAATTTCACGAGTTCCGTGGTACTCAAGATAAACACTGCAAAGCTATAATCCCTTTCGCCGACAGGGCTGTCACCTTCTTTGGCGCTTCTTTCCAAAAGCTTTGGCTAGGGAAATATAATTTGTGTCTTTGCTTAAGCCTGCAAGGGCTTAAAATGCGTTTATCTTACAACCTCCGGCAGACATTGGGCTTGCACCCGTAGGCGCTTATTAAGTTCCCTGCCAAGGAACAATCCCCGGCAGAAAACTTAATAAAGCGTTTAGTCTGCAGAATTTGAGCTCTTCCCCTTTCGCTCGCCACTACTCAGGGAATGAGCAAATCGCAAATCGCGGGTTCCCTTTCGGAAACCGGCAATATGCAATTCGCAAATTTTTTTCTTTTCCTCTGGCTACTGAGATGTTTCACTTCGCCAGGTCTTCTTCATTATCCTATGGATTCAGATAATGATGTCTTGATCTTCCATCAAGACGGGTTTCCCCATTCGGATATCTCCGGGTCAAAGGTTGCTTGCCACCTCACCGAAGCTTTTCGCAGGCTGCTACGTCCTTCATCGTCTTTTGATGTCGAGGCATCCACCATTTGCCCTTGATTATATTTAACCACAAGAATTGAGACGCAAGCCGGCCGCTTTTTGGGCGTATGCCAATACGCCCCTACTGGTTTTGGGCGTATGTCAATACGCCCCTACTGGCCGCTTGCGACAATTCTCACTATGGGCGTATTGCAATACGCCCCTACTTTAAGGTGTACGTTTGTATGGGCGTATTGCGATACGCCCCTACTTATTTTAAGATGCTGGTTCAATTGTTAAAGTCCAGTTTTCCGTTAACTCCCAAAATCCAGAACGCGATGCGAAAACTATACGAAACTATGGATTCATGCGAATGATGCGAAATCTAGGCTTTCGCATATTTCGCATTTTTCGCATTAATTAGCATCGGCTTACGCGCTGAATTTTAGGAACTAACCTCGTAAAGAACAAAAAAACCGCTTGGTCCCAAGCGGCGAAAATAACAACCAAAATATCACACCATCATGCGCTTGGGAAATTAAGAATTAAATTTCTCTTCATCATATTGGCTTCTCTTAAGATTCTTGCTCTTTTGGCTAGTTTTACTTAGCACTCCCATTATAACTCATCTAAAAAATATTGTCAAGACCTCCGGCTATCTCCTTGATTTCCCTATATTTAGCTGTTTTTTGGCCATATTCACGGCCCGGCTAAGCTGGACCGTAATGACTACTATAATAATGGTGATAACCAGTGCATAAACTGTTAAAGCCGCGATATTGTCCCCCGGCTTGGGGAAAACCCGGTTAAAGATCGCCTGAATGGCGTTATTCCAGGCCAAAGCCGCCACCAGCCCCATGCCGGCGGTCACCAGATCCGTAATTTTTTGCAAAATTTCCAGCCTTAGCTGGCCGACGTCTTTGGAGATTTTTTTAGCCCCCGAGGCCGCCTTAAGCTTAATGGAGTTGGCCGAGGGGTCTTTTTGTTTTGTTTTTGGCATATTGTTTAGGTGTTAGGTAATTAGGTTGCTATCTGCTGAATTGATTATAACAAAAAACCGGCGGTTTGGCGATTGTGATAAAACCGGCGGGCTTGACAAATTTTTTTAGGGGGGGTAAACTAAAGGAAGAGATAATTTATAATTAATCTTTAATTTTATGAGAGAAATGCTGAAATCTTTTCTTTCTCCCAAAGAAAGAGGAGAAAAAGAGGAAGGCCCGGAAACAAAGGAAGAAGCCTTTAAAAAAATCAGGCAGGAATTGGCGGATGCTGCTTATTCAATCGTGCTTCCCGAAAATACCGGCTCCGAGAAAAAAATCCACCGGCGCAGTAGCGGTCCTGATCTTTCAAAACCGATACGTCAGATTAATCCCGATGAATTAAGCCCTATAAACAGGCTACATTCTGAAGCTATGCAAGAAAATGGCGATATTGACGCGCAAATTCAAGCTATTAAAAAATTCCTGACTGTCGGCATTGAAAGTTGGAATAAAATTTTTGAGGCTGAACCGGAACAGGAAAAAATTTCTCCGTTTGCACATTCAAAAGAATGGATGACAAAGACATTGGTTAGAATAGAACAACTGGAACAATTAAAATAATTATTGCTATTCAATTATAAAAAACGGCCGCTATTTGGCGGCTGTTTTTTTATTTATACCACACCCTCACCCTGTCCCTCCCCCTAGTTAGGGGGAGGGAACAAAAGATTGGTTTAGTAGCGACAGGTCGCGACCTGTCGCT
>MHMZ01000033.1:36366-53596 GCA_001819555.1 Candidatus Portnoybacteria bacterium RIFCSPHIGHO2_02_FULL_39_12 | reverse complement strand
ATAGACAACACCATCTGAATCAATCGTTTTTGGCATATTTCTTGATTCTATGGGTGTCACCTATGTATCTCATCATGTGCAGCCCTATTGTGGATAAAATTCAAAACGGCTCCGTATGGAGCGGACGGGATTCGAACCCGCATTCTCTAGGTGATAAACTAGAAAGTTTGCCGATTAACTTACCGCCCCGCTCCGGAGCCGCAAGTTCATTATAGCATAAAAATAATAATTTAAGAAATGTCATTCTGAGCGAAGCGAAGAATCCCGAGGCAAACAGTACTGCCACAGGATCCTTCACTGACGTTCAGGATGACAACAAAAAAATGCGAAAATTGTCTAATTTCGTCATCAAGTATTCTATTTACGGCTTAGTTTTTTTAGTGCCGTTGTTTTGGCTGCCTTTTAGCGTGGAGCCGTACGAGTTTAACAAGCAGTATTTGCTGGTTTTTTTGGTTAGTTTGGCTTTTTCGGCCTGGCTTTTTAAGTTGGTGGCGGTTCGGAAAAAAATTGTTTGGCGCCGGACGCCGTTGGATATTCCGATTTTGGTTTTGGCCGTCGTGATGATTTTAGCCGCGGTTTTTTCAGTGGACAATATTTCTTCTTGGCTGGGATTTTACGGCCGGTTTACCGACTCAATGGTTGGACTTCTGGCGCTTCTTTTAATGTATTTTGTGGTGGTCAATAATGTGTCAGCGAATAGAGAACAAAGAACAGAGAACAGTAATATTGACCGGTGGCCTTCTGAGTTGATGCCGGAGGGTTATAAATCAAGGAAGGGCGAACAGAGCATAAGAGGTAAAAAGAAATCTGTTCACTGTTCACTGTTCACTGTTCACTCTTTATTAAACTGGTTTTTGGTTTCTGCCGCTTTAGCGGTTTTAGCCGCTTATTTTTCCATTTTCAATCTTTGGGCTAAATTGCCCTTTTTGGCCGGAAAATTGCCGACAGCGATGGGTTCAAAGACCTTTAATCCAACTGGCGGCAGTTTGGAAGGGCTGGCGATTTTTTTGGCCGCGGTGATTGGATTGGTGGTGGGAATGATATTGAACGGATTTAGGAGCGAGGCTCCTAATAGGAGCCTCGCTCCTAAACGTGCTCCTAAACGTCTTAGCTCGCTCGCAATGACAGTTTTATTAGCCGCTTCAGTTATTTTATTAGTCCTGATTGACTTCTGGCCCGCTTGGCTGGCTTTGGGAGGGACGATGCTGATTTTATTGGTGATGGCTTTTTGGACAAGAATGTTTAAGGAGCGGGTCAATATTCTGATTCTTCCGATTCTTCTGATTATTATTTCAGCGGCCGGCCTCTGGATAAATATGAGGGCTGATTTTCCGGAACTAACTCTGTTTCAGTTGCCTCAAGAAATTATTTTGGATTATCAGACAGCCAAGACCGTTACATGGCAAGCCGTAAAAGAGTCGCCGGTTTTAGGCGCTGGTCCAGGCGCTTTTTTCCATAATTTTACTAAATTTAAACCAGGAGAATTTAACGAAAATATATTTTGGAATATCCGGTTTGACAAAGGGCCGAGTCATTTGATGGAGCTTTTGGCCGCCACCGGCCTTTTGGGAATTTTAAGCTATCTGGGCGTGGCGGGAATATTTTTGCTGGTGATAGGGATATCATTTAGGAGCGAGGCTCCTATTAGGAGCCTCGCTCCTAAATCTCAAAAGCTGACCTTCTTATTGACCCTTCTTCCCTGGCTCTCGCTTTTCATTGCCCAGTTTGTTTATCTTTCAAACACCACCCTTGTTTTTTCCTTTTGGTTATTTACGGCTCTGGCGATAGTCAGTTGGCAACAGGCCTTGGGCAAGCGGAAAAAGATAAGTTTTTCATTCAAGGACCTGCCGGAAGTGGGGCTGGTGATGAGCACTGTCTTATTGATTTTAATTTTGGCTGTTTTAGGAATGTTTTATTTGGGCGGCCGGTTTTATTTAGCCGATGTTTTTTATCGGCAGGGATTAAACGAAGTGGATTTTGAAAAGAGGCTGCCTTATTTTGAAAAAGCGGTAAATCTGAATAAATATCGTTTTAATTATCGTACTGCTTTATCACAAGTTTATGTGAACGGCGTTTGGCGGGAAGCAATTAAGCCGGAGGAGGAGAGAAATGTTACGCTTCTTCAGAATTACGCGGCCGGGGCCATTGACCAGGCCAAACAGGGGACTCTGCTTAGTTCGAAATTAGTCAGCGCCTGGGAAAATGCGGCGGCGGTTTATCGTGATTTAAGGGGTTTGGTGGGCGGCACTTTGGTTTTTGCTTCGGATTCGTTTAAAGAGGCCCTGACTCTGGAGCCAACCAATCCATTTTTCTATCGGGAGCTGTGCTGGATTGGTTTAATGGATGAGAAATCAAATTGGGACGAGGTCTTGGGCCAGTGCCAAAAAGCGGTTGATCTAAAGCCCAATTATTTAGACGCTCATATCCAGCTGGCTTTGGTTTATGAAAGGAAAGGGGATTTAAACGGGGCGATTGAGCGATTGAGAGGGACTTTGGAAAAGCTGAAAGGCGTGAGCTTTCAGCGGGGCTCGGCTTTGGCCGGCGCCGCGACCGAGATTTATTTCCAGATGGGCCGGCTGTTCTTTAATGTGAATAATTTTGACGAAGCAATCAGAATGTTTGAGCAAGCGGTGATTATTACGCCCCAGCACGCCAATGCCCGTTACGCCCTGGCTTTGTCTTATCAGACAAGAGGCAGGAATCAGGAGGCCTTGATTCAGTTTCAGATTGTTAATCAGCTGGTCCCGGGGAATGCGAACGTAATGGCGAAGATTAAAGAGCTGAGCCAATAGTATCTAGTATTTTGTATCTAGTATCTTGTATGGAGAAGCAAAAAATTAAATCATTTACAGATTTATATGCTTGGCGAGAGGGACATAAGTTAGTTTTAGAGATTTACAAAATTACTAAAAATTTTCCCAAAGAAGAACAATTTGGATTAACTATACAATTACGACGAGCAGCTGTTTCTTTTACTTCTAATATAGCCGAAGGATTTACTCGAAAATCATCGAAAGAAAAGTATCGATTTTATAACAACGCTAAAGCTTCACTTACTGAAATCCAGAACCAACTTTTAATTGCTAGAGATGTTGGTTATTTATCCCGAGAATCCTTTAATAAAATTGCCCAACAATCTGTGATAACAAATAGATTAATAAGTGGATTATTAAAGAGCACTCGTCAAAAGAAATATGAATCCTAAATTCTTTATTCAGTATTCTTATTCTAAATTCTAAATTCCAGATTCTAAATTCAAAACATTTGACATTTATTTTGAATCCTTTATACTTAAAATAACAACTTGATATAAATAAAAACCCTAAACACAAAAAGGGAAGTTTAGGTTCTTTTTCTATGCCAAAAGGCGGTTCTTCGTTTCACGGGACGCCGGAAGCTGTTCTTAAGGGTTTGCCTAATTTAATTGAAATACAGCTAAACTCCTATCAGTGGTTTTTAGAAAAGGGCTTGCGGGAACTTTTTGATGAAATAAATCCGGTTAAGGATTGGAGCGGTTCTGGCCTTGAACTCTATTTTCTTGACTATCGTTTAGACGAGCCAAAATACAGCGAACTGGAAGTGAAGACTCATAATGTTTCCTATGAGGCGTCTTTGCGTTGCCGGTTAAAATTGGTCAATAAAAAAACAAATGAAGTGAAAGAGCAAGAGGTCTTTCTGGGCGATTTTCCTTTGATGACGCCGCGAGGCACTTTTATCGTCAACGGCGTTGAAAGGGTGGTGATTTCGCAGTTAATCAGGTCGCCCGGAGTTTTTTTTACTTCCCGGTTTATTCGCGGCCGCCAGTTTTTCGGCGCCAAGGTGATTCCGAACCGCGGGGCCTGGCTGGAATTTGAAACTGATTTTGACGGCGCTATTGGGGTAAAAATTGACCGGAAAAGAAAAGCGCCGGCCACCGCGCTTTTACGGGTTTTTGCCGCGATGGAAAAAGATGTTAAAGATGTTAGAGATGTTAAAAATGTTAAAGATGCTGGAAGCCGAGTTTTTGATATCTTTAACAATTCCGACAATTTTAACAATTCCATTAAAGAGTTCTTCAATGATGTCAACAGAGGCGAAGTTGACTATATTGAAGCCACTTTAGCCAAAGACGTTTCCAAGGACTCTGACAGCGGCTTTACTGAAGTTTACAAACGTATCAGGCCTGGCGATTTGGCCACTCCGGACAATGCCCGTTCTTTTATTAAAGCCATGTTTAGCTTTGAGAGATATGACTTGAAGGAAGTGGGGCGGTGGAAACTTAATCAGCGGTTGGAAAGATTTGGGAGCGAGGCTCCCATTGGGAGCCTCGCTCCCAAATCTTCGGAGCAAATCACCCAAGCCGGCCATGTTCTTCATTTAGAAGATATAATCGCCATTATTAAAGAAATAATCCGCCTAAACAATACGCCCAATGCCCGGCCCGACGATATTGACCATTTGGGCAACCGGCGCGTCAGGTCAGTGGGAGAATTGTTTCAGAATAAATTAAGAGTCGGTTTGGCCAGGACTGAAAGAATTATCCGGGACAAAATGTCCACTTCAGACATCTACACTCTGGTTCCGGGCCAACTAATTAACCCGCGTCCTTTTATAGCCGCGATTAAGGAATTTTTCACTTCTTCGCAGTTATCGCAGTTTATGGACCAGGGCAATCCCTTGGCCGAGTTGGAGCATAAGCGCCGGCTTTCAGCTATGGGTCCGGGCGGACTGACCAAAGAAAGAGCCGGCTTTGAGGTGCGGGATGTTCATTCCAGCCACTACGGCCGGATTTGCCCCATTGAAACGCCGGAAGGGCCCAATATCGGTCTGGTCGGACATTTAGCCAGTTATGCCCGGCTGAATCAATACGGCTTTATTGAAACGCCTTATCGCCGAATAGAAAATGGCCGGCTCACCGAAGATATTATTTATCTTGACGCTTGGGAAGAAGAGAAATATAACATTGCTCAAGCCGGAGTCAATATTGACGAAAAAGGCCGGCTTTTAGACAGTAAGGTGGAAGTTAGAAGCGCCGGCCGGCCGGCTTTGGTTGAACGGGAAAAAATTGATTTTATAGATATTTCGCCTCAGCAGTGCATCAGCATAGCCACTTCTTTAATTCCTTTTCTGGAACATGACGACGCTAACCGCGCCCTGATGGGCTCTAATATGCAGCGACAGGCCGTACCCTGCCTAAAGTCAGAAGCGCCTTTGGTCGGCACCGGACTGGAAAGCAAAGCGGCTAAAGATTCGGGACAATTGGTTATAGCCGAAGAAGACGGAGTAGTGGAGGAGGTAGATAGCGATAATATAAAAATAAGAATAAGTAAATCACAAAATGATTATTCCCTGAGCGAGGCCGCCAAAGGCGGCCGAGTCGAAGGGCTTAAGAATAAAATGCCTTCGACTCGCTTCGCTCGCTCAGGCGATAATTTAATTAAAACTTATCCTCTTTATTCTTTTTCCCGCACCAATCAGTACACTTCCATTTCTCAAAGGCCTTTGGTCAAAAAAGGAGAGCTGGTTAAAAAAGGCGATGTTTTGGCAGACGGCGCGGCCACGAGTTATGGAAAGCTGGCCTTGGGCCAGAATATTTTAGTCGCTTTTATGTCCTGGCTAGGCGGCAATTTTGAAGACGCTATTATTATTTCCGAAAAATTAGTCAAAGAAGACCGCTACACTTCCATTCATATTGAAAGTTTCACCTGCGATGTCAGAGAGACAAAATTGGGACCGGAAATAACTACGCCCGATATTCCCAACGTGGGCGAAGAGCGGCTTAAGGACTTGGACGAAGAGGGGATTGTGAGAATCGGCGCCGAAGTCAGGCCCAACGATATTTTAGTCGGCAAGATTTCGCCCAAAGGGGAAATTGATTTAACGGCTGAAGAAAGATTATTAAGAGCTATTTTCGGCGATAAAGCCCGCGATGTCAAAGACACTTCTTTGCGTCTGCCGCACGGCAAGCGCGGCCGAGTGGTCAATATCCAGATTTTTTCCCGCGACAAAGGCGACAAACTGCAGGCCGGGGTCATTAAAAGCATTCAGGTGGAAGTGGCGCAGCTGCGCAAAGTTTCGGTCGGCGATAAAATGGCCGGCCGGCACGGCAACAAAGGAGTGATTGCCAAAATTTTGCCCGAGGAAGAAATGCCTTATTTGGCTGACGGCCGGCCAGTGGAAATGGTGCTTAATCCTTTGGGCGTGGCCTCAAGGATGAATCTGGGACAAATTTTAGAAACCCATTTGGGCTGGGCCGCCAAAGAACTGGGCCAAGTATTTTTGAGCCCGGCTCTTAACGGCTTAAAAGAAAAAGAGATTAAAGAACAGCTTAAGCGGGCCGGGCTTCCGTCAGACGGCAAAGTTATTTTATACGACGGACGGAACGGCGAGCCGTTTGAACAGCCGGTCACAGTCGGTTATATCTACATAATGAAATTGCTTCACTTGGTTGAGGATAAAATTCATATGCGTTCAGTCGGCCCTTATTCTTTGATTACCCAGCAGCCCTTGGGCGGCAAAGCCCAGTTCGGCGGCCAAAGGTTTGGAGAAATGGAGGTCTGGGCCCTTGAGGCCTATGGCGCGGCTCATACTTTACAGGAAGTGCTCACCGTTAAATCAGACGATGTGGTCGGCCGAGCCAATGTTTATGATTCAATTATTCGGGGCAAACCCATTCAGGCGCCCAATATCCCGGCTTCGTTTAATGTTTTAGTCAGTGAATTGAAGAGTTTGGGGATCGGCGTAGAATTAGTCGAAAAATAAAATTTTGGATTTGAGAACCTGTCTTTAGGAGGTCTTTAGGAGCCTCGCTCCTAAAGACCTCCTAAAGAGTTTCTAAAACTTAATTTATGAGAAGAAAAATTCAATTTGCCCAACATCATTTTTATCATATATATAATCGGGGCGTAGATAAACGTAAGATTTTTTTAGACGACGTTGATTATTTAAGATTTTTACAAGGTCTTAAAGATTTTAACGATATTAAAATAATAGGTAGCATCTATTTGAAAAAGACAAGAGAAAAAATAAATTTTAGGAGCCTCGCTCCTAAAGTTTTTAGGAGCGAGGCTCCTAAAAACCCCAAAGAACCGTTAGTGAAAATTCTCTGTTATTGTCTAATGTCCAATCATTTCCATCTTTTATTAGAACCGTTGACAGAAAATGGAATCTCGGGATTTATGCAACGTCTCGGTACTGGTTATGCAAATTATTTTAATCTTAGATATGAGAGAACCGGGGGATTATTTGAGGGGCCGTTTCGGGCAGTTTTGGTTGAGCGCGATAGCCAGCTTATGCATCTTTTGCGATATATTCATTTGAATGTTTTGGATTTATTAGAGTTCAACTGGAGAGAAGAGGGAATTAAAGATTGGGAGAGGGCTGAAGAGTTTTTAAAAAATTATCGCTGGTCAAGCCATCCTGTTTATCTTAGCGAGTCAGATTCTCAAATTATAGATAAGGGAATTTTTAGTGAATTATTTAGCGACAGAAAAAGTTATCAAGATTTTTTAAAAGATTGGGCTGTAAAAGATTTACCATCTTTAAATGGTTTAAGTTTGGAATAGGTTTTCGGGAATTAAGTTTTAGAGCTTTTAGGAGCTTTAGGGGCCTAGCCCTTAGGAGCCTCGCTCCTAAAGATTTTAGGAGCGAGGCTCCTAAGGGCACTAAAAATAACATGAATACTAGGGTTGCTGATTTTAAGGCCATAAAATTAAAACTGGCTTCGCCGGAGGAGATTTTGAAGTGGTCTTTTGGCGAAGTGATCAAGCCGGAGACGATCAATTATCGGACTCAGAGGCCGGAAAAAGACGGTTTGTTTTGCGAGAAAATTTTTGGTCCGGAAAAGGACTGGGAGTGCTATTGCGGCAAATACCGCCGAATTCGTTATAAAGGAGTGATTTGCGACAAATGCGGGGTGGAAGTGACCAGAGCCATTGTCCGTCGGGAAAGGATGGGGCATATCGGTTTGGCCGCGCCGGTTTCCCATATCTGGTTTTTAAGAGGCGTGCCTTCTAAAATCGGCCTGATTTTGGACGCTCCTTTGGCGAGTTTGGAAAAGGTAATTTATTTTGCCGGCTATATCATAACTAAGGTAGACGAGGGGGCAAGGAAAAAAGCGATTGAGGAAGCGGGGAGGGAATATAAAACTAAACTTAAATCTCAAATCCCAAATTACAAATCCTTTACCCTCCCAAATTTTTCAAAGAAAAACTTGGGAGGGCAAGCAAATTCTAAAAATAAAGATATATTAAAACAGCAGCGGGATAAGGCGATACGGGAGCTGAGAGAACTGCGTTGTTTTAAGATTATCGGGGAATTGGAATATCGCGATTTGAGTTTGAGATTCGGCCATGTTTTTGAGGCCGGCACCGGAGCGGAAACTTTGCGAAAGATTTTTGAAGAAATCAATTTGGAAAAGCTGGCCGGACAGCTTGAGGGAGAATCTAAGGAGGCCAGCTCGGTTCTTCAAAGAAAGATTCAGAAAAGATTGCGGTTGATTAAGGGGATGATAGAGGCGGGTATCAGGCCGGAATGGATGCTTTTGACGAACTTGCCGGTTCTGCCGCCTGATTTAAGGCCCATGGTGCAGCTGGACGGCGGCCGCTACGCCACTTCCGATGTCAATGATTTGTACCGCCGGGTGATTAATAGAAATAACCGGCTCAAACGCCTCCTGGAATTAAAGGCGCCGGAAGTTATCTGCCGCAACGAAAAAAGAATGCTTCAGGAAGCGGTTGACGCTTTAATTGACAATACGGCCCGGCGGGGCCAGGCCGCTGTCTCGGCCACCACCGGGCAAAAAAGGATTCTTCGTTCTTTGGCCGATATGCTCAAAGGCAAGCAGGGAAGATTCAGACATAATCTTTTGGGCAAACGGGTGGATTATTCCGGCCGTTCGGTGATTGTGGTGGGCCCGGAATTGAAACTCCATCAATGCGGCTTGCCCAAGCATATGGCTTTGGAGCTTTTCAAGCCGTTTGTCATCAATAAGTTAGTGGAAAGGGGCTTAGCTCATAATGTGAGGGGCGCCGGCCACTTAATTGAGCAGGAAACCGACGATGTCTGGAGTATTTTAGAAGAAGTGATTAAAAATCGCTGCGTGCTTTTGAACCGGGCGCCGACCCTTCACCGTTTGGGCGTTCAGGCCTTTCATCCGGTATTGGTGGAAGGCAACGCCATTCAGATTCATCCGATTGTCTGCCGGGCTTTTAACGCTGATTTTGACGGCGACCAGATGGCCGTTCATTTGCCTTTGGGAGAAAAAGCCCAGGAAGAGGCCAGAGAAATTATGCTTTCTTCCAGAAATCTTTTAAAGCCGGCGACCGGCGAACCAGTGGCTATTCCGACCCAAGATATAGTTTTGGGCTGTTATTGGCTCACCGATATGGAAGAAAACGTTCAAGGCCAAGGAAAAATTTTTAGTTCGGTTGACGAGGCATTATTAGCCAAGCATTTTGGTTATGTGGATTTGAGGGCGAGGATAAGGATTTACCTAGCGAACAGCGAACAGCGAACAGCGAACAGTAGTAATTTAATTGAAACCTCGGTTGGCCGTCTTATCTTTAATGAACCATTGCCCAGGGATTTCGGATTTATTAATAAGACCATGAATCAGAGAGAACTGCGCAAATTGGTCGGCGAGCTGATTAGCCGATACGGTTTGAGCAAAACCGCTCTGATTTTAGACAGGATAAAAAGAATGGGCTTTAAATATGCCAGTGTTTCCGGCATTAGTTGGGGTATGGACGATCTGGAAATTCCGAAAGAAAAAGATGAAATGATTAAAGCGGCCAAAGAAGAAGTGGAAATTATTCAGAAACAATATTTAGACGGGCTTTTGACCGATGATGAAAGAAGGGGACGGGTCATTGAGGTTTGGTCAAGAGCCAGCGAAGAGATAAGCAAAGTCTTGCCGCGGTCTTTATCGGTTAAAAATCCTGTTTACACGATGATTAACTCTGGCTCGCGCGGCTCCTGGATTCAGATAGCCCAAATGATGGGCATGAAGGGTCTGGTGGTTAATCCGTCCGGCGAGACCATTGAATTGCCGGTTATAAGTTCGTACAAAGAAGGTTTTAATGTTTTGGAATATTTTATCGCCACTCACGGCGGCCGGAAAGGTTTGGCTGATACGGCTCTTCGGACAGCCACGGCCGGTTATCTAACGCGACGTTTAGTTGATGTTTGTCAGGATATTGTCATCAGGGAGGAAGATTGCGGAGATAAGGAAGGAATTAATATCTATCGCGAAGATGAAGAAGAGTTGGGCAACAATTTTTCAGAGCGGGTTATTGGAAGAGTGGCTTTGGAACAAATCCCAAATCCCAAATCCCAAATCCCAAATTCAAAATTCTTAATTAAACCCGGCCAACTAATTGACAAGGAAACCGCTCAAAAAATTGAGGCCGCTGGCCTTTCTAAAATCAGAGTTCGTTCCGTGATTACCTGTCAGGCCATCACCGGCGTCTGTCAGAAATGTTATGGTTATGATTTAGGACATAATCAATTAGTCAAATTGGGTGAGGCCGTGGGGATTGTGACCGCTCAAGCAATCGGCGAGCCGGGCACTCAATTAACTTTGAGAACTTTTCATACCGGCGGCGTGGCCGGTAGCGGCGATATTACCCAAGGTCTGCCTCGGGTTGAAGAGATTTTTGAGGCCAGATCGCCGAAAGGCAAAGCGCTGATTTCTGAAGTAAGCGGACAAGTGGCAGAGATTGAGGAAAAGGGAGGGCAGAAGGTGATAAGAATTAAATCACAAATCACAAATCACAAATCACAAACAAATTCAAAATTTAAAAAAATAAAAAATAAAAAAGAGGAAAAAGAGGAAATTAAAGAGTATTTTGCGCCGCTCGGCGCGGGGGTTTTAGTTGATAAGGGCGATTTGGCGGCTAAGGGCCAGCAATTAAGCGAGGGACATATTGATTTAAAAGAGCTGTATAAATTAGCCGGCCAAGAGGCGGTTCAAAGGTATATTATCAAAGAAGTTCAGACGATTTATACGATGGCTGGCGAAAATATCAGCGACAAGCATATTGAAATGATTATCCGCCAGATGTTTTCCCGTCTTTTGATTATCGAGCCGGGACAGACAAATTTTTTAATTGGCCAGATAGTTGGAAGGGTCAATTTTTATCGGGAAAACGAGCGGGCTAAAAATAAGGGCTTGAAGCCGGCTTTGGCCCAGCCGCTGCTTTTGGGCATTACCAAAATTTCTTTAAGCGCCGATAGTTTTCTTTCAGCCGCTTCTTTTCAGGAAACAGCCAGAGTTTTGATTGAGGCCGCGGTTTTGGGCAAAGTGGATAGATTGAAAGGACTGAAAGAGAATGTTATAATAGGAAAGTTAATACCGGCCGGGACGGGATTTAGAAAATAGAATAAGCGAGATAAGTAAAATAAGCGAGATAAGCCAGATAAGCTAATAAGTAAATTAAGCTTATTAACTTATTAGCTTATTTTACTTATTTTACTTACTATGGCTATGCCTAAAAAACTTTCTAAAAAAAATAAAATTAAGAAAAAACAACTAAAATCAGCTCTTCATCCGGAAACAAAAATGGGCATTGCGGCGGTGATTTGTTTTACTCTGGCCCTTTTGACGCTTTTTAGTTATTTTAAATTAGCCGGCGCTTTCGGCCGATATTTTTTGGAGTTCAGCCGGCTGTTTTTTGGCCGGGCGATTTTTCTTATCCCTCTTAGTTTTTTTCTGGCCGGTTTGGCTTTTTTAAAATCGTATAAGCGGCCGGTTTATTGGCCGACTGCCGTCGGCCTTATAATTTTCATCTTTAGTATTCTTGGAATCTTTCATATTTTTAACAACGGCGATTTAGCCAGCCCCAGAGGGGGCGGTTATCTCGGTTTATTGATCGGTTATCCATTGAACGGATTTCTGGGCCTTTGGGCGAGTTTGGTTGTTCTTTTATCGCTTCTTTTGGTTTCCATTTTGGCGACCTTTAATATGCCGCTTAGGAAAAAGAAAGAGGAAGTTCCCGAGGTCTCTCAAAAAGAGGGCCAGGAAAAGATTTCCGAGCCAATATCTTTCGGAGCAGCTGTTGAACAGGTAAAAGAAGCGCCTCTTTTATTTGAAGGAGAGAAAAAGCCCGGCTTTTTAGAAAGATGGAAGAAGAGGGTTGAAAGAGTTCAGCCAAAAGAAAAAGAGGAAGAGACCGAAATAAAGCGGGAAGCGGAAGACGAGACCAGAGATTCGGGAGATAAAATTTTAAAATCCGGTAAATTTATTTTTAGGCCGTCTGAAAAGGCCAGGGGCCGGGAAGATTTTAAATTGCCCAGCTTAGATTTTTTGGAAAGAGACAAAGGCCAGCCGACCAGCGGCGATATTAAAGCGAATCAGAACGTTATTCAGCGCACTTTGGCAAATTTCGGCATTGAAGTAGAAATGTCTGAAGTAAATATCGGACCCACGGTCACTCAATATACTTTAAGACCGGCTCAAGGAGTAAAGCTTTCAAAGATTACCGCTCTTCATAATGATTTGGCTTTGGCTTTGGCCGCGCATCCTTTGCGCATGGAAACGCCAATTCCCGGCCGGGCTTTGGTCGGTATTGAAATTCCCAACCGGACCGCGGTTTTAGTCAGAGTGAGAAATCTTTTGGAAAACCCCGCTTTTAAAGAGTTGCCGAGCCGGTTATCTTTTGCTCTTGGCCGGAGCGTGGCCGGCCGGCCGGTCTTTGCTAATTTGGCCCGGATGCCCCATCTTTTAATCGCCGGCGCCACTGGCGCGGGCAAAACTATCGCGATCAACAATTTACTTATCAATCTTCTTTATCAAAATTCTCCAAAGGATTTAAAATTTATTTTGATTGACCCAAAACGGGTGGAATTAACTCCTTACAATGAAATTCCTCATTTATTAACGCCGGTGATTGTCCAAAATGAAAAAGCGGTCAACGCCTTGCGCTGGGCCATCAACGAAATGGAACAGCGGTTTGAAATATTGCACGAAAAAGGAGCCCGCGATATCGCCGGTTATAATCAGAGAACAGAGAACAGAGAACAGAGAACAGAAAGTGGCAGGCAGATGCCTTATATTATTATTGTCATTGATGAGTTGGCTGATTTAATGGCTTCCCGCGGCCGGGAAGTGGAAGGAAGCGTTGTTCGTCTGGCCCAGATGGCCAGAGCGGTCGGGATTCATTTGGTTGTTTCTACCCAGCGGCCTTCGGTGGAAGTGATTACCGGTTTGATTAAAGCCAATATAACTTCCCGCATTGCTTTTCAAGTCGCTTCTCAAGTGGACTCGCGGACTATTTTAGATATGGCCGGCGCTGAAAAATTGTTGGGCCAGGGCGATATGCTTTATCTGGCCGGGGATGCGGCCAAACCCCGGCGGATTCAAGGCACTTATATTTCCGAAAAAGAGGTTAAAAAAGTGACTGATTATTTAGGAAAAATGAAGGCGCCGGAGCATAACGAAACTATCGTAGAAAGCGCGGCCAGCCGAGCTATTCATACTGGGCCGGCTGGCTCGGCTTTGCCAGTTTCTGAAACAGACGACGAGCTGTATGAAGAGGCCAAAAAAGCGATTAGTCAGGCCGGCCGGGCCTCGGCCTCGCTTCTTCAGAGGCGTCTGCGGATTGGTTATGCCCGAGCAGCCAGATTGCTTGATATGATGGAGGAAAACGGATTTATCGGGCCGGCTGACGGAGCCAGAGCTAGGGAAGTGCTTGTCAGAGAACAGCGAACAGAGAACAGCGAACAGTATGAATAAAAGTCCATTAATTGAGAAATCAGATAAATTATCTTTTTTGGTTTATAGAGTTTCTAGAAAATTCCCTAAAGAAGAATTATATGGATTAACTTCTCAATTAAGACGGGCAGTTCTTTCTATTGTTTTAAATATTATTGAAGGGTTTGCCAGAGGAGGCAGTAGGGAATATAGACAATTTTTATATGCTGCTTATGGTTCACTCAAAGAGACTAAATATTTATTATTTTTCGCTAACAGAGAAAATTATCTTAATGAAAAAGATTATCAGGAAGCTGTAAATTTAGCTGAAGAGGTAGGGAAGATGTTATGGAGGAGTTTAAAAACTATTGACCAAAAAATTAAAAAAGTAATATAATCAGTAAACAATGAACAGAGAACAGTAAGAATTTTAAACTGTTCATTGTTCTCTGTTCACTGTTCACTACTTTTATGGTTAAGCAGAAGTCTATGGAGGGAAGAGACGAAAGACAAAAAATTTTAGATGAGACCGTGGCCGAAATCAAAGACCGTTTTGGCGAGGGAGCGATTATGAAATTGGGCGAGGCCAAGCGGGTGGAAGTGGACGCTATTTCAAGCGGCTCTATTTCTTTGGACTTGGCTTTGGGCGTAGGCGGGATACCCAAGGGACGGATTATTGAGATTTTCGGGCCGGAGAGTTCGGGAAAAACCAGTTTGGCTCTACATGCCATTGCCGAGATTCAAAAGAGAGGGGGATTTGCCGCTTTTATTGACGCGGAACACGCCTTAGACCCTGATTACGCCAAAAAAATTGGAGTCAAAATTGATGATTTGTTGATTTCTCAACCGGATAACGGAGAACAGGCCTTAGATATTTTAGAGAGTTTGGTTCGTTCCGGCGCAGTTGATTTGGTTGTTATAGATTCGGTGGCCGCTTTGACGCCCCAAGCGGAAATTGAAGGCGAGATGGGCGACCAGCAAATTGGCCTTCAGGCGCGGCTGATGTCAAAGGCCTTGAGAAAAATTACCGCTATTTCAGCCAAGAGCGCCACCACGACCATTTTTACCAATCAAATGAGAACAAAAATCGGGATGATGTTCGGTAATCCGGAAACCACCCCGGGCGGCAAAGCGCTTAAATTTTATTCCTCGGTGCGGATAGAATTGCGCCGGGCGGCCCAAATAAAATTCGGCGAACAGATTATCGGCAACCGCGTTAAAGCGAAGATAGTCAAAAACAAAGTGGCGCCGCCTTTTAGAACCACTGAATTTGATATTTTTTATAACCAAGGCATTTCTTATTTGAGCGATTTAGTTAATACCGGCGTTAAATACGGCGTCTTGAGCAAAAGTGGCAGCTGGTTTAATTATGGAGAGCAAAAATTAGGCCAGGGTTTGGAGGCCTCAAAGACTTTTCTTAAAGAAAACCCGAAAATGTCGGCTGAAATTGCGGAGAAAATAAAAAAAGCCGCCGGGAATGGCAGCTAGTATTTAGTATTTAGTATTTAGTATTTTATATTTTTATACTAAATACTAAGAGGTCATTTCAAAATTCATTATTGCCTGAGCTTGTCGAAGGCAACCCTTCATGGTTAGCCAAAATTTTATCCTTCGACAAGCTCAGGAAGTAAAATTTTGGCTTTTTGAAATGACCTCTAAATACCAGATACTATCTTACGAATGGCAAAAAGCCCATAATACGGGCTATTTTTATTGCCTTGGCGAGTTTTCTTTGATGCTTGGCGCAGGTGTTGGTTCGTTTTGGCGAGATTATTTTTGCCTGACCGGAAACAAACCGCCGCAAAAGTTCAATATTTTGCTCATCAAGTTCCTGAATTTTTTGTTGGCAGAAATAGCAAGATCTGGTCATATCAGTGAACAGAGAACAGCGAACAGTAAGAATTTTAAAATAATACTGTTCTTTGTTCTTTGTTCGCTGTTCGCTTTTAAAACGGTATATCCTTCACTTCCACTCTTTCTCCGTCTTCATTTTCCGCCAGAGATTCTTCGTTTTGCCCGGAAAATTCATCGGAGGAATTTATCGGCTCTTCGTTTTCAATAGTCGGCTCGTCCGCTTCAATAACCGGAATTTCTTCTTTTGACTGGTCTTTAATTTGTCGGTTGTCTTGATTTTTGGCAAAGGAACCGGCCGCGGCTGTCCGGGGCCCCATCTGCATATTGCCCGCAATAATTTCCGTCCTTTGTCTTTTAACGCCGTCCTGACCTTGCCACGACCTTGTCTGGAGGCGGCCTTCGATTAAAACCAGCCGGCCCTTGTTTAGATAGCGGGAGCAAATATCGGCCAATTTGCCGAAGGCAACTATGTTATGGAATTCAACCGCTTCCTGTTTTTGACCGCTTCTATCAGTCCAGGCGCGATTGGTGGCCAGGCCAAAAGAAACCACGGTCTGTCCCGAAGGCAGGGTGCGCGTTTCCGGATCGCGGGTCAGATTGCCGGCAATAAAAGCTTTGTTGACATTCATATTTAATTGTTGGATCGCTCGCTTCGCTCGCTTGTTAGAATTGTTAGAAATGTTGAAATTGTTTAAACAATTCTAACAAGGCCGAAGGCCGATTTAACAAGCGAAGCGATCAAACATTTCCAACATTATTATTCATTAAGGATTTCTTCTAATTTTTTATCCAATTCCTCTAATTTAACTTTTTCTTTTTGAGGTCCGGTTTCCGGCTTTCGTGTTTTTGCCTGGGCTGTCGGAGCGCCAATCGGTTTTTTGAACAGCTCTTTGTCTCTGGCCGGGCTTTCTAAACCGGAAGTGAATATGTCCGATTCCAACTCTGTTTCTGGCAGCGCGAATAGCGGTTTTTCCCGGCGTTTTTTACTTGCGCTTACGGATTTTTTCTGAATCATATACCGGAGGATATGGTTTTCCAGCTTCAACTGTTTTTTAAGCTCTTCGATTGATTCCGGAAGCGATTGAAAAGACAGATTTAAAAAAACGGCCTGTCCTTGTTTTTTGATTGGATAAGCTAAATTGTTATTCATTATTTTTTCTTCCCCGGCCTGTCCTTCTTTTTTTTCAATCATTTCTTTTATTTTCTGCCTGATTTCAGCCGCTCCTTTTTCGTCTAAAAGCGAAGAGAGAAGATAGGTAAGTTGATAGTGGTTTAATCGGTCATTCATAAGGACAGGTTAACAGAAGAAAAAAAGGGAGTCAAGGTTTTAAATTTTGAACTCTATCACATCTCCGTCTTGAACCGCATATTCTTTCCTTTCTGTTTTAAGCAGTCCTTTTTCGCGGGCCTTAGCCCAGGCGCCGGCTTCAACTAATTTCTGCCAGTTGATAACCTCGGCTCTGATAAATTTTTTTTCAAAATCAGTGTGAACCTTTCCGCCGGCTTGGGGCGCTTTTAAACCCATTTTAAGAGTCCAGGCCCGCGTTTCGTTTCCGCCAGCCACCGTATAAAAAGTGATTAAGTTTAGGGCCTGATAACAGGCCTGAATTAATGTTTCAAGTTTAGAGGCCGGCAATTCCAATTCTTTTTGTTCTTCGGGGGTAAGTTCAGAAAGTTCAGCTTCGTGTTGGAGGTTCAATTTGAGGT
>MHMZ01000033.1:30623-36355 GCA_001819555.1 Candidatus Portnoybacteria bacterium RIFCSPHIGHO2_02_FULL_39_12 | reverse complement strand
TGAGAACTGCTCCATTGGAGCTGCTCCAAATCTATCAATATTAAAAACATAGACCATCGGCTTGGCCGTAAGCAGTGTCAGAGTCCCGGCCTCCAACGCTTCGTCAGGTATTTTTCCTTGTTCCAGTATTTTCTTGGTTTTATTCAGCGCGTCTAATTCTTGAATCGTCTCTTTATTATTTGATTTAGCTTCTTTTTGGACTTTTTCCAATCTTTTTTCAATCGTTTCCAAATCTTTGAGCATTAGTTCCGTATTGACTATTTCTATGTCTCTCTGGGGATTGGTTTTGCCCTCAAGATGAACTATTTTTTCGTCTTCAAAGGCCCTGACAAGATGGCAGATGGCGTCTGTTTCCCGAAGCCGGGCTAAAAATTGGTTGCCTAAACCTTCTCCTTGATGGGCGTTTTTGACTAAGCCGGCAATATCAATAAATTCTATGACCGTGGGAGTGATTTTTGTGGATTCAACAACCGCCGCTATTTTAAGAAGCCGTTTGTCCGGCACTCTGACAATGCCCACATTTGGTTCTATGGTTGTAAACGGGTAATTGGAAATATCAACCGGCTGTTTAGTCAGGGCTTTAAAAAGAGTTGATTTGCCGACATTGGGCAGACCGATGATACCGATGGAAAAAGACATAATTTTAGAATTTAGAATTTGGAATTTAGAATCTGGAATGGGAATATTGAATCAAGAATTTGGGATTTATTTTCCTAATTTCCTTATTCTTAATTCTTATTCTAAATTCTAAATTCCAGATTCTATATTCACTTTTTTATGGCCTCTTAAAAATTCCTCCCAACTCATTTGTTTTTTTCCTTCTAACTGAATAATCTCGGGCAGTAAATATCCCTGACCAGTCGGCAGGGCATTAGGGATTTTTTTATTGACAGCTTTGGCTTTCAAAATTTTTAATCTTCTTGATTCTTGATTCCCCGCCCGCAACGCCTGCATGACGGGTAGGTTGATTCTTAATTCTGTCCAAGCGCCGGGCCAAGGAAAAAAAGCCCTGACTTGCCGTTCCAATTCTTTGGCGCTTTTTTGCCAGTCAATTCGGCCGTCATCTCGGGTCAGTATTTTGGTATAAGTGGCTTTTTTTTCATCTTGCGGCTTTGGCCTGATTTTTCTTTCAAGATATTGGGGAATGGTTTTAATTAGTAAATCAGCGCCTAATTGAGATAATTTTTGATGGAGGGTTTGGCTTGTTTCGTCCGGCCTAAGGGCGATTTTTTCTTGGGCCAAAATCGGGCCGTGGTCCATTTTTTCATCCATCAGCATAATAGTCGCGCCCGTGATTTTTTCTCCGTTAAGGATGGCAAATTGGATAGGCGAGGGGCCGCGATATTTAGGCAAAAATGAGGGATGAATATTAAGAGAGCCGTATTTTGGAATTTCTAAAATTTCTTTGGGAATGATTTTTCCGTAGGCCGCGACGACGATTAAATCAGGATTGAGATTTGAGATTTGAGACCGGAGCACAAATTTTTTGTGCTCGGCCGAGCTCTCAAATAAATTTGAGAGCTTTGGTTTGAGATTTAAGATTTTTTCCGGCTGAAGCACGGGAATCTTATACCGGAGGGCCATTTTTTTAATCGGCGGGGGAGTAATCTTTTGTTTTCGGCCAATTGGTTTATCCGGGGCTGTTATCACGGCTAAAATTTTATAGCCGGCCTTAATCAGCCGCTCAAGCGCCGGCGCGGCAAATTCAGGGGTGCCCATAAATAGTATCTTGTATCTTGTATTTTGTGTTTGGTATCTTTTCATTTGTAAGATTTTGGGAGCAGCTCCATTGGAGCAGTTCTTAATTAAGAACTGCTCCAATGGAGCTGCTCCCAAACATCTTTATTTATCCACAATCAAAACCCCATCCAAGTGGTCAACTTCGTGCTGGATGATTCTGGCTAAAAGGCCTTCTGCTTTGATTTTGACTTTGGCGCCTTCCGGGTTAAGCCCTTCTACTTTTATTTTTACTGGCCGCTTTATTAGTAAATAAGATTGTTGAGGCAAACTTAAGCAGCCTTCTTCCGCGAGTGCTTTTTTCCAGGAGGATTTTTTGATTTTGGGGTTAATCAGAGATATTGTTTCGCTTTTTTCATCGCGGCTCGTTTTAGCCACTATCACTCGCAGCGATTGGCCAACTTGGGGCGCGGCTAAGCCCACGCCCGGCGCTTTTTCCATGGTCTCTATCATATCTAAAATCAGCTGTTTGATTTCAGCCGTGATTTCTTTGACTTCTCTGGCTTTTTGTCTTAGAATAGGATTATTAGGATTGGTTTGGATATAGAGAATCATTAGCTCTTTAATTTTTTTAAAAAAGCGAGGTGAAAAAATATGGAATGGTATTGGTGGATTGTTAGTATTTATTGTTTAATTGGTTTTGTTATAGCCATCGCCGTCGTTATTGAAGTTGAAATTAAAGCCTATCTATTTTTGTCTAATTATGATCGCGACTCTAAAATGCTTAAAATGCTTATTTTGCTTATTCTTAGATGCTTGAAATTTATGTTTCTGGGAATCTTTTGTTGGGGCTACTTCTTTATTGTTGCGCTTATTGGGCGAATTACCTCATCGCTTGACGCAAGGAGGTGAGATAAATGAAAGAGATGATTATGTGGGCAATAGGGATAATGTTGGTAATAGGGATAATATTGGTAAGAATCACTTTTTCTTTTTTAATAAAAAAAGGAAAGGAAGCCTTACCAGACTTTCAAGTAGAAACTAAAATCCACCTAAATTCTCCTTTGAGAAGATTTTTATTTTTTCTGTTTATCACAGTTTTTTGGTGGATTATTCTGCCAGTGGGGATGGTTATAATAATCTTCAAAAAGCGGCATCTCGCTTAGACGAGGCGAAAACCATCCAGTATTTATGTTCTTTAATTAGTTTTTTTAAAAAAGGGGGGTGATATTTTTGGAGGTTATTGGTATTTGTTGTCTGATTGGTTTTGTTATAGCCGCCGTCGTTTTTATTGATTTCTTGTTTTTGGCCGATTAATTTATCCGGGAAGGAGGAAAAATAACATGGAATGGTATTGGTGGTTTATTTTAGTTGTTATTATTGTTATTAGTGTCTATTCTACTATTGGCTTTGCTATTGCCTTTGCCAATATTAGAAGAGACCGGAGGAAAGGTTATAGCTTTTCTAAAAGAATGGTGGTCTATGAGATCCGTTATGGGATGTGTTGGGGAGGATTCTTCATCGGCACTACTATTGAACTCTTCTATTACCTCGACGGATTTTTTGGATTTAGATGATTTAGATAATGTAGGAAAAAGTTTCTATTTTGCCCCTGAGAATAAGAATTTCTTGGGGGCTTTTCACTTTATAATCCGCCATTCAATTTCTGATTCATCAGCGGCAAATTCCAGCCATTGGGTGTCGTCTTTTATCACATACCATTTCTTTTTAGTTTCTGACCAGACCATCGGCATATCCTGAAAAAACGGTTTTTTAACCACTTCTTTTGGTTTAAGCCGGTCCAGTTCCAGCCATTTTTTAAAAACGGTCTCAATCGCGTAATCTAAATTTCTGGATTTAGCCCACTTAGCCACTTTATTAATGGATTTTTTAGCCGCTCTGACCGAGCCGGCCAGCTCTAAAAGTTGTTTGGCCGGCCGGGTAAACCGGGAATAAATGATTTTTCTTTTTTTAGCGTTGTTTTTTATCTCTTTCAAACTTAAGCCCTTGGTCTGAAAATAATAATTAACAATCTGCTGAATGGCGGTTTCTTGTCGTTTAACCTCTTTTTTTCTGCGTTTCTGAATTCTTTTTTTATGTTTTTTAGCCATTGGAGTTTCTTGGAGCAGCTCCATTGGAGCAGTTCTAAAATTCAGAACTGCTCCAATGGAGCTGCTCCAAGGCTTTTCATTATAGCTTTGTTTGTGTTATAATTCAAGATGTCTATGAAAAGACGACGGATTTTTATCGCGGTTAATTTACCGGAATATGTTAAGGAAAAACTCTTAAGCTGGCAAAGAGAATGGGCTGAATTGCCGGTGCGCTGGACTAAAGAAAATAGCTTGCATATCACTTTAGTTTTTATTGGCTATGTGACAGACGAAGAAATGGTTAAGATATGTCAGACAATCCGTGAGGTAGGGAAAAGACATGAGCCCTTTGAGATTAAATTAGAGCGAATTTGTTTGGGCCCGCCGGGCCGCGCCCCGCGAATGATTTGGGCGCAAGGAGAAAAAAATTTAGCTTTGGCTAAATTAAAAGATGATTTAGAAAACGTTTTATTAGATTCGGCTCGGACTACTTATAATCGAAAAGAAACTCGGGCTTTCAGTCCGCATATTACTTTAGCCAGAATCAGGCAGAGAGAGTGGCGTTCGCTTTCTTTTAAACCCGATATAGAAAAAGATATTTCTTTGAGTTTTCCAGTTGAATCAATAGAGGTAATGGAAAGCCGATTATTGCGCGATGGAGCAGAATACATAGTCTTAGAGTCAGCCCCATTAGGTAATGTGGGAGGCTAAGCCTCCCACATAAAGATTTATGGGAGAAGTTAAGATTTTGGGTGTTAAAATTGATAATTTAATTATGGACGAGGCCTTAAAGAGGGTAGAGCAGATGATGAATGATAATAAACAGCATTATATTGTGACGGCTAACCCAGAATTTTTAGTTCAGGCGCAAAAAGACAAAGAGTTTAGGGGAATTCTTAATTCTGCTGATTTGGCCGTAGCCGATGGAATTGGCTTGATTTTCGCTTCTTGGTTTTTAGGCCGGTCATTAAAGCAAAGAATTACCGGCGTGGATTTAATGGAGAAAATTTGCCAATTAGCCAGCCAAAAAAGATGGCCAATTTTTTTGTTGGGAGGTAAGGAAGGAATAGCTGAAAGAGCGGCTGAAAATTTAAAACAAAAGTACCGGGGTTTGGAGCAGCTCCAATGGAGCAGTTCTTTAAAGAACTGCTCCATTGGAACTGCTCCAAAATATCTATTGTTTGTGGCTTTGGGCGCGCCTAAGCAGGAAAAATGGCTCGTTAAAAATCTAAAGAAGATGCCTTCGGTTAAATTAGCCATGGGCGTGGGCGGCGCTTTTGATTTTTTGGCCGGCCGGGTCTGGCGAGCGCCAAAGATTTTAAGGGCCGGCGGCTTAGAATGGTTTTGGCGATTAGCGCTTCAGCCATGGCGAATTGGCCGTATTTTTAGAGCAGTGGTAATATTCCCTTGGCTGGTGATATTATTTAAGGTAAGGCACGCCCTTAAGGCACGCCCTTAAGGGCGTGCCTTAAGGGCGTGCCTTGGGTTCTATGAATCTGTCAAAAATTAAAAAAGCATATTTTATCGGCATTAAAGGCGCGGGTATGGCTGCTTTGGCGCAAGTTTTAAAAGGCCGGGGCATTGAAGTTTTGGGCTCTGATACCCATGAAAAGTTTTTTACTGATGAGGTTTTGAAGAAATTGAAAATAAAAGTTTTTGAAGGGTTTAGTTTTAAAAATATTCCAAAAGACGCGGACTTAATTGTCGCTTCCAGCGCTTATGATAAAACTCATTTAGAAATTAAATACATTCTTAAAAAAGGATGGCCGATTTATTCTTATTCGGATATTTTAGCCCATTTCTTTAAAGAAAAATATGGTTTTGGCGTGGCCGGCACTCATGGCAAGACAACGACCACCGCCATGCTGGGCAGAGTTTTGGAGGGTTTGGGGCTGGACCCGACTGTTATTGTCGGCGGCAAGGTTTTAGAGTGGGGGAGTAATGCCCGAGTTGGCCGGTCTAAAT
>MHMZ01000033.1:30002-30615 GCA_001819555.1 Candidatus Portnoybacteria bacterium RIFCSPHIGHO2_02_FULL_39_12 | reverse complement strand
CCCAAAGTTTTGATTTTAACCAATATTGAATATGACCACCCGGATTTTTTTAAAAGCTTTAAAGAGTATAAAAACGCTTTTTTAAAGCTGGTCAGTCGTTTGCCCAAAGACGGTCTTTTGGTCGGCTGCGGCGAAGATAAAATAATAAGAGAAACAGTGAAAAAAGCGCCTTGCCGAACCGCCTTATATTACCGAAAAGATCTAAAAAAAATCAGAGGGTTTTCTTTAAAGATTCCGGGTCGGCATAATCAGCTAAACGCTTTGGCGGTTTTGACTTTGATTAAGGCGTGGCAGGACTGGGGGCAGCCCCCGAAAAACTCGGGGGCTGCCCCCAAGAAGATTTTGGAAGAATTTCAAGG
The DNA here is from genome assembly GCA_001819555.1 of Candidatus Portnoybacteria bacterium RIFCSPHIGHO2_02_FULL_39_12. Classification (GTDB taxonomy): domain Bacteria; phylum Patescibacteriota; class Minisyncoccia; order Portnoybacterales; family UBA2143; genus WO2-40-15. Next base: position 30,256 of record MHMZ01000033.1, on the reverse strand, counting down.
CACAGCCAGGCGGTTTGAAATTAAGGGAAAACTTAAAAACGGAGTTTTATTGATTGATGATTATGCTCATCATCCGACCGAAGTCAGAGCTACCTTAAAAGCGGCAAAAGAGCTTTATCCTAAAAGGAGAATTTGGTGCGTTTTTCATCCTCATACTTTTACGAGAACTAAAGCGCTTTTGAAAGATTTTGCCCGATCGTTTAATTCAGCCGATAAAATAATAATTTTAGACATTTACGGTTCAGCCAGAGAAA
>MHMZ01000033.1:21014-29862 GCA_001819555.1 Candidatus Portnoybacteria bacterium RIFCSPHIGHO2_02_FULL_39_12 | reverse complement strand
CTGCATCGCTAAAGCGATTTGAAAATTTTGACAACAATGGAAGTTATCCACAACATTATTTTTGAAGTTTGGTTTAAAAAATGATATTATAGATAAAGTCGCCAAGAAGCGACAGAAAGGAGAAAAAACATGACCTGGATTTATGTAATTATTGCGGCGGTCATCGTGGTTGCTCTGATCTGGCGGGCTAAGTCGCGCAAAAAAGGAGGAGAAGTCAGCGGCTCTGAAATGCCCGGGGAAGAAAATCCGTCAGAAGAAGAAGCTTTGTCCGAAGAAGCCCCGGAAGAAAGCCCAATGGAAGAAAACCCTTCCGCAGAAGAAAATCCTTCTGAAGAAGAAAAGTTTTAAAGGATAATAAAAGAAAGATTAAACCTATTATTTTTAAACCCGGAACCTAACAATTGTTGGCGTTGTTGGGTTTTTGTATTTTAGAGATGCTCGTGGTAGGCTATATAAAATACGAGTGATGTGAAATTCAATTAGTTTATTCCCTGAGCGGAGCGAGTAAAGCGAGCGAAGCGGAAATATTAAACTATGGAGGTTCAACCTCCATAGTAGTCAAAAGGGTCTTTGGCCTTTGATGCGGCGCCTTTGGCGCCTTACTCAGGCAATAATAGTCATTTTAAGCTGAGGAATTTCACATCACTCGTATAAAAAATGAAAAAACTAATCAGAAAACCAGCTGTTTTAACTCTGTTTATAATCATCGGATTGATTTTTTTAAATAATTACGGGCTATTGGAGAAACCGAAAGAGATTTTTTTCCGGCTGGCCAGTTCCTTTCAAAAAACAGCTTATCGGTCCGGCCTTTGGCTGAACGATTTTATCGGTTTATTAAAACATCAGGAGCGGCTTAATGAAGAGAATATTTATTTTCTCGAAGAAAATCAGAAATTGGAAGGAATTATCGTTGAATTAAAAGAAGCGGAGCGGGAAAATAAATTCCTTCGCCAGCAGCTGAATTTAGAGGAAAAAGAGCCAAGCCGATTAATTTTAGCCGAAGTCATCGGTCAAAACTCGGTTAATTTCGGTCAGGGACTTTTAATCAATAAAGGAAGAAAAGACGGTTTAGAGGAAGGAATGGCAGTTATAGCCGTCGGCAATCGTCTGGTCGGAAGAATCACCCGGGTTTTTGATTCGTCAGCCCAAGTTTTTTTAATCACTCATCCCAATAGCCGGATAAATATCCTGATTCAGGAAACGGAAGTCAAAGGCATTGTCAAAGGAGAATCAGACAGCGGCCTGATAATAGACTGGCTTGACCAAAAAGAAGAAATTAAAACCGGCCAGACCGTTGTTACCTCCGGCTTAGACGGTTTTTTTCAAAAAGGTCTTTTAATCGGCTGGGTTGAGGAAGTTATTGTCAATCAATCCCAAGTTTTTAAAAAAGCGAAGGTCAAATCGGCCGCGGATTTTAAAAGAATTGAAAGGGTCTTTGTGATAGATAGCCGTCTTTAGAGCCACATGAAATTATTTTTTGTTATTTTTGTTTTACTCTTGACCGCCATTCTTCAGGCCGGTTTGGCGCCATTCTTAAAAATCTTTGGAAATAGCCCGAATCTGATTTTTATTTTGATTTTAAGCTTGGCGGTTTTAACTTTTTATCAGCCGGCCGATAAAATTTTAATCACCGAAAAACAGCTTTGGATAAGCGTAATTCTGGCCGGCTTATCGGCTGATTTATTTTCCATTCTGCCGATGGGATTCTTAAGTTTGAGTTTTTTAGGAGCAATATATTCGGTTAGCTGGTTTAGCGGAAATGTTTTCGGCCGGCTTAATTTTTGGACGCTTCTTATCCTGGTCTTAATCGCCACCTTATTTTATAATCTGATTTTAATCGGTCTGATCAGATTGATTATCGGCGAGTTGACATTGGGCCGGCCTTTATTTTATTCGGTTTTTTTAGAGATAGTTTATAACATTATTTTGGTCTGGTTAATTTTTTATGGGATTAAAAAAATATTTGGTCAAAACCGCTATACCTCAAGACATTGAGGCAGAAGAGATTTTTTTGGACGCCGAAGCCATCCGCTCCTTAGAAGATAAAGGCAAGCTGGAAAAGCCGATTAAGAAGCGGAATTTCATTATTTTTTACGGCCTGATTCTGGCGTTGTTTGCGGCTTTGCTTTTGCGGGCCGGCTATCTCCAATTGATTAAAGGCGGATATTATAAGGGTTTAGCCGAGGGCAACCGGCTTAAGATTTATCCTTTGGCCGCGCCGCGGGGAATTATTTACGATTCTTTGGGGGAGCCGTTGGTTTATAACGCTCCCAGTTTTGATTTAACCGTTAATTTAGCCGATTTTTTGGCTAATCCGGTTCCGGTTCAGGAAAGGATTTTGGAAAAAATAGCCGAGGCGATTATTAAAAAAGACGAGGTTGAAAAAAATTCTTTTTCCCGCGATAATTTAGTTGAAGTTTTTAGCCGGAAAATAAATGAAGCAAAAGGAAAAACAGCTCAAATAAATTTAATTGAAGATCTAGAGCGTGAAAGCGCCTTGATTCTTGAAAGCTTGGTCAATAATTGGCCGGGCCCTTCAGGCGAGCAAAGCTCTTATGAGGCCGGTGTCAGGCTGGTTTTAAATATCAGGCGCCAATATGTTCTTGACCAGGCAGGAGAGCCGGCCTTTTCTCATATTTTAGGCTATACGGGCGAGCCAGGCCCGGCTGACTTAGATGAAAATAAAGCCAATGGTTTTCAATTTGATAAAAATATCGGTAAAAGCGGCTTAGAGCTTTTTTATGAAAATCCGTTAAGAGGCGAGCCGGGCCAGGAGCAGGTAGAAGTTGACGCTTTGGGCCGAAGCAAAAAGAGTCTTTCTTTAAAACCGGCTCAAGTAGGAAACGGCTTGGTTCTTTTTATCAACCGCGGCTTTCAGGAAAAACTTTACCAGAGTTTAAAAAAGATGACCAGCCAGTTAAAGGTCAAAAAGGCGGCTGGCTTGGCCTTAGACCCGAGAAACGGCGGCATTTTAGCGATGGTCAGTTTGCCGAGTTTTGACAATAATCTTTTTAGCCGGAAAATGAAAGAAGAAGAGTACGGGACTTTGCTCGCTAATCCGGACAAACCCCTTTTTAATCGGGCCGCGGCCGGTCAATATCCGCCCGGCTCAACTATTAAGCCGTTTATAGCCGCGGCGGCCCTGGAAGAAAAAATTATTGAGCCCTGGGAAAAAATCAATGACCAAAACGGCGAACTGGTGATTGTCAACGAATATAATCCTCAAATAGTTTACCGCTTTGGGGACTGGAAAATTCATGGCTTAACCGATATGGTGAAAGCCATTGCCGAATCCTGCAATGTTTATTTTTATACTATCGGCGGCGGTTATGGCCAGAAAGAGGGGCTGGGCATTGATCGGATAAAAGAATATCTTCGGCTTTTCGGGCTGGGAGAATTAACCGGAATAGATCTGCCTTACGAGGAAAAAGGATTAATTCCCGATAAAGAATGGAAAGAAAAAACAAAAGGAGAAAAATGGTATATCGGAGATACTTATCACGCTTCTATCGGCCAGGGCGATATTTCGGTTACGCCCTTGCAGCTGGCCATGGCCGCGGCCGCCCTTTCAAATAACGGCGTTTTATATCAGCCGCAATTAGTTGACAAAATAATTGATTCAGAGAAAAATGTTATTACGGATATTCAACCGGAAATCGTTAGAGAGAATTTTATCAGTCAAAAGAATTTGTCAGTTGTCCTTCAAGGTATGCGCGAGGCCGTAGCCGCTGGTTCGGCCAGGGCTTTGGAATCGTTGCCCGTAGAGGCGGCCGGCAAGACCGGCACGGCTCAATTCAATGAGACAGCCGAGACACACGCCTGGTTTGCCGGATTTGCCCCTGCTAAAAATCCGGAAATTGTTTTGGTTGTTTTAATAGAAGAAGGAGGCGAAGGGCATAGCGCGGCCGTGCCGGTGGCCAAGGAAGTATTAGAGTGGTATTTTAAGCAAGATAAGTAAAATAAGTTAATAAGCCAATAAGCTTAATTTACTTATCTTGCTTAATTTACTTATTTTACTTATAAAAATGAAATATCTTACCCCGGAAGGGCTTTCTAAATTAAAAGACGAATTAAAAGAGCGAAAGACGATTAAGCGCCAGGAAATAGCCAGACGGCTTAAAGAGGCGATTGCTCTGGGCGATTTAAGCGAGAACACGGAATACGCTTCAACTAAAGAAGCCCAGTCCTTTAATGAAGGAAGAATTTTAGAATTGGAAGCGACGATTAAAGACGCCATAATTATTAAGCCGTCTCAAAACAACGGCGGAAAAAAGAAAGTGGAATTAGGTTCAGTCATTGAGGCTAAAACCGGTTTTTTAAAGCAGGTTTTCAATATTGTCGGCTCTCAAGAAGCGCAGCCGAGCCAGGGAAAAATTTCAAATGAATCGCCTTTGGGCAAGGCCTTTTTGGGACACGAGATAGGTGATATAATTGAAGCGGAAACGCCCAAAGGGAAAGTTAAATATAAGATTATTAGCATAAAATAGTATCTTGTATTTAGTATTTTGTATTTAGTATAATTTTTTATACCAGATACAAGATACTAAATACCAAATACTAACTTTATGTCTTCTCTCCAATCAATCAAAAAAATTCGTTTAAAAAAACTGGGAAATATCCGGCGAGCCGGAATTAATCCTTACCCGGCTAAAACAAGACGGACTCATACTTGCCAGAAAGCCCTTGATGATTTTGAAGGACTCTTGAAACAAAAAAGCCGGCTTATTTTAGTTGGCCGAATTAAAAGTATCCGCGAGCATGGCGGTTCTGCTTTTGCCCATATAGAAGACGGCGCTTCTCAATGCCAAATTTATTTTAAACAAGACCAGTTGGGCCAGAAGAAGTATAAATTTTTTCTAAATAATCTTGAGGTGGGTGATTTTATTGAGGCAGAAGGAGAGTTTTTTTTGACTAAGAAAGGCGAGAAGACATTATTGGTTAAAGATTTTCGTATTTTAGCCAAGGCAATTTTGCCTTTGCCGGAAAAATGGCATGGTTTAAAAGATGTGGAAGAAAGATTTCGGAAAAGATATTTGGACTTGCTTATGAACAGGGAAGTGAGAGAGCGGTTTGTTGAGCGAAGCGGAATTATCCGAATAATCAGGGAATTTTTAGACGCCAATGGTTTTATTGAAGTGGAAACGCCGATTTTGCAAATTATTCCGGGCGGGGCCTCGGCCCGGCCATTTAAAACTCATCTTAATGCCTTGGATTTGGACTTATATCTGCGGGTCGCTCCAGAACTTTTCTTAAAAAGATTATTGGTTGGCGGCTTTGAAAAAGTTTATGAAATCGGCCGCTGTTTTAGAAATGAAGGTATTGACTTTTCTCATAACCCCGATTTTACTATGTTAGAATTTTATTGGGCCTATGCTGATTACGAGGATTTAATGGAGATGACCGAGAGAATGTTTGGATATATTATTCAGCGAACAGCGAACAGCGAACAGCGAACAATAATAAATTATCAGGGTCATCAGATAAATTTTAAAACTCCTTGGCCGAAAAAAACTATGAAAGAGCTTTTACTGAAAGAAAGCAAAATTGATATTGATAAGATAAAGAAAGAAGAATTATTTGAAAGATTGAAAAAAATCGGCGTTAAAGCGGAAAAAACAATGCCGAAATGCAAGTTGATTGATGAATTGTATAAAAAAACAGTCAGGCCAAAATTAATTCAGCCGTGTTTTGTGATTAACCATCCGATTGAAATGACTCCTTTGGCTAAATCAATTGAAGGTGATTTGACTAAGGCGGCTCGATTTCAGTTAGTCATCGGCGGCCTTGAGTTAGTTAACGCTTTTTCAGAATTAAACGACCCTTTAGAGCAAGACAGGAGATTTAAGGAACAGGAAGGGCACAGAAAGGCCGGGGAAGACGAGGCGCAGAGGCAGGATAAGGATTTTGTCGAGGCCTTGGAATACGGCCTGCCGCCAGCGGCCGGTTTTGGCCTGGGGCTTGACCGTTTAGCGGCTTTTTTGACAGATTCGCACAGCCTGCGGGAGATAATTTTGTTTCCGTTAATGAGGCCGAAATAACTATGCTGGATATAAAGTTCATCCGTCAAAATCCGGAAAAAGTGAAAGATGGCTGTTGGAAAAAAGGAGTCAAAGTTGACATTGACCGGCTTTTGGAATTGGATAAGAAAAAGCGGGGATTACTTCAGGAAATAGAAGGGTTGCGAGCAGAGCAAAATAGAATTAGTAAAGAGTTAGCTTTGAGGAGCCTCGCTCCTAAATCTTTAGGAGCGAGGCTCCTCAAAAGAAAAATTAAATTATTAGAGCCGGAATTAGAAAACACAGAAAAAGAACTGGAAAATTTACTCCAGCAAATACCGAATTTGCCATTAGACGAGGTGCCTGAAGGAAAAGATGAAAAAGACAATAAAATTTTGCGGGAAGTCGGCAAAAAGCCAAAGTTTAATTTTAAGCCAAAAGATTATTTGACCATAGCGGAAAACTTAGATTTAATTGATATGGAGCGGGCGGCCAAAGTTTCCGGCACCCGTTTCGGCTATTTAAAAAATGAGGCGGTTTTACTGGAGTTTGCTTTGGTTCAGTTGGCTTTTGATGTTTTGATAAAACAAGGATTTATCCCGATTGCGCCGCCGGTAATGATCAAGCCCGAGCCGTATAAGGGCACTGGCCGTCTTTTGGCCGGCCAAGAGCAAGAACGTTATTATCTTTCCAAGGATGAACTATATTTGGTCGGCAGCGCCGAACATACACTCGCTCCAATGCATTTAAATGAAGTCTTTGAAGAAAAAGATTTGCCGCGGCGTTATGTTGGTTTTTCCACTTGTTTTCGGCGCGAAGCCGGCTCTTACGGCAAAGACACCAAGGGTATTTTACGGGTTCATCAGTTTGACAAGGTAGAAATGTTTTCTTTTGTTAAGCCGGAGGATTCTTTGAAAGAGCATGAGTTTTTATTGGCCCAAGAAGAAAAATTGATGCAATTATTAGAAATTCCTTATCGGGTGGCGCTTCTTTGCGCTGGCGATATGGACTGGATTGATGTAAAACAGTATGATATTGAGGCCTGGCTGGCCGGTCAAAATCAGTATCGGGAAACGCATTCCTGTTCTAATACGGCTGATTTTCAGGCCCGCGGCCTTAACATTCGCTATCGGGAGAAAAAAACAAGCCGGACCGCTTTTGTCCATATGCTTAATGCCACGGCTTTGGCCATCGGCCGGATGATTATCGCAATTTTAGAAAATTATCAACAAAAAGACGGCAGCGTTGTTGTGCCAAAAGTTTTAAGAAAATATGTGGGGAAAAATAAAATGACCATTTTGTCAAAATCTATGATTTTGAAACAAAATGGTCATCCCGAGCGAAGCGAGGGATCCCGTAGCTAACAGTCATGACAATAATAAAGTTATTAATTCACAATAATATTTGGCTATTCTTTCGGCGCAAAAAACTTCTCATTTCTTCATTAGGACTTTTGAGTTTTATTTCGTTTTTAACCGCGGCCGGCGGATTACTTGGCTATCTTTTGGCTAAATGGAGCGGGGGGAGAAAAGCGGGCATAGCCGGTCGGATTAGGTCTGTTATTTTTAAAATAGGCAAATATCGTTTTCATTTTCATCATTGGTTAATCGGGCTTCCTTTGCTTTTTTTAGGCATTTTTGATATTTTACCATTTTTAAAGGAGGCGATGGTTCAGGGAATGATTATCGGCGTGATTTTTCAGGGTATTTTTGATTATCCTGATTGGTATAGAATTATTAAAAAAGATTTATGATTATTGTAAGAACCCCGAGCGTTGTTTGCACGCTATCAATTTCCCCGGCGTTGGGAATTAGGGTCAGACCCTTAAGGGTTAAGGGTCTGACCCTAATTCCCAACGCCCGCTCGGCCTCCGCGTGGTTTTCTTAGCGAATGGCCGACGAAATTATAAACAATGTTGCTAATTCTTACAATTAAGTTACAATTAAGATGAGAAAAAAACGAGGGTTTTATCAATCTGAACGAGCTTCTAGAATAAAAAAATCCCGCCTGAAAATAAAAATCTATGGCGGGCTGTTTTTTTGTCTTTTAGCCGGCTTAATTTATTTTTTTGTTTTTTCTCCTGTTTTATGGATAGAAAAAATTGAAGTCTATGGTTTATCCGAGAATGACGGCGCATCGGAGTCAATCGGAAAACAGGACATAGAAGACATAGCGCAGAAAATTTTAACCGAAAAATTTTTAGGTTTTATTCCTTTAAGAAGCGTTATTCTGATTCCGGCTGATAAAATCAGGGCAAATATCTTTGCCGGCTGGCCGGAGATTGCCTCGGTTGAAATAAGAAAAAATTTTATTTTTTGGCAGCCCCAGAACAAGATTTTAAAAGTGGAAGTGAAAATACGGGAACCAATGGGAGTTTGGTGCAGCGGTCCGGCCGAGTTGCCGGAACAATGTTTTTATATTGATAAAGAAGGGGTGATTTATAAAGAGTCGCCGGCCATGGACGGCAGTCTGATTTTAACTATTAACGATTTGAGAGGAGAGACGATTCGGGTCAAAGAGCCAATCGTTTCAAAAAAATTGATGGATTTTGTTTTAGAAATTAATAAAGAATTGCCGGCTGTCTTAGATTTAAGAGCGGCAAATTTCATTATCAGTTCAGAAGAGGATTTAAGAGTATTGACTTCGGAGGGCTGGCAGATTTATTTTAATTCAGAGGAGTCCTTTGACAGTCAATTGGATATTTTAAAAAGAGTTTTAGAAGATGAGATTAAAGAAGAACGGAGTAATTTAGAGTATGTGGATTTAAGAGTAGGCAGGAGGGTGTATTATAAATAGAATTGGATAGAATTGGAGCAGCTCCATTGGAGCAGTTCTGAATTCAGAACTGCTCC
>MHMZ01000033.1:9253-20977 GCA_001819555.1 Candidatus Portnoybacteria bacterium RIFCSPHIGHO2_02_FULL_39_12 | reverse complement strand
CTTGGCCGCCGGAAAGGAAGGTGGCTGAAATAGCCAGCCAACTATTGGCTGGCAGTTCGCCGGGTTGATAATCTCCGTGCCAGGGCTGATATTTTTCTTTAAGATAATACTCAACTGAACCGCCGCCAAAATAATCAACATAAATTTTGTTGATTTTATTTTTCTCCACAAATTGAGCGAGCCGTTTTAGGTCCTGGCCCCAGTCTAAATTTGAATCAACCACATATTGCCTGCCGTTTTTCGGACCGCCGATAAGTTCATTGAAGTAGGCAAGATAATGAGGATAGATTTTGAGCGCGCCGAAGGCGTACCAAAACATAAGAGCGAACAGTATGAATTTTGGGAGTCCTTCTCCCAAAACCTTTGGGAGATGGACTCCCAAAATTTTCAGTTGGCCGCTGACTAAAATATAAAGAAAAGGAAAGGTCGGCAGAATATGCCTTAAGCCGATATTGAGATTGCTTTTAAGAGTAGTTAGCCAGTAGAGGACTAAAAAAGAAAGGAAAGCGAATTCAATGAAATGATTTTTTATCCACTGGAAAACTCTTGAAACCGGCTTTGACCAAACGGGCTTTTTGACAAAACAGGCAGTTGAACCTAAAGCGATTAAAATTAAAATAAGAAAAGATAGAGGAACTTTAATTGAGAAAACAATAGGGAAATAGTTTCGCCAGCCAGCGGCCGAAACCTCGCCTAAAAAATAAGTGGTGTTGCCGCCGACCGCTCTTTGCATAACCATAAAAAGCCCTAAAAGATATTGAGCGTAAGGCCGAAGAATCGGTTTATCAGCCATAAAAACAGCTAAATCAGCCAAGGTCCGGTTGCCAAATGATTGTAAAATAAATTCAGTGTCAGTTTTTTGTTTTTGCGCCGGATAATTCCAGGTGTGATATTGGTAGATGGGCCAGATAAGGATTAAACCGATAAGTCCGATGAGGATAAGGTAAAATAATGTCATTGCGAGCGACCGAAGGGAGCGTGGCAATCCCGAGGCATACCACGGGATTGCTTCGTCGGTCGCCTTCGGCGACCTCCTCACAATGACAACATTGTTTCGGGCTTCGCCCCTTAAAATGACAAAAACCGCCGCCAAAAAAATAAAGTAAGGGATTAAAAGAACTAAGGAAAATTTAGTCAGCATGGCCAGGCCGAAAACCAAGCCGACGATAGATAGATTTTTTCCGCTTGGTTTTTTCAGCCATTTGAGAAAATAATAAGTGGCGATAAAAAAAGCCGTCGCGGCGCCGACATCAGTGGTGACCAAACGGCCGTGAGCTAAAAAATTAGGGGAAAACGAGTATAAAAATAAAGCTAAAAGGCCGGCTTTTGCGCCGTAAAGCTCTTTGGCCCACTTAAAAACATAAAAGCCCAAAATTAGCATTATTAAAAGCATGGGCAGCCGGGCCCAAAAAATTATTTTATCCGCGTCATTGCCGCTTTCGTAGAGAAATTTTCCGCCAAAGTCCCATTGGCCGTTAATGTCTTTTTGCCAGGCCCTGATTTGAGAAGGAAAATTGATTGGCGTTTTGGTAATTTTTTCTCCGAGCCGGACAGAGAGACCGGCCAAATCCTTTAAAAGCGGCGGATGCTCGGGGTTAAGCCGCATATCTTTTTGAGTTATATAACTATAGCCGGCCGGAATGTGGGCCAACTCGTCCATGGTGGCAGAATCGCCCCGCAAACTAAAAAAAGCCAAAAGAAACATCAAAAGCAATAAGCAGCCGGCAATAATATTTACGCTTTTATTGGTTAATTTTATATTCATAGAAATAGTTTATTTTTTCTATTTTTCCTTGCGGCCATTTTTGGGATAATTGATTAAAAATATTTTGGTCAGGTTGGGTTGGGATAATTACGGCGGGCTGATGATTGACTATTTTAATTTGATTAATATCTGACGGCGTTAAATAGACTGTTCGCTGTTCGCTGTTCGCTGTTCGCTGAATAAATATAATTGTCTGGGCCGGCATTGGAAGGCCATGGGGATAGGGGACAGCCACGCCTGGTTCATTGACAATAACATATTTTTTGACGCTGGCCGGCAAGTTATTGAGATATTGGCTTAAATCAACCAAATCCAGTCTCATGGCGCCGGCTACCTCTGGATTTTTCGCCCACTTAAAAAAGTATTGGTTGAAATCAGAAAAAGCAACGGCCATTAGAATAAATATCAAAAGAACCGTTCCTAAAAAAGCCGCTGGTTTTTTGGGTTTTAATTTTTTAACCCGATTAGCCAGCCAGAATAGGCCTAAAGCGGCAAAAATATAGACTACGGGAATTACGCCGATAGCGCGGAGAGCGTGAGGGAGCCCTTCATTGGTTAAAAGAGCCGGCGAGAGCATTGAGAGAAACCAAGTGAGAAGAAAAATAGAGTTGGCGCCATTTTCAAAATTAGGGGCAGCCCCCCTCTTTGAGGGGGGGCTGCCCCCAATTTTGACCCCATTTTTCAGGAAAATGTTTTTAATAGTCAAAACAAATCCCAAGACAAAGAAAAGACCGACTGGCCAGACAAGCATTGGCGAGCCGGAAAAATTGTGGCGCCAATTGAGGTCGCCTTTAAAATTAAACATTCCCAAAGTCAAAAGAACGCTTTTGCCTAATTCCAGCCAAGGCCGCGGAGCGTTAAAAACAGAGACGCCGGCGCTTCGGCCGATGAAATCTTGGGGATGCTGGTAAAAATATCCAGCCAGAGGAAGAATAACTAAAACAATCGTTAAAAACATTATATCCCATTTCCACCAGCCGTCTTTTAGATAAACTTTTTGCCAAAGATTGGACAGGCGCCAGCTGAACGGTTTATTCTTTCGCCAATAGGTCAGGACTTCTAAAAGAAAAACCGCGCCTAAAATTAAAACCGCGGCCCGAAAAGCGATGTAAGTATAAAAGCCGAGCCCGAAAAAGAGACCGGCTAAGATAAAAGGTATAATGTGGGACATGTGGGAAACTCGGTGTCCCACATTTAAATGTGGGACACCGAGTTTCCCACATGTCCTAATTTCGGCAATCCCTCTGAACAAAAAATAAAAACTCCAAACCAGAAAAAATGGGACTAAAATAGCCCGGAAGCCGAGCCGGCTGAAATTAATGTGCCAGAAAGAAACCGCTAAGAAAAAACTTGAAAGAAGAGCGATATTTTTATTGAATAACCGCCTGGTTAACAGATATAGTCCCCAGACCGTAAAAATTCCAAAAACAGCGCTCACCAATCTTAAGCTCCAGACAGCCGGGCCAAAAATCTTAAAACTTAAAGCGATCAGCCAGATAAAAAGTCCTTCCCGGCCGTTGTTTTCCGGATAAAAAACTTTAAATTGGCCGGTGGCTAAAGTGTCTAACGCGTCATTGCCGTTTATCGCTATGTCCGGATAAAGCCCGGGCGGAACAGAATCAATTTGCCAAAGACGTAAAAAAATTGCTAAAATTAAGATAGCGAGCAAAGGGATAAAATTTCGGAGTTTTTGGAATGGCATTATATTATTGACATCCGACATCGCGATGTGGGAGGATAAGCTTCCCACATTGGCAAATCTTACAATTAAGTTTACCATAAATCATGGATAAAACAAAGATTATTTTTATTTTACCATTACTATTTTTAGCAATGTTATTGAATTACGTTAATTTAACGGCATCTTCAAAAGACGCCGGATTGGTTGAGGGCAGTTTGGTTAAAACAGCTAAAAGTCCCAAAGTTTATGTGATTATTCAGGGCAAAAAGCATTGGCTGCCGACAACCGCTGTCTTAAATTCTTACCCGGGCTATAAAGGAAAAAAGATAGAAGCGGTTGAGCCGGCTGTTTTAGACAAGTATCCGAGGATTAAACTTATTAAATTAGCCAATAACCCAAAAGTTTATTATTTGACCGAAAGCGGACTTAAAAGGCATTTGCAAAATCCGGAAGTTTTTCTTTCTTACAATAATAAATGGCCGGATATTATTGAAGTTAATCAGATAGAAATAAACAGCTATGAAAATAATGAGCTGATTCGCCTGACAGGCGATGAGAAAGTTTATAAAATAGAAAACAGCCAGAAGCGCTGGATTAAAACCGCCGAAGTTTTTAAGGGGCTTGGCTATGACTGGTCAAAAATCGCGCCAATTAACCAAATAGAATTTTACGCTTATTTTACCGGCGGTCCGATTACGAGCGCCGAACCGGAACAAAGCAAGTATCCAAATACTTTAATTCTTAAGGGTCCGGGCGAGGCCACGGTTTTAGAAAATACTGAAATTACTTTTAAGTATTCGGGCGTTAATCCTTTGGGAGAAGTAAAGGATTTGACTTTTGAAACTTACTTAAAAGGTTATGACGAGAGTTGGCAGGAGCAAGATACCAACGACAGCCGAACTTTTAGTTTATCTCAAGAGCCGAGGGGCTACACTTTTTATGTCCGGGCCAGAAATCAACAGGGCTGGACTGACCCGACCCCGGCTTCAATGAGTTTTTCTGTCGGCGTTTCGCCTTATTACGGCCAGGTAAAAATAAGCAATGTTAATCCAAACGAAGAAAATTTTAAAAACGACTATCTTATTTTAGAGAATGATTCTGATGAGTTGATTAATATCAGCGGCTGGACTATCAGGGGCAGAAAAGAGGAGATGACTATTCCCAGAGCGATTAATAAATTGAGCGCTTCTTTTTCCACGGCTGATTACACTGACATTAAACTTTCTGCTTCTGGCCGGATTTTTGTTTCAATGGGGACCAGTCCTTCGGGTATTAATTTTCGTTTGAATAAATGTACCGGCTATTTGGACCCTAAAGACGAGTTTTTTCCGTCTCTTGATAAGGGCTGTCCTTCAATAGCCAAATCAGAATACAGCGATTTGAAATCAACCTGCCGCAGCTATATTGACCAGTTGAGCCAGTGCGAGATTCCGGATTATGTTGGCAATTGGGATATCAGCGCGGACAGCGACTGCACCGCTTTTCTTAATGAGAGATTTAATTACAGCTATTGTTTCAGCCAGCGCGGGAAAGAAACGGATTTCTTCAAAGACGAATGGCGAGTTTTTTTGGGCCGGACAAAAGATTTTTTGGATAATGACAGCGATAAGATTATTCTGCGGGATAAAAACGGGCTGAAGGTGGGGGAGTATGAATATTAAGTATTTGTCCAAATTTTCAAGCCGAGAGGCGCCGAAAATTTAGCAACAAATATTTAACCCCGCCCTCTATGCTTTATGTATTACGTTTATATTTTGAAGAATAAAAAATTGTATATTGGATATACAAATGATTTAATTGGAAGAAATCGGAATTATCCACAGCCAATTTGTTGTTAAGCCCTTTTTGTGGTAAAATTGAAAAAGAGTAGCGAAGCGAAGCTCCGCGATTATCGCGAAGCTTCGCTTCGCTACTCCAATAATCAAATCTATGAAAAAATTTATTCTTCAGGTTGTTTCCATTATTGTTATTTCTATCGGCTTGGTTTTGATGGTTAAGGCCTGGACCGAGCCCTCGCAGGCGCCGCCTGGCGGCAATGCGCCGGCGCCTATAAATGTGGGCGGGACCAGCCAGATAAAAACAGGGGAATTAACTTTTCCTCGGCTGGTGGATTATAATGACACAAGTTATTACCTTGATCCTAATGGAAGTTCAAGATTAAAAAACTTAGATATGGCTGGCAATAGAATTAACAGTGTTGCTGATCCGTCTGTTTCTAGCGATGCGGCGACTAGGGGGTGGGTAGAGGCGCAAATAGCAGCGGCTGGCGGAGGAGGCGAGGGAATTTCTACGCAAAGAACAGGGAATAAAGGAAGTGGCAATTTTTGGACTGCTGGCGTTACTTGTAGAGATGCCTCCGATAACGGGAAAACCGACTGGAGATTGCCAACCGTTGATGAAGCATTAAGTTGGGCAAGCGACAGCGGCTTAGGAAGCAATTGGTATTGGACGACTACCCCTTGTGAGGCTTGTACTGAAGACTATCCCTATTTACATCTAGTAAGAGCTGGCTGGCCGATTGGTTTAGGAAGTAAATATGATTGGCAGGGAGGCTACAATATTTTCTGCGTCCGTCCTTAAATAAAATTTTGAAACCTAAGACTTGAAACTTGTCTCCCTGCGGGAGATGTCCCGAAGGGACAAAACTTAAATTTCCGATTTAAAGATATATGGACAAAAAAGTATTTACAATTTCTTTGGTAATTATTTTTATTCTCGGTTTGGGCATCGGCTATTTTTTTGGCGTTTTTAAAACAGCTCCGGTTTCTGAAAAAGAACCAAAATCAGAAACTTTTGAGCCGCAGAAAATAAAAAGCGTTTACGGAGAAATTGTTGAATTAGGCGATAATAATTTTAAGGTTAAAATCGCTCCTCTGCCCATTCCCGATTTTCAGGAAAAATTTCCGGAAAGAATTGTTAAAATTATCGCCGGGACTAAAATTATCAAACAAGTTTCTAAATCCCAGGAAGAACTGCGAAAGGAGATAGACGCTTTGGCGGAGAAAGGCATCAGAAATCAACCGGTGCCGTCGTCAACGGAAAAAGAAGTCATCTTTAACGAGCTGAAAGCGGGGGATAATGTTTTTATTGAAGCGGCCGAAGAAATCAGAGACAAAGAGGAATTTGAAGCGGAGAAAGTTGTTGTTTTATTTATCAGCCAGCCGTCCGGCCAAGCTCCGGTTTCACAATAAAATATCATGAACAAGAGATTAGTTTTAATAATAATCGCCATAGTTTTAATTGTTATCTCTGTGGCTGTTTTTTTAATAAGACAGAAAAAAGAAGAAATAAGAAGAACAGAACAAGCGAAAGAAAAAGAGGCAAAAACCATAACCGAAGTTTTAAAAAATTTAACGGCGCCCGTTTCTTTAAAAGAATCAGTTGTTTCTCAAGAAATAATTCAAAAATTAACCGCGCCCCAAACCAAAAAGAGCCAAGTAAAAAAAGAGGTTTTAGAAAGTTTAACCGCGCCTTAATCCGGGGGGCAATCCGGGGGCAGCCCCCTGCCCTTTTAGGAGCCCCTTTTAGGAGCCTCGCTCCTAAATTCTTTAGGAGCGAGGCTCCTAAAGCTCCTAAAAAATATGAAAAAATTTATTCTTCAGGTTGTTTCCATTATTGTTATTTCTATCGGCTTGGTTTTGATGGTTAAGGCCTGGACCGAGCCAACAGACGCGCCGCCCAGCGGCAATACGCCGGCGCCCCTGACTTCCAGCCCCGACGGCGAAGCAAAGGAGGGCGGCTTAATTCTTAATACCGGCGGAGCAGAGATTGGATTGATTGTTGACCGGGGCAAGGTGGGGATCGGGACCACGGACCCGCAAACGACTTTGCATATAGCCGGCGATTTGACCGTGGATGGAAATTTAAACGCGACTAACATTTCGGCTGACAGCAGTGAGCGTCTTCGTTTTGTGGAACCGGGCGGCTTGAGCACTAATGCCTGGCTTGGAAATCCGGTTCATTTTGATTTGACTAATTTAGACGACAATACCAAGCGGGGCATAACGATGGACATAAGGACAACCAATTCTTCGGGCATGATAAACACCGGCGGCCTGGCTATTAATATTTATACGCCGCCTGATAATGGCGGCGATGTTTCGGCTATTTGGCTTCAGCAGACCGGCGGCGGGAACGGTTTGAGCGTCTATAATTTAAGCGCTAACAGGCCAGCCGGCTATAATGAATATAGTAATGATGGCTATGCTATAGAAGCGGCTGTTGACGGAAGCAAGCATTCTATTGTTTCCCAATCATATAACGGCATTGCTTATTTAGGATATGTCGCTGGTTCAAACGGCGCTGGCCTTTCCATTTTTCCAACAACCGATACGGATTCCGGCCGTCGCGCCCTTCGGGTGGCTAATGCCGGCAATACTCAAGAAAAGTTTTTTGTCCAAATGGACGGCTTTACTTATGTTGGTAATAATTTGAGAGCCACTGGCCAGGTGAGAGCGGATTCAGGACTTTGTATCGGAGAGGATTGCCGTTTGAGCTGGCCGAGCCAAGAGAAACAGCTTCTTTATTCTACTTTAACCGCTTACAACGACGGCGCCAATACTATTGGTTGGGAGCCAAATAAATTAATCGGTGAGAGTGATGACCTAAATTTTGTCAATGTCGCCGCGGTTTGGGTTTATGTTCCTTCTGGCCTTTCAAAGATTGAAGGCGGGGTCTTTGGACTTTCTTCTAATTCGGGGCAAGCGGCTGTTTTTAAGATTTGCAGTTCAGCCGGCTGCAGCTCTGAATGGCAAACAACTTCTAATAGAGCCGGCTGGTCAAGCTTGCTTGATATTCCTTATTCGGGAGACGGCTTTCAGTTGATAGAAATTAAAGCCGCGCCCAAAACCAGCGGCTATCGGGCCGGCCTTTACGGATTTATCATCTGGGGCGAGTGAGGGAAAATATGATAAAAAGAGCAAGTTTAAAAATTTACGGCCGGGTTCACGGAGTTTTTTATCGCGATTCAGCCAGAAGAAAAGCGAAAAAATTGGGCTTGGTCGGCTGGGTCAGAAACGAGCCGGATAAGACAGTTAAAATTATCGCCGAAGGAGAAGAAAAAAACTTGAAAAAGTTTATTGAGTGGTGTTATAATGGAACTATCTTGGCTCGGGTAGAAAAAGCGGAGGTTGAATGGGAAGAAGCGGAAGGGGAGTTTGAGAGGTTTAAAATTATTTATTAGAATTTAGAATCTGGAATATAGAATTTAGAATGGGAATTAAGAATTTAGAATACAGGGTTAAAATTTTATTCTAAATTCAATATTCTGTATTCTTATTCTAAATTCCAAATTCTAAATTCAAAATTCTTTTATAAACCCACAATCATGAAAATAATTCTTCTCCAAGACATAGATAATATAGGCAAAAAACACGATGTTAAGAAGGTGGCTGACGGCTATGCCAGGAATTTTTTATTCCCTAAAAAAATGGCTGTTTTAGCCAGCTCGGCTAATTTAAAAGACTTGGAAGAAAAAAAGAAAGTCGCCGTCCAAAAAGCCGAAGAAGAATTAAAAATATTTCAAGACCAGGCCGGCCAATTAGATGGTTTAGAGCTTGAAATCTTGGCCAAGGTCCAAGAGGATGGAAAACTTTTCGGCTCTATTGCCGCGGCTAATATTATTAATAAATTAAAAGAAAGGGGCATAGAAATCAAAAAAGAGCAGATTAAATTAAAAGAACCGATTAAAGAACTCGGCGAATACGAAGTGCCTGTTGAATTCCCGCATAATTTGGAGGCCAAGCTCAAAGTGATTGTGGTTGAAGAGAAATAAAGGGCTTTCTCAAAATTTTCAAGCCGAAAGACGCAGAAAATTTTGTTAGAAAACCCTTACCCAGCCCCCTAAGCTGTCACTTAATAAGATAAATTTATAAAATCATTTATATTTATCCATTACCTTTGAATTTTCTAAGCAACAGCTTAGGGGCTGGGTGCTCAATGTTGCAGCTAAATTGGTTGCTTTAGCAACCACCCAGCACTCAAAATTTTGAGTGCTGGGTGCAAGCGGAGCTTGCATTTCGCTCGGCATTGAGCCTCGCTTATAAATTTAGACAACATTGGCATGTCCAAGTATATCTTTATCACCGGCGGGGTTATGTCCGGTATTGGCAAGGGGATAGCCACCGCTTCTCTCGGCAAAATTTTACAAAGCAAGGGCTTTGAAGTCACGGCCATTAAAATTGATCCGTATATCAACATTGATGCCGGCACCATGAATCCCATAGAGCACGGGGAGGTTTTTGTTACTGATGACGGTCTAGAGACCGACCAAGACATCGGCCACTACGAAAGATTTTTAGACAGAAATATGACGGCTGATAATTATATGACCACCGGCCAGGTTTACGAGACGGTGATTCATAAAGAGAGAAATCTGGAATACGGCGGCAAATGCGTGGAGGTGGTGCCTCATATTCCCGAAGAAGTGATGAGGCGGATTTATCGGGTCAGCCACCAGAGCAAAGCTGAATTTGTTTTAATTGAAATCGGCGGCACGGTCGGCGAATATCAAAATATGCTTTTTTTGGAAGCGGCCCGAATGCTCAAATTAAGACATCCAAAAGATGTCCTTTTTATTTTAGTCAGTTATCTGCCGGTGCCGCAAATAATCGGCGAGATGAAGACCAAGCCGACCCAATACGCCACCCGAACCCTCAATTCAGCCGGCATCCAGCCGGATATTATCATTGCCCGTTCTGAATTTTCTTTGGACGAACCGCGCAAAAGAAAAATTTCTGTTTTTTGCAATGTGGCTCCCGAAGACGTGATTTCAGCGCCTGATATTGAGAGCATTTATGAAGTGCCTTTGAATTTTGAAAAAGATAATTTAAGCCAGCGGATTTTGTCTAAATTTAATTTAAGGGCCAAGAAAAAAGATTTTAGAGAGTGGCGGAATTTGGTTAAAGTGATTAAAAACAACAGCCAAAAAATCAATATCGGCATTGTGGGAAAATATTTCGCGACCGGTAATTTCACTTTATCCGACTCGTATATTTCCATAATTGAAGCAGTCAAGCACGCTGGCTGGCATTTTCATAGAAAACCGAATATCAAGTGGTTAAATTCTGAAGAATATGAAAAAAATTCTCAAAAAATAAAAGAATTAAGGGAGCTGGACGGCTTGATTGTGCCGGGCGGCTACGGCGAGAGGGGAGTGGAGGGAAAAATTAAAGCCATTGAGTTTGCGAGAAAAAATAAAATCCCGTATTTGGGATTGTGCTATGGGATGCAGCTGGCGGTGATAGAATTTGCCAGAAATGTTTGTAAAATGAACATGGCTCATACCACAGAAATCAATCCAAACACAAAACATCCGGTCATTGATTTAATGTCAGAGCAAAAGGCAAAAATTCAAAAAAAAGATTATGGCGGCAGTATGCGTTTGGGCGCTTATCTTTGTCAAATAGCCAAAGGAACTCGCGTCCAAAAGGCTTATGGCCAGACCAATATCTCTGAAAGGCATCGCCACCGCTACGAAGTCAATAATGATTTTCGTCTGGACTTAGAGAAAAGGGGATTGGTCATCGCCGGCTTAAACCCCCAGCGTAATTTAGTGGAAATTATTGAGCTTAAGAATCACCCATTTTTTATCGCCACCCAATTTCACCCTGAATTCAAATCGCGGCCTCTTCGGCCCCATCCTTTGTTTAGGGAATTTGTGAAAGCCGGGTTGAAATGAAAAGGGGCGCGGTTATTTGACGCGTCCATTAGAGAGGTTTTGGTTAAGGTTCTTGAAAAGCATTTTCTGCATCTTCCCGTTCAAACTGCCAAAGCTTGAATTGGTTGCTCATTTCTAACATTCTCTTGATTGATTCTTCGATCAATCTGTTATTACCTTTTTCTAATACTTTTATCGTAACTATTTTATCATTACGATAATACCCGTTAATATCCCCTGGATCCTCCTGCCAAAGTTTATTGTATTCAACCCGTCTATTCACGTCCATTTGGACCATTATGAGTGCATAAACTTTGAGAGCAGATAAAATATCAGAAGAAAGGGGGTCATCCTTTTCGAGGTCGCCAAGAAATTTTCCCATTATAGGGTCTTTTTCTATAATGTATTTTCTTACCCTACAATAGTTTGACCATCCGGTTAAATCACCGGGAGGGGTAATATCCTTAAACTCAAGCTCGAACTTTTTAATACCTTGTTCTGTTATTTTAAACATTATTCGTCCCTCCTCTAATTTTAAAGGTTCTTGAAAAGTTTTCCACCGGACCGCCCGGGGGCAGCCCCCAAGTAGCAGCCCTAAGGGCTGCTACTTGGGGGCAGCCC
>MHMZ01000033.1:4208-9229 GCA_001819555.1 Candidatus Portnoybacteria bacterium RIFCSPHIGHO2_02_FULL_39_12 | reverse complement strand
TCCGCGAGCCGTCAAAGCGTTTGATTTTTTTAGTGGTGAATTTAACTAACCCTTTAGCAACAGAATAAAGAGTATAGTCTCTGCCTTGGCGGACATTTTTGCCGGCCACAAATTTACTGCCGCGCTGGCGGATTATAACACTGCCGGGTTGGGCCGGCTGTCCGGCGTATAATTTAACGCCTAAATATTTTGGCCGGGAATCCCGGCCCAGGGCCGTTGAGCCTGCTGATTTAGTTTTTGCCATGCCAATTTTGTCGAAATTTTGGAGTGAAACTTTGTTGAATGAACAAAATTTCGCTACAAAATTGAGCGCCCCGCCCTAATTTTGCGTTATTAGTAAATAATAAATGAAATGAGTAAGGCGCCAAAGGCGCCGCATAGGAGGCCAAAGACCCTTTGACGGCGGCCATCCCTACGAGGACAGTCCTCGTAGGGATTGACTACTATGGAGGTTGAACCTCCATAGTTTAATCTTTCCGCTTCGCTCGTGTAGAGTTTCTATTTATTATGTTATCCTATCTTAAAAATTTCGTCAAGAAAAATGAAGCAGATATTGTTTTAGTTATCGGCGTAATTTTGGTGGCTTTGATTAGTTTTGGCGCCGGCCGACTGACCTCGTTTCAAGCAGACGAAGAGCCAATCTTGATTCAAGAGCCATTGACCGCCTCAATTCAGCAGTCTTTAGAGCCGGAGAAAGCAGGGGAAAGCGGCCAGCCAGAGCCGGCTGAAAAAGGAAAATTTGTCGGCAGTATCAAAAGCGATAAATACCACTGGCCTTGGTCTTCTTCGGCCAAAAGAATTAAACCGGAAAACCAGATTTGGTTTGATTCTGAAGCAGAAGCCAAAGCGGCCGGGTATCAGCCGGCCGTTGATTTTAATAAATGGGCGCCGGCGGATTATAGTCCATAGGAATATTTGGGAGTCCATCTCCCAAATTTCAATTTGGGAGATGGACTCCCAAATATTCCTAAATTTTATTTTTACTCGCGGTAATCACTTTAAACTCTCTTTCTAATTTTTTGAACTGGTCAATTTGTTTTCTTAAGTCATATGGCAGTTGCTCTATGACTTTTTTAAATTTAGCTTTATCCACCATTAAAATTTCATTCCATTTTCCCAGCGGCTCTAAAATTTCTTTTAATTTTATCGCGTCATAGCCGAATCGTTTTTGAGCAAGACGGGTGATATAGCCCGTTTCGCCAAAGACCCGGTCAATGGCCTGCTCATCGCAATATAGATTAATGGCCTCTTTTAATTCAGTCATTCGCTTTGTTTCGCTCTCTTGCCGGCTTTTAATTTCAAAATATTCCCGGATAATATTTTTTACCTGTTCTTCATTAACGGTTTTTTTCTCTATAAACTTATACTTGAATAGGGGACACCAGCGCTGATAAGGGCACCAGGGACATAAAGCGTTTGGCCGCGGCTCAAAGCCGCTTGTTTTAATTTTCTGAACAATGCTTAAGATTTTTTCTTTGGTTTCATTAAGTTCCTGATTGGCGCGAATAGTAGATAGTTTTTCGCCATGCTTTAAGAAGTAAAGAGATAATTTGACCGGTTTATCCTGAAAAGAGGGCCAGCGATTCGTTAAGCCCAGATGATAGACAGAAAGCTGTAAACTGCCGTCAATTTCTTTTTGACCCGGCATTTTTTTAGCTGTTTTATAATCTATCACTTCAAAAGCGCCATCCTCTGATTTATCAATTCTGTCAATTCGGCCGGTAATCTGATGAAGTTCTTCTCCGTCTAAAATCGGCGCTTCAAACGAAGTTTCTAAATTGACGATGTTAAACTTCAGGGGGCTATTTTCCTGATAATAATTTTTAAGCATCTCAATGCCTTGATGAAAAGCAAAGGCCTCTTCTTGCTGGTCGTTATAAACGCCGGGGTCCCATTTATCGGTGAAACATTTTAAGAGTTCTTCTTCTGATAAGGGAGTCGGCCGAGATGGTTCATGAAACATTTTTAACATTTCATGAATCAAACTGCCAAAAACCGCCTCTTTTGATTTAGGCGCCGGAATCCGCTCAAGATATTGAAATTTATATTTGGCCGGGCAGGTGGTAAATGTTTCTAAGGCCGAATAAGAGATGCGCATAGTGGCTATTATACACTTTTTGTTATTTTTTTAAAGGGTGATATCGGCGGTGGGTTTTTTCGGCATAACGGTCAGAAGTATGAACATATCGAGTAGTGGTATCTAAAGATTCATGACCTAAAAGAATCTGAATAGCGGCCGGATTAGCTCCTTGTTCGGCCATAAAAGTTGCAAAGCCATGTCGTAACGAGTGAGCTGAAATAGGAATATTTATGCTTAATAGCTCACGATATTTTTTAATTTTTTCCTGTAAATAATTAGAAGAGATTTTTTTATTTTTATTTTTAATATTTTTCCCCCGATAGGGGATAAACAAATAAGGCGAATCATCAGTCCTTGTTGACAGATAATTTCCTAAATGTTTTTTGGCTCTTTCAGTAAGGTAAACAAACCGTTCTTTTTTACCTTTTCCCATAATAAAAATACGACCAGTTTTATCAATTTGATTTCGTTTCAAATTAAGTAATTCAGAAATTCTCATTCCGGTAGAAAATAAAACTTCTAGCATAGTTCGATTTCTTGAGGCAATAATTTTATTTTTTTCAAATTGACTAGGGGATTCAATGAGTTTTACTATTTCTTCAAACTCTGAAACTCGGTAATGTTTTTTTTTAGTTTTAAGAAGCTCAATACTTTCGGGAGCGATAGGGGAGTCATAATCCATTTTAATAAGATATTTAAGATACCCACGAAGACTTGAAAGAGTGCGATTTATTGAGCCGGAAGTTAGATTTTGTTTAGATTTTTCACCTAAAGCAGTTTTTCTATCACGGGAAACTAAATATGCTTTATATTGTTCAATTGTTTTTTTATTTATTTTCTCAAAAGGAATTTTTATTTCATTCTTTAGAAAATTTTCAAATGTCTTTAAATCTCGTTCATAATTATAGAGCGTTTCAGGGGAATAATTATTTGTTTGTATACGAAGAAGAAAGTCTTCAAGATAATCAAGCATATTATGTAGTTAGAGTGAGTGTTTGAGTTATTATACTCATTACTAAATATCATTATATTACGGCCTTTTCAGGCCGTCAAGACACTCCCCTGCGGATAAGATAATAAGTAAAATAAGTAAAATAAGCTAATAAGTTAATAAGCTTAATTTACTTATTAGCTTGTCTTGCTTATCTCGCTTGATTTACTTATCTCGCTATTATTGGCGGACATCGGATGTTTTGAAATTGGAAATTAGGAAAACCACTCCCCTACTATTATAGATAATCAAAAGGATTGAGCGAGCCGCCCAAAGGCAATAAGCCAAACCATCTTTCTTCTATTCTGAAAGTATTGGTGGCGTAAACCGTAAAATGCAGATGAGGCCCGGTGGCAAACCCGGTCGCCCCTTCATAGCCGATAATCTGGCCTTGTCTGACCTCTTGGCCATTGGAAACCGCGTAAGCCGAAAGATGAGCGTAAAGAGTGGTCAGGCCGTTACCATGTTCAATCGCCAGCCATTTGCCGTAAGCGTATTTGCCATTGTCGCCTAGGCCCTTAATTCTGCCGTCTTGGGCCGCTCTGACAGGCGTACCCAAACCAGAAGCGATATCAAGGCCGTTGTGAAAACTATAGACATTGTTTATAAAACCGGTTTGAGAAGTGGGGCCGTAGTTTTGGGTTATCCGGCCAGAGGTCGGCCAAGCCAAGATGCCGGGCCGCGGAGTCGGGATAGAGTTCGGGTCAATAGCCAATTGAAGTTTAATTTCTAATTCGTAAATTTCTTTTTGAATTTCTTGTCTTTTTTTCTCAACCTCTTTTAACAGATTCTGATAACGCCATTCTTGGTTTTTTGTCGTCTTGAGCAGGTCTTCTTTGTCGTCTTTTTGATTACCCAAAACCTGATTTTGCCCTTTGAGCTGGCTCCGCAGTTCTTCCAGTTCATTTTGTTTTTCTTCCTGGCTTGTTTTTTCGTCTTCCAATTGGACTTTCAAAAGCTGGATATCTTCCAATTTTGTCTGGATTTGATTCTGCAAAAGCCCTACATATTCCATCTGATTTAAGAAATCGGAAAAATTATCATTTTTTAAAACTAATTCAAAGGGCGTTTCTTGGTCATATTCGGCAATAATTTGAATAATTTCTCCCAAGGCCTGCTTTTGTTTGGTTATTTCCTGAATTTGCTCTTCAATAGATAAATTTAATCCGCTGATTTTTAAAGAAACGCCGCTGATTCTTGATTGGGTAATCCGGATATCCGTTTCTAATTTTTTAATCTGGGCGTTAAGAATAGCAATCTGATTTTTTAAATTATTCCCTTCTTTTTGTTTGGCCGTGATGGTTTCTTTATAGGCGCCGGCCTGCTTTTCCAGTTCCTCTATTTCTTTCTGCTTTTTTTCAATTTCCAGCTTAAGGTCTTCAATTAGACCGGCTCGGCCAATCGGGATTCTGACAAAAGTCAGAATTAAAAAAACCAAAACCAGCCATTTCAAAACCCGCGGCCATTCTTGACAGATTTGATTAAATTTATTATTATTGCGATAGTAGTTCCTAATATCAGCCATCTTATTTTTCCGATGACCCCAAAAATGCTTTTGCTTCCCTTATTCGTTTAAGGGTTTTTTCTTTGCCCAAGACCTCGGCTACTTCAAAAGGGCCCGGCGAGGCCCGGCGGCCGGTTAAGGCAACGCGCAGGGGCCAAAAAATCTCACCACTCCCCCGCTCCTCGGCCAAAGGCATTAGAGCGGTTTTTATTTTTTCCCGCTCAAAATCTTTTTCTTTAATTTCAGATAATTTTTTTTCAATCAGCTCAAGATTTTTTTTAACATCTTTAAAACTCATTTTTTTCCAGATTAAAAGTTCCGGCTGATATTCCAATTTGTCCTTAAAGAAAAATTCGGTCAACTCCCCTATTTCGGAAAGTTTTTTGAGCCGTTCTTGTTCTAAGCCCACGATTTTTTTAAGTTGTTTTGGAGCAGCTCCAATGGAG
>MHMZ01000033.1:3544-4152 GCA_001819555.1 Candidatus Portnoybacteria bacterium RIFCSPHIGHO2_02_FULL_39_12 | reverse complement strand
TGCTCCATTGGAGCTGCTCCAAACGAGCAAATACGGAATGCACTTTTTTGTTAATTCATCCAAATCCATTTTTCTAATATAATATCCATTGAGCCAATCAAGCCGCGAAAGATTAAAAACCGCTCCGCCTTTTTGGACCCGTTCCAAAGAGAATTCTTTAATCAGCTCGTCAAGCGAAAAAATCTCTTTTTTTGTGCCCGGATTCCAGCCGAGTAAGGCCATAAAATTTAAGAGCGTCTCCGGCAAATAACCTTGTTTTTTATATTGGCTGATTGAAACCGCGCCGTGCCGCTTGCTTAATTTTGTCCGGTCAGGCCCTAAAATCAGAGGTAAATGGCCGTATTTTGGCAAGCGGCTAAAGCCGAGCGCTTTCTGAAGAAGGATTTGCTTTGGGGTATTTGAAATATGGTCTTCGCCGCGGATTACATGAGAAATTTTCATTTCATAATCGTCAATAACAGAGCTTAAATTATAAAGGGGCGTTTTTTCATCTCGGGCAATGCTGATATCGCCCAGAAGCCCGGTATCAAACTCTAATTTGCCGCGAATTAAATCAGTAAAAGTCAATTTTTTCTCCGGACATCTGAATCTGATGATGCCGCTGGAAC
>MHMZ01000033.1:1741-3381 GCA_001819555.1 Candidatus Portnoybacteria bacterium RIFCSPHIGHO2_02_FULL_39_12 | reverse complement strand
GCCGCTAAAAGCTTTTACTTTTAGCGGCGAGGTCTCTAAATCGGGTCCCTCGTCCCAATTCAGCCCCAACCACTTCAAGCTCTCTATAATATCTTTCTCGTATTTTTTTTCCGACCTTTTAATATCAGTATCTTCAATCCGCAGAATAAATTTCCCGTTATTTTTTTTGGCGAATAGATAATTAAAAAGCGCGGTCCGAGCCAAGCCAAAATGCAGCCAGCCGGTCGGGCTGGGCGCGATTCTTACCCGTACTCCTTTACCCGCCATAATTTTTGCCTTGCCCGCCAAAGTTTCTTTCAAAAATTTAGGCGGGCAAGGCAAAATTTGGGCGGGCTTGATTCCTTTATATCCTTGACAAGACTTTGATTTTATGATAGATTTATGATAGGTCTTTGTCATTAACAATATTTTAACAAAAAAACAGCTCTTGAGGAAGAGCTAATAAAGGAAGGAAGAGGAAAATGGAAAAAGAGCAATTAGTAAAAATGTTAAAAGAATCTCTAGAAATACTAGAACTAACTTGTTCTAGCATAAGATTGACTCGCCCTATTATTATTAGTGCTCTTAGAGGAGATGTGCTTACGGCAACTAATAATTTACTTACTCTGGTATCTAATAACTTACTTGCCGTTTCCATGCTTTTGAAAGAATCGGTAAAAGAGATCAGCGGCGAGTAAAGAATTTTATTTTCGTCAGGCCTCAATTCACCAAAGGAGGTGAAAAATTTGAGGCCTGGCGTTTTTTATTTGTTTCTCCAAAAATAATTTTTAATAAAATTATTTTTGGTTAAGAAACAAATAACCCCGCCCTAATTTTGCGTTTTTAGCAAGTAATGAAAGAGTAATAAAGAGAGATATTTATTCTTGCGGCGCAGAGGGCGAATAGCCCCGACCCCGCCCTCTAGGCTGTTGGATTTAATCTTCAGAGTAAATTTTATTCTAATAATATGACAGGTTCTCTGGATAATGTCGAAGGGCTTAGAGGGCGGGGGAGCGCGCCGCCATATAATACCTCGCAAAATTAGGGCGGGGTAATCTACTTAATTTTCTTCATGGCCTACCTCGTAAAATTAGTGGGGATAACTCACTTTTCCAACAAATCTAAAAATTCCTCCTTTGAAATTTTAGCGTCACGCAATAATTTTCTCAAGAGGCCTTTGCCTAAGGTTTTATGCTTAGGAATGGTTAATGGAAATCTATTATGGTTTGAAGGATGATGGAGTCGGATATGACTCCCCTTTTGTCTGACTACTTTATAGCCTAAATTTTGAAAGCATTTTACTGCTTGTTTTCCAGAAATCAGCAATAGTTTAGGCATAGAGTTTATCAGGAAGATTTATGGTATGAAAGCTCAATT
The DNA here is from genome assembly GCA_001819555.1 of Candidatus Portnoybacteria bacterium RIFCSPHIGHO2_02_FULL_39_12. GTDB lineage: Bacteria > Patescibacteriota > Minisyncoccia > Portnoybacterales > UBA2143 > WO2-40-15. The sequence goes on along the minus strand of MHMZ01000033.1, from coordinate 2,025 downwards.
CTTGAGGATGATATTCTTTAAGCTCTTTTTGATTTTCTCTTTCTTTCAAACATATTTCAATTACTTCGTGGATATTCTTGAGCGCTTCATCCAAGGTTTTGCCTTGAGTGTAGCAGCCAGAAAATAGCGGACATTCTACCACATAAAAACCATCCTCGTCTTTTTCAATCAGAACAGGTAGTTGTCTGTTTTTGTAAGAAATTTTTTTCTTTCTCATATTTTTGTTTCTTTTCTATAATGATACCAAATTGCAAAGATAAGTCAACTTTCAGGGGACAGTCCGT
>MHMZ01000033.1:281-1727 GCA_001819555.1 Candidatus Portnoybacteria bacterium RIFCSPHIGHO2_02_FULL_39_12 | reverse complement strand
CCGTTCCTGACGGCATTTATGTATTGGCGCCTTTCCCCGGCTCATTCTTTCATTTTTTTCCGCTTCTAATTCTTCTTTGGTATGAGAACACCAAAAGGCCTATTTAGAATCTAAAAGTTTTTCAATGTATTTTTGATAAATTTCAGCGCGCTCGCTTTGGCGATAAGGTTCTTCGTCCCATTCCAGCCCCAGCCATCTCAAACTCTCTATAATATCTTTTTCGTATTTTTTTTCTGACCTTTTAATATCCGTATCTTCAATCAGCAGAATAAATTTTCCGTTATTTTTTTTGGCGAATAGATAATTAAAAAGCGCGGTCCGAGCCAAGCCAAAATGCAGCCAGCCAGTCGGGCTGGGCACGATTCTTACCCGCACTCCTTTACCCGCCCAAATTTTGCCTTGCCCGCCAAAGTTTCTTTCAAAAATTTAGGCGGGCAAGGCAAAATTTGGGCGGGCTTGCTTCCTTTGTTGTGTTCTTGACGAGATTTTGATTTTGTGATAGATTTGTGATAGGTCTTTGTCATTAGTAATATTTTAACAAAAAAACAGCTCTTGAGGAAGAGCCGATAATTATAAGGGAGGGGAGGTGAGATTATGGAGATGTTGGAGAGAATTATTGAAACATTAAATATAATAGAAAGATTCCTTGAGGATGCGATTTCTGTATATGAAAGAGAAAAAAGTGAAATTAAGCATCTAGAGCTGGGGCAGAAACTTGATCCTTTACAGCGGTTTCTTCCGGAACTAAAGAATGTAATTGAAGATTTAAGTAAGATGCAATAATGTCATCCGCCAGGCCTCAATTCACCAAAAGGAGGTGAAAAAAATTGAGGCCTGGCGTTTTTTATTTAATTTTCTTCAATAGTTCAAAATATCTTTCTCTGGTTATTTCAGCTACTCTAAGATTGTTTCTAATAACAAAAACAGGCACTTCTTTATACATTGGGATAACAATGGGTCGCGGAGTGCCTGTTTTAGTTAAAATAATATGGTCCCCTTTTTGTCTTATGATCTTAAATCCTTCTGTTTCAAAAATTTTAACCAACTTTTTATAATCAAGAGGAGTAATTTTAGGCATCAATTAGATAGCAATCGGGATTCTTTCCCAGCCTAAAAATTCAGGGGCTTGCCACTTTCTTTTTTCTAAAACAAAACCCGACTCTTTTAAAATTTGTTTAAGAGTGCCCATTTTTTCAGCCTCTTCAAGAAATGCCTCAATCGCTTCTTTTAAGTTTTTTTTAGCTTCGTTTAAGGTTCTGCCACAGGTGGAAATATCTAATTCAGGATTATATGAGACATACATTTTTCCCTCTTTCCAAATTTGGCTAGTTAGATTTAGTTGCATAGATTTGGTCTCCTTTTGTATTTTAATATGTAATAAATTTGAGCGTTGTTTACACTTTACTTGCCTGACGGCAGTCAGGTATCCTTCTTAATTTCGTCGGC
>MHMZ01000033.1:0-186 GCA_001819555.1 Candidatus Portnoybacteria bacterium RIFCSPHIGHO2_02_FULL_39_12 | reverse complement strand
CTCGGCCTCCGCGCGGTCTTCTTAGCGAATGGCCGACGAAATTATAAACAACGCTGGCAAATCTTACATTTAATGATACCAAATTACAAAGATAAGTCAACTTTATGTACTTGACGGGCACATAGGTGACACTTTAATAGAATTATTGAACTTTATCGGCGTCTCGTAGTTGAGTGATTGGTGGGG
>MHMZ01000032.1:60033-78335 GCA_001819555.1 Candidatus Portnoybacteria bacterium RIFCSPHIGHO2_02_FULL_39_12 | reverse complement strand
TTAAAAGTTGTAAACAAGTTGTAAACACAACTTTTAATTCCGCGCTCCATGGCACTTTTTATATTTTTTTTCCGCTACCGCATGAAATATGAGTCATTGAACCTCATTTATAAATTTATCATATAGGTCTTTATGAATTTTTCTATGGCGGCAATGGTTTCTTTTCTTAATTTAGGGTTGCTTTCGGCAACCCACTTAGAAAAATTATATAATTCTCTATTATCAACCCTTAACCACTTTTTGTTTTTATGAAGAAAAACAAATAAAGCGGTCATGGCAATTCTTTTGTTGCCATTTAGGAAAGGGTGGTTTTTAATCATTAAATAAAAAAGGACAGCCGCTTTACCAACCAGTCCTTTATAGAGCTTTCTTCCGCTAAACGATTGAAACGGTATAGCCACAGCTTTCTAAAACATTCGGGAAGCGGGAACTAAAATCAGGAATCGGCTCATTCCAACTCATCAATTTTTTAGCCAGCCGATAAGCGATATATTCAATTTCTAAAATAGAAATTTTTTTAATCATTAATCTTTATAATTATTCCTGTCCCAATAATTTTAAAGTTTCTCCATATTCCTTAACGGTCTTATCAACCGCCAAATCAAGCTCTTTTTTTTGTTTTTTTGTCAAAAACTCGCCCCAAATTTCTGCGACATCTTTTGGATGAATAATAAAATTGCGTCCAACTTTTTTGGCTTTTATTTCTCCCTTTTTAATCTTTTTAAATACGGCTATCCTGCTAATGCCCAGTAATTTCGCCAATTCTGTGGTAGATAAAAATTTTTTTTCTTTTTTCATCTCCATATTTTAAATCTATGTTAATCTTGTGTCAATGGTTAACATAAATATCTCGGCGCTTATCGAGTTTTTTCAGATATTTATCGGATAATTCATTGCGCCCTTTCTTGAAAATATTGCAATTTACAGAAAATGTCATGGGTCCCCTTGACTCATCAAACTTAATATGATAGCATACCGATAGTTCCACATGTCAAAAGGAGGTAAGCAGATGAAATCAGTAATGGGAGTAGTTTTCGGAGTTTCTATTGGTGTGACGGTATCGATAGTGACCGATTATTCCTTAATGGATTGGCAATGGTGGGCGGCCGTTCTACCAGTCACAATCATCGGCATTATCTATGCTATCATACCAGAAAAGTAGCTTTATCTCTACCGTGAAGACCTATCACAATCGTGGTAGGTCTTTTTCTTTATATCTATCTCCCATGACACTTCTTGAACTTCTTCCCGCTTCCGCATGGGCAGGGAGAATTACGGCCCACCTTCGCTTTTTGAGCTTCGGCGGGTAAACTGATTTTTCCGCGGGATTGCTTCGTTCGTTCCCCCTCACTCGTAATGATATTTCGCTCCGAAACAGGCGCTAAGCTGACTTTGTAAATAGTCCCGACCAAATTTGACTGAATCGCGCCTAATAATTTTTGGAACAAGCGGTGGCCTTCGTTTTTGTATTCAACTAACGGGTCTTTTTGGCCGTAGGCGCGCAAACGGACGCTATCGCGCAAATACTCCAGATTATCTAAATGCTCCATCCAAAGGACATCAATATTTCTCAACATAATAAACTTTTCAATTTGGCGCATATTTTTCTCCTCTACTTCTTTTTCTTTTTCTTGGTAGGCCTCTCGGGCTAAACCAACTAAGTAATCAGATATTTCTTCCGGATTTCTAAAACTTCGTAAAGCGTTTTCTACGGGATCCTTCGCGCCGCTATCGCTTCGCTCAGGATGACTTCGAGGTATCGGAAAAATACTTTTTATCACCTCGCTAATTTCTTTGTAATTCCAATTATCCGCGTGGCCTTGCGTATGAAATTCAACAATTCTTTTAATTTCGTCTTTAATTGTCTCTAAAATTTTGGACTTAAGATTTTCTGAGCTTAAAACTTCTTTTCTTTTTTTATAAATCACTTCTCTCTGCTTATTAACCACATCATCGTATTCTAAAACATGCTTTCTGGTATCAAAATTAAAGCCCTCAATTTTAGCTTGGGCTGATTCAATGGCTTTGGAAATCATTCTGTTTTCAATGGGCTGGTCTTCGGGCGCTTTTAAAAAATCCATCATATTTTTTATTTTTTCGCCGCCAAAAATCCGCATTAAATCGTCTTCCAAAGAAACGAAAAATTGGGAAGATCCTGGGTCGCCCTGTCGGCCGCTTCGGCCGCGCAACTGATTGTCAATTCTTCTGGCTTCATGGCGCTCGGTGCCGATAATATAAAGCCCGCCGAGTTTTATAATTTCGTCATGTTCTTTCTGCCATTCTTCAAAATTATTTGGGATTTGGGATTTGGGATTTGGGATTTCATTAGGCGGCGCGCCGCCTAAGGTTATATCCACCCCCCGGCCGGCCATATTGGTAGCCACGGTGACCGCGCCTTTTTTGCCGGCTCCGGCAATAATCTGCGCTTCTCTTTCATGATTTTTCGCGTTCAGAACCTCGTGGGAAATGCCTTCTTTTTTAAGAAATACCGAAAGTAGTTCATTCTTAACAATAGAAACCGTGCCGACTAAAACCGGCTGACCATTTTCGTGTCTTTTTTTAATTTCTTGAACCACGGCCTGAAATTTCCCTTTTTCGCTTTTATAAATCCTGTCTGATAAATCCTGTCTAATCATCGGCTTATTAGTCGGAATCACTACTGCTTCCAGTCCATAAACTTTATGAAATTCCTCGGCTGAAGTCAGAGCTGTTCCGGTCATCCCGGCCAGTTTTTTATAGAGCCGAAAATAATTCTGAAAAGTAATTGTCGCCAAAGTGCGGCTTTCCGGCTGAACCAATACTTTTTCTTTTGCCTCCAAGGCCTGATGAAGCCCTTGAGAATAGCGGCGGCCGGGCATTAACCGGCCGGTAAACTCGTCAACGATAATCACCTGGCCGTCCTTAACCACATAATCGCGGTCGCGTTTAAATAAAACCTCTGCTCTCAAAGCCTGTTCTAAATGATGAACATAACGAATGCCGGCTTCCTCATAAATATTGTCCAGGCCCAAAATCTTTTCCACTTTATCAACTCCTTCTTCAGTCAAAGTTGCGGCCCGCATTTTCTCGTCAATATTATAATCGGCATTTTCTTTTAATTGAGGAATAATTTTAGAAAACTGTTCATACATTTTGGTTGATTCGGCGTCCGGCGCGGAAATAATTAAAGGCGTTCGGGCTTCGTCAATTAAAATACTATCCACTTCGTCAATAATGGCGAAGTGCGGCTCTCTTTGAACCATCATTTCCAAACTCGGCGCCATATTGTCCCTTAGATAATCAAAGCCGAATTCATTATTAGTGCCGTAAGTAATGTCGGCTTGGTAGGCCTCTTTTCGGGAAATTTCTTTCAAATTTTCCATCTCTACTGTTATCTCGTTTTTATCAACTACCTGCGGCTCGTATAAATAGGCCTTTTCATGATTAAGACAGGCGCAGGAAAGCCCTAATAAATAATAAATCGGCCCCATCCAGTTGGCGTCGCGCCGGGCCAAATAATCATTGACCGTGACCACATGAACGCCCTTACCGGCTAAGGCGTTAAGATAAACCGCCAAAGTAGCCGCCAAAGTTTTTCCTTCGCCGGTTTTCATCTCGGCGATTTTTCCCTGATGTAAAACAAGACCGCCGAGCAACTGAACATCAAAATGCCTTTGGCCAATAGCCCGTTTGGCTGCTTCGCGCGCTAAAGCAAAAGCTTCAGGAAGCAAGTCAGGGTCTGACCCTAAGGAGACGACCTTATAAGGTTGTCTCCTTAGGGTCAGACCCTGAAACTGCGTCCTTAATTCCTCGCTTTTTTTCTCTATCTCTTCATTAGAAAAACGCTCGAACTGGGGTTCGAGTTTATTAATCTCATCTACAATCGGCTGAAGTTTCTTGAGAGTCCGTTCGTTTGGATCGCCTAAAAATTTATTTAGAAAAGCCATAATAACTACTTTAAGATAACATCTTTTTTCCAAAAAGAAAAGGCCTCTTTGGGTGGGGACAAAGAGACCGGGGGCTGATTGATTTTTAATTTAGATTGAAATTAGTTTTTCTCGTTTAAGAATAAACGGCGTTCCGGCTATTAAAAAAACGAGAATATAGGGCGGGATTAAAATTCCGGAAGCGAGAGAAATTGCTGAAATCCCGGAAAAGCCGCGAGAAAGCAACCATAAACTTAAACTAATCTCTGCCACTCCGAAAATAGGCCAAACAAACCGATCTATGATTGAAAAACAGCATATATCAAAAGCTACTTTTTTAGCTGACCCAAACCATTTGTCTTTTTGATATAGACGAAAAGCAATGAACGACCACAAAAGATCAAATGAATAATCAACCAAATAGTAGCTTATTGCCACTGCTCCGATAATTGCCGAATAATCTCCTGCCGGAGATCTAAAAAAAGAAACAATTATCACGGTTGCCAGCCAATCTATAATCTCGCTTGTAAGTACGCAAATAAATACGTACCTCAATAGCCGAGAACACCTTAAACTTTCAAATTTTTTTTGTAAAGAACTTAACGGGTCCGAGTCGTCTTCCCCGTCTTCCATAAAAATCCCTCCTTTTTATAATCCAATCAGCCCTTGTCTATATTTTATAATAAATAATTCCAAAAATCAACTAAGAATTGATAGTATAATTTTATAAACCAATTTAGCCGCTAAAAAATTCGGCGCCTCCAAGCCGGGAATAGGGCAAAGCTCCATTACATCAGCGCCGACAATATTAACTTTCTTGCTAATCGCCTCTATCGCGGCAATCGTTTCATGCCAGAATAATCCGCCCGGTTCAGCCGTGCCAACCGACGGCATAATTGAAGGGTCCAAAGCGTCTAAGTCAAAAGTTAGATAAATATTCTTGGTTAAACCGGATAAAATTTTTGCCGGCGCCGGTATTTGCGGCGCAAAATAAATGTTTTTAGCCTGCTTTTTATTTTGCAGTAAATAATCCTCTATTTCTTTATTCATGTTGCGGATGCCGATTTGTACCGCCGGCGCGCCCAAATCTAAAATTCGCCGCATGACGCAAGCGTGAGAAAATTTAGAACCCTCGTATTCGTCAATTAAATCCGTATGGGCGTCAAACTGTAAAACCGACAAATCTTTGTATTTTTTTTTAAGCGCTTTAACCACTCCGTAGGTTATTGAATGCTCGCCGCCCAAAACCATTGGAATTTTATTTTTCTTGATTATTTCTTCTGTTGTGAATTGCTCAATACCTTTCATCGCCTCAATTACGCTGTTTCGCGAAACAACGCATTCGTCTAAAGTAAAAATGTCAGTTGGTTTTAGGCCGACCAATTTTCCGGTAGAATCCAGTAGTTCGTCAAGAAAACGAGAGGCCTGAATAATTGAAAGCGGGCCTTCGCGCTGGCCGGCCATATAAGAACTTGTGGCGTCGTAAATAATCTGCGCGATTAAAATTTTTGCTTTTTTAAAATCCTGCTCATGAATCGCCCCGAAATTAAAAGGCCATTGTTCGTAAAGTTTTTTCATAAATTTATTTCACAGGTTAAATCCTTTATTTCCTTTTATCAAGCCGCTCTATCACCGCTTTTAAAATAATAGGCCAGGCAATAGTAGCGTCGCAAAGCACTTCGGCAAACCTGCCGCCTTCTTCCAAGGGAACCATTTTCCCCCAAGATACTCCTTCTGAATATGTACAGCCGGAAAGACCGCCCCAATGAGCCGGCTCCGGACAAATGCGAACGCCGTATTGATAACGAATAAATTTTCCGCCTTTACCCACTCGTTTATCAATTAAATCAAGGTAGGGAGCAACTTGCTGCGCCCAATTTCTGGGCACCCCGCCGCCAATAGTGAATATACCAATTTTCTTTTGTTTTCTTATTAAATCAGTAAAATGCTCCAAATCTAAAAGCTCGCTGGTTTTAAGTGGTGGTTTATTTTTTAGTTTTTGCCGGCGGTTAAAAACACCGATATCAAGAGCGAATTCCGAATCAGAAAAAGCCGGAATATAAACCGGAACTTTTTTTTCATAAGCGCTTTTTAAAATCGCCTGTTTGGCGCCGATTATTTTTTTTAAATACTGACCAACTTTATCTAAAATTTGATAACTGGCGTAAGTTTTCTTTAAATTCAATTTGGAAAAAACTTTAAAAACAATCAGCTCCAAGTCATCAAGATTTCTTTCAAGTTCAAGTGTGTCATAAACCCGATTATAACCGAATTTAAAAAGTTCTTCATCGTCCATTCGGGGGTCATATTTAAAATGAGTCATTCCGCTTCCTTCTACCATTCCGTGAGTCATTAAAGCGCCGGTAGAAACAATTGCCTGAAGCATCCCCCTATCAATCATCTCGCAAATCAAAAGCCCCATTTTTGCCACGGTCATCGCGCCGGCAAATGTGCCGACCGCAAAACAATCTTTATCTTTAATCATTGCTTCCAAAACATCAGCGGCTTCGCCAACAGATCTTCCTCCAAAAGCGGTATTTTTCATCCCCTTGACTAAATCATCAATAGTTCTAACTTTATTAAGATCCAAAGATTCTAAAGGCATTAAATTATCAGAAAAACCATCTCTTTTTAAATTGCGTCTTTCTTTGGATTTTAGTTTTTTGAAAGTTTTTTTTATCATTATTATATTTTCTATTACTCAATAATTTTTATTTTTTTCTGGAGGTAGTCAGAAAAAAATCCGATATACTTTTTTTGTAATTCTTTTTTCATCCAATCATTCCCTATTATAATTTTTCTACAATCTGAACTTCCACAATTACACTTCATCTCATATCCTGAAGATTCACACATGGCATAATCTATAGTGATTTCTTCGCCGGGCTTAATATCTCTCATCGCCACTATTTGTAACGAACCTTTTATGCCGCAATTCGGACTGCACGAATGGTTAATAAAATCTACGTCCTCTAATTCTTCTTGGCTGGTCGCTACAAAGAAAAGATCTTCATCAACTTGGATCATATAATCATCGCCCTTTTCGTATAGTTCATCTGCTTGTTGAGTTGATAAAAATTTTCCAGGACCACTTGTAAAATCTATAATAATTTCGTCTTGAAAAATTTTTTCCGTTGCGAATAATCCTTTTCCGATTTTAGCTTTACTTATTTTTATTTTTGGTGAAATATAGGATTTCATATTATCAATAATATCAACGAACAAACTCACCACCCGAATAATTTCCCCACTTCTTCGGGTGTTTCTCTTTTTCTGGCGACCATTAATATTCCGTTTTGCGCCACGATTTTTGCCGGCGAGGAAAGCAAGCAGTGATGTGAAGCCAAAGCGTCCTGATAAGCGCCGGTGTCTAAAACAGCGATGTATAAATCCTCGGCTTCGCCTAATTCGTCAAGCCGCGGCAGTAAAATATAGTTTCCGCCGGCCGTGTACTTATCATCGGAATCGCAAGAGGAGCCGGCCAGCCAAACACGGGATAACTTCTCCTTCATAAAATTCACCGGAATAACATGCCATTTCTGCCTAATTGCCCAAGTGTCAATTAAATCATTCATAAAACTACCGTCAATAATATACCATTTTTTGGCAATGCTGTTTTCAATCTTTTTCTCAAACAAAACCCTAAAAATAGTGATTTGAGCCGGCGCCACAATATAACTGCCCCATTCACAAATCAGATGAGGAGGGGGAATTTCCATTTTTTCTGATATTTTTTTTAACGTCTTGATAATTTTTTTTACTCCCTGGTCAAGAGTATACATTCTCTTTTTAGTAAAAGAAACGGCAAATCCGCCGCCGATATTTAGGGTATCCAAAGTGGGATTTTTTTCTTTTATTTTAACATAGACCTCCATACCCCTTTTCGCTTGGGCGACTAAATCTTCCAATCTTTCCACCTGCTTTCCATTATGATAATGTAAAATTTTCAAGTTTCTTATCCTGCCTAAATCTAAAATCTCCTGCCAAGAGAATCCGAAACGGTCAATCTTTTTATCCCAATGCGATTTTACTCTTACGTCTAAATCCACTCTAACACCAACATCTCCTCTGTAATTTATCAATGCCTGTAATTCTAAAAGGTCTTCAATAATCGGGATAATGTTTAAATTTTTTTCTCTAAGTTCGGAAATTAAGCTTAAATAATAATTGGTCTTTGGTCCGTTGCAAATTACTTTTATTCTTGAATCAAACTGATTTTGCTCCCACATTTTTTTAACCAGCCATAATTCATTAGCGGAGCTTACTTCTAAATTAGCGCCCTCAGAAATTAACGGCAGAACCACTTCTTTATTTTGACTGACCTTCATTGGATAATGATAAAAAAACTTTCCTTTATAATTAAAGGCTTTAAGATAATAATTAAAGGTTTCAAAAAGATTATGCAACCTTTTTTCCACGAGCCAGGGAAAGAGAATTTCCAGCGGCGCGCCGAATTTTTTAATTAAGTCCAAAATATTGTACTGATAATTTCCTTCCCGCACAATCAATTCCCCGTCTTTGTTGATGTCAAAATCTTTAGTCCCTAATTCTTCTATGCCTAATTTCCAAAATTTTTTATAATTTTTCATCTACCAACTTTCTTCTTTTGTCTGTCCCCTCCGGCGAAAACGAGCAAAAGGAGAAAGAGATTTCGCTTTCTTAAAAGATCTTTCCCGCCGCGCGTCTTTAACCGCTTGTTTATCTTTATATTTTTTAATTTCGCGCTGAAGTTCGTCTTTTACTTTATCAACCGCCGCCCTTAAATCCCACTCGCTGGCTTCAACCCGTAAAATTTTTCCCGGCCAAGAAAGATTTACCTCGGCATAATAAATGTCTCCTTTCTGATGGTGCTGACTCGGCTTGCCGATTTCCACCCGCGCTTCAGTCGCCTCCTTATCAATGTTTTTTAAAAATTTTTCCAGTCCGCCGATTTTCTTCTCAATATAATCGTAAAGCGCCGGTGATAATTTTATTTTAGTTGCTTTGATAATAATCTTCATCTTTTTTCTTTTTAACAGAAAATAAAATAAAAAGCAAGTTCCATTTTTATCCAAAACTTGTTTTGGTAATAAAAATGAGAACCCAGCACTCAATTTTACTAAGGATACATAGGAAAAAACTTCCTTCTTATAAAAATGATTATGTTATATCCTTTCTTTGATAAAATTGAGTATTGAGTGCTGGGTTGAGTATTTGTTAGCCAATCGGGCTTCGGCTTTGCCTCGCCCTCTTGGGCAAATACTCAATTTCTTCTTCAAGGTCAAGGTTAAATTTTTTCTGAACTGTTTTTTTTATAAGCTGAATTAATTTTATCACGTCTTTGGCTTTAGCGCCACTCGCGCCTCGGCGAAGCGGGCCGCAATTTACAATAAAATTCGCGTGCTTTTCTGAAATCATGGCTTGGCCGATTTTTTTTTCTTTGAGACCGCACTGGTCAATTAAGTAACCAGCTGGTAATGGTGATAATGGGGGCAGCCCCCGGGAAAAGGGGGCTGCCCCCATTTTGTTCCCAAGTTGGCTCGGATTCTTAAAAATACAGCCGGCTGAAGGATAATCTAAGGGCTGAGTTTGTCTGCGATAAGTAAAATATTTTTTAATTAAATTTTTTTGAGCGTTCTTTTTTAGTTTTAATTCAACTGATAAAATAATATTTTTGTATCTTTTTATGTCACTAACTAAATTTTTCATCTCTTCTCCAAAGGCGCTGGCGTTAACGGCCACTGCGCCGCCGACTGTCCCGGGAATGCCCGCGGCCCATTCTAAACCGGTTAAGTTATTTTCTATTGAGACCCTAACTAAATCACTCAATTTCACTCCGGCTTCAGCATAAATTTTATTACTGCTCACTGTTCGCTGTTCGCTGTTCACTTTTATAACTACTCCGTCAAAACCTCTATCGCTGACTAATAAATTACTGCCGCCGCCTAAAATAAAATAGGGCAGTTTTTTTGTTTTGGCAAATTTAACCGCCTCAATTAAATTTTTCGTGGTCTTAGTTATGATAAAATATCTGGCCGGGCCGCCAATTCTAAATGTTGTATGGTTGGCAAGTAAAATACCCTTCTGAATATTAAGAATTTTATCTTTTTTTTCAAGTTTAATAGAATCTTGAATTTAGAATTTAGAATTTAGAATAAGAATCAAGAATTAAGAATATAAAATTAGAATTTTATTATTCTAAATTCTATATTCTGTATTCCCATTCCAAATTCCAGATTCCAGATTCTAAATTCTAAACATCACATCCGGCCCGGTCCGATAAAAATCCCTCTCAAAATCATTGACAATATAAACCATTTCCCATTTCCGGCCGCTTCGGCCAAATTCTTCGGCTGTCATATTCAGCCAATGTTTGGTTCCGTCGCCATTAACTTCATAAACCCTGGAATCATTGGCCGCCCGGATAAGCCAAGCCGGCTGATAGTTTTCCAATTCTTCCGGCTCCACTTCAATAATATCTTCCCACCTAAGATGGGGATAGGCGCTAAAAATCTCGGCTCTCTGAATCCATCTTTTATACTGGCCTTTGATGATATAAACTTTATAATCCCCTTTTGCCCGAACCAGACTGCCGTCGGATAAAAAAGATGAAAAAGATAGATAAGTAAAGCCGTTAATTAAGACGGCTGACCCTCCGTCAGGATTAATCACGGAAATATCTATTGAGCCGGCTGGATGGGCTGGGGCGGTCAAAGTTATTGTTTGAGCGTTTAAAAAATTAACTTGGCTGACTTCTGTCTGGCCGAATTTTACTTTTGCTTCTTCAGAAAAATTCTGACCGGTGATAATAATCGGAAAGCCGCCGTTAATTGACCCGCTCAAAGGAGTGATTTGCCCTATGACCGGTTCATTTAGAGACACACTTGAGGCCGTGAATGAAAAACCGGTTGACGGCTCATTAGCCATAAAACCGCTTTTCTTATATTGGTTAAAAGGAATTAAAATCACCGATTTAACCAAACTGATAAAATTCTGGATATAAGCGGTTCCTTTTTGTTTATTTAAAAAAACAGAACTGACCTGAATTTGATCGTTGTTGTCTATAATAATGTAAGGGACGCGGAAATCCCCAAAATTGACTGGACCGTTGAATTCTAATTTAAGAATATTTTTATTGGTTTCGGCGCCCGGCTGCGGTCTAAACCTATACCAAACCGGCGCCCAACTCTTAACAGCGCCGCTCCGAGAAACAATTAAATTAGGAAAGCCGCTGTAGCCGGCTGTCGGTTCAACATGCAGACGCTGGTAAGTCAGATTATTATTCAGATAACAGTATTTTTTCAATAAATCAGCCAGACAATTGTTCAAATAATTAGCGATGGCCCAATCGGCGAAAATATCCGAAAAAGTTTCTTTATAACCCAAATCAGCCAGAGCCAGATTGATACTCGCGATACCCACCTGATTATTTAAAACCATTCTGGTTAAAACATTTTTTCCGTAATGGTCAATTAGATATTGAAGAAATAAATTAACGGGACCGTAATCATCAATTTTATTGTTCCACTCGGTTAAAGAATCTGAAGGAGAATCTAAAAATAATTCAGTCCGCTTTTCTAAGCTGCTGCCCGGATAGATATTGTCGTAGCCCAAAAGGGTCGGCGCGTATTCCGAACGGGCCTCGTTTAACCAAATATCTTCTTCCAGATTATACAAAACGGTCTTTTGATAAAAAGTAATTAAATGCTGGAATTCGTGAGCTAAAAATGATTTGGCGTCCGGTTTTTTGGCATAAAAAGCGTTTAGATAAATCATCTCTCTTTGATTGGAATTTGAAAAAACAGTTCGGGAATATTCATCGTTGCTGTTAAAATAGCCGCCGGCTGAATCAATCAAAGGAAGAACTAAGATAGTAATTCTTTTATCGTTGTCAAGGCCCGGATTCCATTCGCTGCCAAAAAAAGTTCTTTCTTTCGGATAAATTACCAAATCAAATTCATTGGCTAAAGTTCCTATTTGAGCCTGAAAAATCTCACGGTTAGAAGGCGTCATTTGATTCCAGTAATTATCATCAACGTAAAAATAAGCTTGGTCTGATTTAAGACGGAGCGTGGCCATTAGCTCGCTTCGCTTATACGCGTCATAACTGTTATCAACAAAAAATTTAACCTGCTCCCCCAGCTCGGCCGCTTGAACAGCTGCCCCGAAAACAAAAATGCCTCCAAAAATTAGCAAGCTTAAAACTTGGAACTTGAAACTTGAAACTTTTTTCATCTATCTCTTCCTTCAGTTAAAATTTTATTAATTTCTTCTGCGGTCTTGAGAAGTTTTAAATCAATTCCTAATTCATCGCCTTTTTGTATCAGAGCCCGGATGTCTTTCGGAAGGCACTTCTCGCCATATCCGCGATAACCCTTATGAAAAATCTCTAAATGACTGCGGCCGATTCTTTTATCAGCCGCGGCGCTTTCCATAACCGACTCATAATTTATGCCTAATTTCTGACACAAGTCATACATTTGATTAGCATAAACTACTTTGACGCTAAACCAACAATTGCCAAAATATTTAACTAACTCGGCTTCGGCGGCCGGCATTATTCTTTCAAACGGCGCTAAAGGTAAAATTTGTAAAATATCTTTAGCTACATTATAGCTCTTTTTAGTATAGCCGATAATTTGTCTGTCCGGATACCGCATATCCTGGTCAGCCGTTGCTTCGGTCAGAAATTCCGGACTGAATAAAACTTTATGTCCGGGATATTTTTTCTGAAATAATTCAGTCGTCCCGGGCAAAACCGTTGACTTAATCACCATAATCTTTTTGCCCTTAATGAGCTTAAAAGCGTTTTTAATGTAAGATAAATCAAAACCTTTCTGGCCGTCAAAAGGCGTGGGCACGCAAATAAAAATAATCTCGGCTCGGTTAATTTCTTTAAGCGAACCAAGTTTTTTGTATTTATCGTAAAGCAGAGGTTCGGACAAAACATTGGCTAAAGCGCCGCCGACCATCCCCACGCCGATAACGGCTGTTTTTGTTTTTTTCATAGACCGATAAAAGCGTTATAACTAAAATTATTTATCAAGCGATAGATAAGCGAATAACCAAAAATCCAAGTGCCGTTAGTAAATTGGTCAACTAATAAATGACCAAAAATAGCCAAGCCGATAGTTAATAAAACCGGCCGATATTTCTTAATTACACCGGCTAAAAATAAAAGAATAAAAACAAATTCCCAGCCGTGGAAAAGCACATAGATTTTATTGGCTTTTATCACAAAATTTGTATCTAAAAACTCGATTAAATCAAAACGGCTGAAATTGACGGCTAAAAAATAATCTATTAAATGGTCTAAGTCAATAAAGATAGTTACGGCCAAACATAAAAAAAATAATCGGCGCTGTCTGTATTTATAATATAATAAACTGCCAACAATTAAACCAGCTAACAAATGAATAACTTCGGTCAAGAATAATTCCATAGAGTCATCTTACCTTCTTTATCTTGATTTATCAAGGGAAAAATGATAGAATAAATTCATATGCCTAATCCCAAAAAAATTATCCTTTTAATCGGAGATATAATTATTCTTTATTTTTCGCTTTGGCTGACTCTTTTTATTCGTTATTGGCCGGGTCTTGATTTATGGCGCTTTAAACAGCATTTTTGGCCGTTCTCTATTATCTACGCGCTTTGGCTGATTGTTTTCTATATCGCCGGGCTCTATGGTTTAAATCTGGCCAGAAATAATCTCGCTTTTTATTCTACGCTTTTTAGAGGCTTGGCTATTAACGCCGGCTTAGCCATTGCTTTCTTTTATTTTATCCCTTATTTCGGCATCACTCCAAAAACAAACTTATTCTTTAATTTATTGATTTTTACCGTCTTGGTTTCTTTATGGCGTCAAGTTTATAATTCTCTCCTCAAATCAAAAGCTCTCTTAAATAATCTCTTGATTATTGGCCAGACCAAAGAAACGAAACAAATGCTTGACTGGCTGAAAGCCCATCCCCAAATAGGTTATCGTTTGGCTCAAGAACTCAAACCGGCTGATATTCAAACTCCATTTGACGTATTGGAAATTGCCCATCAAAAAAATATTAAGACGATTATTACGGCTATTGACCCTCACCAAGACAGCCATTTGGCCGAGAGTCTTTATCAATGCCTGCCTTTAAAAATAAATTTCAGCGATTTTTCTAATTTTTATGAAAAAATAATGGGCAAAGTGCCGCTTTCCTCTATCGGCGAAATCTGGTTTTTGGAAAATCTGACCGAAAGCCAAAAAAATTTCTATGAAACGGCGAAAAGAATTTTAGATATGCTGGGCGCTCTGGTTTTTGGATTAATTAGCTTAATTTTTTATCCTTTAATTGCTTTGATTATAAAAATAGACAGCCGCGGCCCTGTTTTTTACAAACAAAAAAGAATCGGGCAGGACGGCCGGATCTTTACGGTTATTAAATTCAGAACCATGATTGAGGAAGCGGAAAAAGACGGGGCTCAATGGGCCAACCACGAAGACCATAGGATTACAAGAGTAGGCAGATTTTTGCGCAAAACCCGCTTAGATGAACTGCCCCAGCTTTGGAATATCTTTGTTGACCAAATGAGCTTTATCGGGCCGCGGCCGGAGAGAATAGAATTTGTGAAACAATTGGAAAAACAAATCCCTTATTATCAAATGCGCCATATTATTAAACCCGGCTTAACCGGCTGGGCCCAGGTAAATTTTCGCTACGGCGCTTCGGTAAAAGACAGTATTGAAAAACTCCAATATGAACTTTATTATATCAAACACCGCTCTTTTATCCTGGATTTAAGTATTATCTTAAAAACCATTAAAATAGTTTTGAAAGGAGGCGGCAGGTAAAATGAGAGACTGCCCCTCATAAAATGAGGGGCAGCCCCTCATTTTGCTCCAAAATAGGCCCGAATCGCTTCAATATTTTTTTGAACTTCGGAAATCGGGTATCTCGGATAAGTAGGAAGAACTATCACTTCATTGGCGGTTTTTCTGGCCACCGGGCAATCGCGATAAAAAGCGGAAAAAGCCGGCAGGTCGGCGCAATTTTTTAAATGTTGAGCCGCTACATCTCTTTTATTAAACATAAGCCATTTGAGTAATTTTTTACGATCTCTATATTGAATCGGAAAAACTGTGTAGATATCAGATAAATTATTTCCTTTGGCCGGAAGAACCAAATTAGGAATATCTTGAAGTCCCTGATGATAAAACGCCGCCTTCTGAATCCGAACTTCGCTCTCCGGATCAATCCGGTCTAATTGGCAAAGCGCCAAACGCGCTTGAAAAGGAGTCAGCCGGGCCAGATAATGCGCCGGCGTAACATCTCGGCGCTTCGCGTCCAGCTCAATTTCCACCCGTTGGTTAATCCAAGAAATATCATAAAGAAAACCAAAGCGAAATATCCAAAAAGTTATTGGTTTGAATATAAGCGGCTGGGTAAGAATATCGGTCAATAATCCTTTGAGTATCCGCTTGGCCATAAAGCCAATGTTCTGAAAGTCATATCGCTCAAGCTCGGATTTGATTTTATCAATCAAATCCTTATTCTTTGAAACCACAGCGCCGCCGTACCAGCTGTTTATATTTTTATACATGCCAAAACTATAAATTCCGGCTTCGCCGATTGTTCCCAACCGCTTTTTGTCTTCGCGGCCCCCGAAAGATTGCGCCGCATCTTCAATAAGCGGCAGGTTATGTTTATGACAAATCTTTAAAATTTCATGGGCGGCCGCTTTGACCCCGTGCAAGTGAGTAATTAAGACCGCGCCAATGCGCTCATCAATCAGTTTTTCAATTTTATCCGGGTCTATATTACATGACTTTTGTTCAATGTCGCAAAAAACTGGAACCCCGCCGGCGCAAATTACCATATTAACAATATCGGCCACGGTATAGGGCGACATAATCACGCCTTGCCCGGGCTTAATTAAATATTTTAAAGTCAGATAAATGCCGACCCGGGCCATGGGCACAGCCGCCACATAAGAAACTTCAAATTTTTTGGATAAGGCCTCTTCAAGCCGTCTGACATCAGACCCCTTTTTAATCCGGCCTAAAATTAAATCACTGGCAAACGAAGCATAACTCTTAAATCGCGTGTAAAGGCGGTAGCGCGGCTGCGGCGCTTTCAAAATAGCCATAATTATATTATGCGGGAAACCGGGTTTCCCGCCTCCCAATTATATTATGAAAAATATTTTTTTTCAATTGAGAAATAGTATTATCGGATTTTTATATCGCAATTTCTTCAAAAAAATCCTTTTTAAAATTGATGAAGAAAAAATACATGATAATATAATCCGGCTGGGAAAATTTTTGGGAAGCAATATCTTGTTTAGAAAAACCATCTCGCTTTCTCTGAACTTTTCCGACCCGATGCTTGAACAAAATATCGGCGGCATATTTTTTAAAAATCCGGTTGGTTTGGCCGCCGGCTTTGACAAAAACGCCGAACTGACAGAAATTGCGCCGAGCCTCGGTTTTGGCTTTATAGAAGTCGGCTCAATCACCGGCCAGCCCTGTTCGGGCAATCCCAAGCCGCGGCTCTGGCGGCTGATAAAGTCGCGAAGCATTGTTGTCTATTACGGCCTTAAAAACGACGGTTCAGAAATTATTTCAAAACGGCTCGCAACTAAAAAATTTAAAATTCCGGTCGGCATCAGCCTCGCCAAAACAAATTCGCCGGAAACAATTGAAATTGAAAAAGGAATAAAAGATTATCTCAAAGCCGCCCAATCTTTTTTAAATATCGGCGATTATTTAACGATTAATATAAGCTGTCCCAATGCCTTTGGCGGCCAGCCCTTCACCGACTCTTATTCTTTAAATCTGCTTCTTCAAGAAATTAAGGGACTTAATATAAAAAAACCGATTTTTTTAAAAATGCCGCCGGATTTGCCGCCTGAAAAAGTTGATAAAATTATTGAATTAGCCGACGGTTATCGCCTGGCCGGTTTTATCTGCGCCAATTTAATAAAAAACAGAAATAACCCCAAAATAATTCCTGAAGAAATCAGCCGGGTGCCGGAGGAACTGGGCGGTATCAGCGGAAGACCGGCGGAGGAAACGGCCAACAATTTAATCGCTTATATTTATCAAAAAACAAAAGGAGAAAAAATTATCATCGGCTGCGGCGGCATATTTAACGCTTTAGACGCTTATAAAAAAATACGGCTCGGCGCTTCTCTCTTACAGCTTATCACCGGTCTGATTTTTGAAGGACCGCAAATTATCTCGCAGATTAATTTAGGGCTTTGCCGGCTTCTTAAAAAAGACGGGTTTAAAAACATAAGCGAAGCAGTCGGCGCCGACAATTCTCTTTAAAAACCAAAAGCACAAAGCCCAAAACCAAAACGGTTTGTGCTTTTGGATTTTTGGTATCTGTGTTTTGTTTGTGTTTTGTGTAGTTTGTGTTTTTAGGTTTTTGTTTAAAAAAACATCAGTAAATAACATCAAATGTCTAAAAATTTCATTTTGATTGCCTCGGACTGTTTTAACCTAAAACACCATCCGCTATTCGGCAAGCATTGGCCATAATTGTAAAGGCCGGATTAATAGCCGGCGAATCCGGAAGGCAGGTTGAATCGCATAAATACAGACCCGGCATCGCCTCTGCCTCGCCTAAAGAAGACACCGCAAATATTTTATTCCCGAACGGCAAGGCGCCGGCCTGATGAGAATTCACTTTCTGCCGGATAGGCGGAATAAAAGGAATATAAAAACCCTTGCGGTTTACAGCCGCGCGGATATCAGACATCAGCAACGAAAGACGGCTAAATTCGGTAAATTTAACTTTATCAACGGCTAATCGATCAGACATTAGTTTTAACGAATAGGCCGGCGAATAATCGCTGTGAAGATAGAGCCGGCCCCAAAAAAGACGGGACCGAAAAAAAGAAAGGAGCGGCCGGATAATCGGCCAAATTTTAGCCGGAATATTATAACGCCAAAGATAATCAAAGTTGGGATAAATCTGGACCTGGGCAAAGCGTTCGGCCGCTGTCTTGGGAATACAGCCAAGAATTATATTACACAGCGACAAATATGATTTATGGAGCGCTCGGCCCGGTTTTTTGCCTAAATAAAGAATCGGAAAAACATAAACAGCGTTATCGTTCATGGTCAGGCCGTCCCGCAGACCGAAACTGCGCATAATAATTTCTGTTGAAGCCGGACAGCCGGCGGCCAGAAAAATTTTTGAAAAACCGGCTTCTGACCCTTTATCGGTCTCAATTTCAAGAGAGCGGTTTTTTTTAATTCGGCTCACCCGGACTCCGGCCTTATACCTGACCCGGGGGTCTTGAAAATATTGTTTTATGGTCAGCCGTGTGCTGTAGAGCGCGCCTTGAAAACAACCGGCCAGGCACTCGCCGCAATAAAGACAATGATTCGGCTGGTCTTCGCGGGTTTCTACGGCGCACCGATTTAAG
>MHMZ01000032.1:20833-60010 GCA_001819555.1 Candidatus Portnoybacteria bacterium RIFCSPHIGHO2_02_FULL_39_12 | reverse complement strand
GCCCGACTCGCTTCGCGAAACATTGCGAACTGGTCCGCCTTTAAACTGATTAACCGCCTCATTAAGAAGAGCCAAAACAGGAGTCGGACGAATTGGCGGCCGGGTGGAAAAATCCCTGATAAAATATTCATTGAGCGCGTCAGGACAGCCGGCTATTCCGACTATTTCGGCAATTTTTTGATAATACGGCTCAAGGGATTCTTTAGAGATTGGCCATTTGGCCATTTCCCTATCAGTTAGAGGAAGCATAGTTGTCCCCCAATAATTAGTCAGCCCGCCGAATGATTCGCTTTTAAAAATATCTATATTTTGGCCGAGAAAATGTCTGGGAATCTGCTCGCCGAAATGTGTCTTGGGCGGCGGAAACTTAAACGGATAAAGCGACCGGATATCTTTATAAATTTTATCGTAAAATGAAATAATCCACTCTTCTGAAGGATTGTCAGGAGGGGAAATTTCAGCCACCTGTTTGCCGATATCGTAAACAACAATATCAAAGTCAGAGCGCTTGTCCAATAAAGCGGTTAAAACGCCAAAAGCCGCGGCGCCGGTGCCAATGACGGCTATCTTTGGACGTTTTTTCTTATTGTCATGACTCATAATTTAATTTCATTAGGGTCCGACCCTTAAGGGTCGGACCCTAATTTATCTCCGATGGCTCATCATATCAGCTAAAAGACCGATGACCCCTAATTGAACGCCCCATAAAAAAAGCGCCATTGTCCGGTCGGTTATGTTTTGCAAAACGAATATATCATAGCCAAAAGAGATGGCGCCAAAACCCAAAAGCGAAAGCGCAATGGGCATATAAACCCTCAAGGGATTAAAATAGAGCGAGGTTTTAGTGATTAAAGTAAAAAAATTGACGGTATCGCGGAACGGCCTGATTTTTGATTTGCCGCCTCTTTCAAAATAATCAATCGGTATGTATCTAACCTGATAATCATTGCTTAATAAGGCCAAAGTAAGGGTAGTGGTAAAAGAAAAACCGTTCGGCAGAATGCTTCTGAATTTTTCAAAGACATCTTTTTTAAAAACCCGCAGACCGGAATTAAGGTCTGGTATCTTTTCTTGAACAAGATAATTGGCGTATTTGTTTAAAAGCCACTTGGCCGGCCGCCTAAATAAAGGCATCTTGACGTTTTTGCCAACTCTCGCGCCGACCGCCATATCATATTCACCAATAAAACGAACCAGCTCGGGGACGCGCTCAACCGGATAAGTGCCGTCCGCGTCAGCGATGCCAATAATATTATAGCGGGCTTGCCGAATTCCGGTTTTAAGAGAGGCGCCGTATCCTTTATTCTGCTTATGTTGAACCAATTGAACGTCAAATCCCCCGGCGATTTGGGCGGTTTTATCCTTTGAACCGTCATCAACCACAATAATTTCACACTCTATATTCCACGACTTAATCATAGCTAACAAATCATTAAGCACGGCTCCGATTCTTGACTCCTCATTGTAGGCAGGAATCACAATGCTCACTGCCCGCCTATAAATTATTTCGTCTTTTAACATAACTTCAGCATAAAAGATTTAAAAGATTCGGTCAATTTTCCAAAAAATTACCGAACATCATTTACAAAATCTTTTTTCCAGCTCATCACAAAGTTTATGGCTGGCCTGATGAATTTCTTCTGGAAAAGAATTTAAGGCCTTCTTTCTTTGAGCGGTTTTTCCTTGTATCACCTCTTCTTTTAAACGTTGTTTAATATTTAAAAATATCCCAACCACAGTCTCAAATTTTTCTTTAGGCAATTTACTTAAAAGCACATTGATCCTTTCTATTAGCCTAGAGGCTGCGAAAATATAATCAAAAGTTATTTTCTTTTCAAGCGCCGCGCCTATTTCATGCGCAAAAGCGCATAGTTTTTGGTCATAAATCAAAACCATGCCTGCGTCTTGATTTCCAACGGCTATAATTTTTCTCCATTGTTCTTCTTCTTTTTGAATATGTTCTTTATCTATGCTCATATACTCCCTTAGTATGTTTTTATCTCCATTTAACTTTGTTAACTAAACTTAATTTTAAATATCATCTACCTAATATTATAAACAAAATCCCTAAAACCATAATAACTGCGCCAGTTAAACGTCCCTTTATATTTCTCTCCTTAAAAATAAAATAGCCGAATATAACGCTGATAATAATACTTAGCTTTTCAATGGCTGAAACATAGGACACATATGTCAAGGGAATAGCTAACATATGAAAAAGCAAAAAAAATCCGCTAGATAGGCCGACTGGCAACATTAATTTGATGTTCTTAAAAATAAAAGTTGATTTTATTTTGCCTTTCAGCCGATACAAAACAATCGGCAAAAACATCAAGACATACAATAGATGAATAAAAATCAGATAAAAAATTGGCGATGAATTCTCAATCGCTACTCTGTCAATAATGGTGGTTATAGCCATTAAAAAAGAAGCGAAAAACATTAGGCGCAAACCTTTATTAATTAACAATGCTTTTAAGGGAAATAACCAACCTTTATTTTTTTCCTTAATATTTAAAATATAGGCGCCAATAACCACTAAAACTATACCAATAATACCATAGATATTTGGCAGCTCGTGAATCCAAAAAGGAGAAATAATTAAAATAAATAAAGGCGTAAAAGCAAGTATCGGAATAACTAATGAAAGGTCAGAAATCTTAACGGCTTTCATAAAAATTACCATAATTATAATATCTATTATCGTGACAATGACTAACCACCACCAGAAAGCCGGCTTAACTTCCGGCATTTCAAAGCTAAATAACAACACTATAATTAATGGCAAGGCAAAAAACCTAAGAGCCCAAGCAGTCACGTATTCATCTAAGTTTTTTAAAGCTCTTTTGCTAAAGGCATCCCTAGCTGAATAAGAAAGCCCGGCAAAAAAAGCTAATAACATCCCTATCATTTTTTATATTTGTTTAACTTTATTAATCAAGCTTAATTCTCTAAGATAAAAAATCAAACCTAAAGAAATAACTAAAATATCAACGGTAAAAATCAATAAAGAAAATAAAACGGCTATTTCTTTATTAAGTCCAAATAAGCTGAAAAAATAGATGACCGCGGCTTCTCTAGTGCCCAAACCGGCAATAGAAATCGGCAGAGCGGTAATGATGGCCACTAAAATAGAAATAGCGGTAATAGTCATAAAAGACAAATCCAAACCCAAAGACAAAGCAACCAGATATCGGGATAAAAAATAAAAAAACCAGCCGATGATTAAATACGCAAAAAAATAAAATACTTCTTTCTTTTTTAGGTCTTTGAGGCCTTTAAAGAATTTAGAGAAAGAAAAGCGGGAATAATCGCTGAAATCAACCGGTAAAAATCTTTGAAACAGCTTGTTGAAAACTTTATGGAGAAAGGTTCTCTGATCTAAAATTAAAAAAATAAAAATGATAATAAATAAAAAGATAAGGCCGAGAGAAATCACATAGACGCCGATATTTTTTAAGAAAAATAAGAAAATCAAAAAACCAAAAATTAATAAAGTTAAAATATCAATTATCCGGTCTAAAATTAAGCTGAAAAAAGAATGGAAAACATTATGGCCCCTATTTTTAAGAAAATAAACTTTAATCAACTCGCCAAAATGACCCGGGGTGGCCAGGCCGGTTAAAGCGCCTGACCAGTATAAGTTTAAAGCGCTGATTTTTGAAATAGATACATTTAAAGACAATAAGATAATCCGCCAACGTAGGGCTTTAAAAGTAATCTTAAAAATCATCAAGCCAACAGCTAAGATTAAAAAATGCCATTTTAATAATTTAATTTCTTCAAAAAGAAATTGATAATCTATTTTGGATAGAATATAAAGAAAAACCAGCGGGCCCAAAATTTGGAAAAAGATTTTTATTTTTTTATGAGAAAGCATAATGAGAATTTATCGCTCTATTCTCAAAAATAATTTAGCGCCGTTGTATAAATTTTTTAAATCAACCCAGCTATTAACGCCGGCAATTTTCATTAAGACATATCGGGGCCTTAAATAATATTCGCGAAAAGCTCTTTTCTGCCAGTATAAAATTCGCTCGGCCGGCAGGCCCGGCAAATTAAGAGGCGGCAAGTTGTTAGAGACCAAAGTAAAATCCTTCCATTCAATGTCTTTTCTGAAATATCCTCTGGCCTTGGCCGTCTCATAAAATTCCGTGCCCGGATAAGGGCTGGCCACAAAAAAAGCCATGGTATCGCAATTTAATTTCTTGGCTAAATTTATGGTCTCTCTTATCGTTTCTTCGGTTTCGCCGATATTGCCCAGCATAAAATTACCGGCTGTTTTAATACCCGCTTTTTTAACCAATTTAACCGCTTCTTCGGCTTTATCCAAAGCCACTCTTTTTTTCATAATATCTAAAATCATCTGCGAGCCAGATTCAAAACCAAACATTATTTTCCGACAGCCGGCTGATTTCATTTCCCTTAAAGTTTCTTCATCAAGATAATCTACCCGGCACATGCAAACCCAGACAATATCCAAATCCCGTTTTTTGACTTCCTGGCAAAATTCTATGGTTCTTTTTTTATTGACCGTAAAAAGCTCGTCGTGAAAATTAAATTCGCCCAGCCCGTATTTATTAATGCATTCTTCAATTTCATCAACCACATTTTTAATGCTTCTAAACCTCACTTTTCTCTGCCACATGTAGCTGGCCATACAATAAGTGCATTGATAAGGACAGCCCCGCGAAGTAATCATATTGCCGGCTTTTTTATCGCTCATTCTTTTAGTGGGCGGCGGAAAATAAATGTCTAAGGGAAAAAGGTCGCGGGCCGGAAAAGGCAAAGCGTCTAAATCTTTAATAATTTCCCCGGGAGGATTCAGGCAAACATTCCCCTCTCGGTCCTTATAGGCAATCCCTTTCACTTCGCTTAGTCCTTTGTTATTTTCAATCGCTTCAATCAGGTTAAAAAAAGTGTATTCTCCTTCGTAGAGCACAGCCGCGTCAATATCTTTTTCAGCCACGGTCTCTTTGGGCAGAGCGGTCGGATGGGGCCCGCCGACTACAACCACAATATCTCTGGAGATATTTTTAATTATTCGGCAAACTTCTAAGACCTGGGCAAAAGCGGGCGTCGGAGCCGTCAAACCGACAATAGCCGGCCGAATGGTTTTTATTTCCTCTTCAATTTGAAAATACGACAAGCCCAAGCCCTCGCAATCTAAAACTTTAATTTCTATCTCCGGCCTTTTGACTCTTAAATAAGCGGCTAAATAAGCCAAATTCAAAGGCAGGGCCTTGCCGCCGTGGCCCTCTAAGCCGCCGTAATCAGTAAAAGGAGGATTTAACAACAGGACTTTCATACTAATCTAAATTAACGTAATTGAATTACGTTAATTTACGTTATTATTTTTGATTACCGAATTGAACTTAATAAAAACTTAAACAGCGATTTTAAAAAATATTTAAAATCATTAAAACTTTTGATTCTCTTAATAAATGAAATGATAACGCTTGGTTTAAAATAAAAAATAAGATTGGCGAATTTTTGCAAAAACATTAATTCAGCGGCGCTTCTGCCTTGGGGAATATAAGAAGCCCGGTATTTTGTATAGGCGGCCATCTGGGTAAACCGATTCCAATCCTCTCCCCGGTCTTTAACTTGGCCCTCGGCTAAAGCGATCTCCCATAATTTTGTTCCGGGATAAGGAGTGGCTAATCCAAACTTTACTTGGCTTAAAGGAAGTATCAAAGAGAAGAGAATGGTTTTTAAAGAATCCTTTAAGGTTTCGGTCGGCAAACCCAAAATAAAGCTCCCTCTGGTTTCTAAATCCGCTTTTCTTGTCATTTTAACCGCTTCTCTGATTTGTTTTAAGGTAATCCTTTTAGTTATTATGTCTAAAATTCTCTGAACGCCAGATTCAATGCCAAAAGAAACTATTTTACAGCCGGCTTTTCTCATTTGATTTAAAAGCTCTTGGTCAACTAAATCAACTCTGATCTGACACCACCATAATAGTTTCTGATGATAGCCCCGATCAATCATTCCCTGACAAAACCGGAAAGCTCTTTTTCTGTCCAAACCAAAACAATCATCCATAACAAAAAGCTCTGAAATCTGATAATGTTTAAGATAATATTCAATCTCTTCAAAAACATTTTCCAGCCGGCGGGGCCGATAAGTCCGGTTAAATGCCTCTTTATTGGCGCAAAAAATACAACTAAAGGGACAGCCGCGCGAAGTAGTGATTAAGCCGGCCCGTCCGCCTAAGTAATTATCTGGACTGACCCGATATTTCTCTAAGGGCAGTAAATCAATGGCCGGCAAAGGAAGAATGTCAAGATTTCTTATCAAGGCTCTGTTTGGATTATGAATTATTTGACTATCCTTTTTAAAGCTGATGCCGCAAATATCCGTTAAAGAACCGTTCTTCTGATGATAATAAGATAACAATTCCCGCATTGTTTCTTCGCCTTCGCCTCTGACCACCGCGTCAATAACCGGGTTTTCAAAAAAATCATCAGGCCGATAAGTGGGATGAGCGCCGCCGACTATTATAGGTATTTGGGGGAAAGCTTTTTTAATCTTTTCGGCTAGCTTAAGAGTATTAAAAAATAAAGCTGTTTGACAAGTGATGCCGACTAAATCCGGTTGAAAATCCTGAATAAAATAATTAAAATCTCTTTCCTCTACCTGAAAATCGTAAATAGCCATCTGATGTTCGTATTGCCGAAGATAACCGGCTAAATAAGTTAAACCAACCGGCGGAAAAATAAAAGCCAGCTCGCTTAAATTCCCATAATAATTTTCTATATCATATGGCGGGTTAATCAATAAAACTTTCATTTCTTAAGCCGGCCCGGCGCCGCGGACTAATATCTATCCATCCCGCCGGCCGGGGTAAAATTAACCGCTAGAGACCTTTGGCAAAAAATTTTTAACCAAACAGATAACGTTTGGTTGCCCAATATAATTTTTTTAAAGACAATTTATGGGGCATTATCTTAAAAAATAAACAATAAGGCCTCCAGACATTATAACCCAAAGAATAAATTAATGTTAATTTTCGCCGCTTAATTAAAAAATCCAAATATCTTCTTAAAAATGGAAAAGCCACGACAATGGCAAAAATTCTCTGAAGATTGATTCTTTCCGTTTTATTGGAAATTTTAAGCGGCGAAAACCTAAAAAAAGATTTGATATCGTCAATGTCTTCTTTATTAAACTGATTATTCTCCAAAGCAATATCAAATACCCTCGTTCGCGGATACGGCTGAAGTAAAGAAACATTGGCGTAGTCCGGCCGGCAAACCAAATTTAAATCTAAGGTTTCTATATCGTCCGACAAACTGGAAGTAGGGTTGGCCAATATATTTTCAGTAATAAATTTTATCTTATATTTTTTTAACAAATTCGCGCAATTAATAATTTGTTCCTTAGTCATATTTCTATGCAAAACTTGATTACGAATCATGTCGTTGCCGGCCTCGATGCCAAAGGTCACGCTCAAACAATTAGCTTCTTTTAACAACCAAATCGTCTCTTCATCGGCTAAATTAGCTCTCAAGTTGCACTTAAAGGGAATTTTGGGATATTTTAAGCTAAACTCCTTGAGCCACTGTTTGTCCATATTAAAAGTATCATCTTCAAAAAGAACTCTCTCTAAATTATAATTTTTAGCCACCCGGTTAATCTCTTCTATGACATTATCGACGCTTCTTCTCCTAAGGTATTTTTGCCCGCTGTGCATTGCCCTTAGCCGGTGATTAAAACAATAACTGCAGTTATAAAGACAACCCCTTGAAGTAAGAAAATTATGAATCGGGGAAAGTCTGATTTCTTTAAAATAATTAAGCAGGTCCCGATCGGGAAAAGGTATTTTATCTAAGTCCTGCTCCAACTCCCTTAAAGAATTTTTTAAAAATCCTTCTTTGGTTTTAAACCAAAAATTCTTGGTTTGAAGATAATCGCCGCCATTGGCTAAACGATTTGCCAAATCAACCAAAGCTTTCTCGCTTTCGCCTTGAGCGACGCAATCAATTCCTTCTTCTTTAATCATCTCCGGGAAAAATGTCGCGTGGGGACCGCCAAAGATTGAAAAAAAATTAAATTGCTTTTTTAGTTTTTTATTTAAGTCAATATAATAACGATGAAATCCGGTCCTTAAAGAATAAGCGATAATATCCGGCCTAATCTTTTTTATTTTATCAATAATATTCTCTCTTTGCGGCTCGCCGATAAAAACTTGATGGCCGGCCTGTTTAAGAGAGGCCGACAAATACAAAATGCCCAAGGGAACCCGGTAAATGGTATGTTTGTCTAAAAATTTATTAATAAATAACACTCGCATTTTGAGGGAAATATAAGGGTCCGACCCTCATGAGGGTCGGACCCTGATGTTTAATACCTTTAAACCAGCTCTTACTTTTCTTTTCAAATCGTCAAAAGAACGAACTTTTAATATCTGCCGGATAAGATAAGCCGGCCGGCCGTAAAACTCCTTATAAAATTTATTCAAAAAATAAAATAATTCCTCTCTGGTTAATTCTTTTTCCCAATATCGGGTCACCACGCCTTTTTCCGGCTGGCTGGCAAAGGCGCGCCAATAATCACTCTGAATTACCCCTTGGGCTAAGGCCTGATAATAGATAGCGGTGGCCGGATAAGGGGTTAAAATAGTGATATGAGCATAAGCCGGTTTTATTTTTTTGGCAAATTTAATCGTCTCTAAAATATCTTCTTTGGTCTCGGTCGGCGCCCCAATCATAAAATAAGCCAATGTCTCAAGGCCAGCTTTTTTAGCTGACCTAAAAGCGTTTTCTATCTGATTTAAATGAATCCCTTTATTTAAGACCTTTAAAATTTTCTCTGTGCCGGCCTCAACTCCAAAATGAATCCTTTGACAGCCGGCCCGCTTTAGTTTTTTTAAGACCTCTTCATCAACCGTGTCAACCCGGGCCCGGATATCCCAAATAAACTTTAATCCCCTTTTAAGAATTTCGTCGCAAATATCAATTGTTCTTTGCCGGTTAACGGTAAAAGTATCGTCATAAATTAAAATCTCTTCAATGCCTAATTTAAGACATTCTTCCATTTCATCAACCACATTTTTGGCGCTTCTGGCTCTAAATCTTTTGCCCAAATGAGGCCGGTCGCAAAAGGCGCATTTAAAAGGACAGCCCCGCGAAGTAAACATCGTTGTCACAATTCGGCCGTGGCCCAAAATTGAATTATATTTTTCAATTGGCAATAAATTTCTGTCCGGAAAAGGCAATTCGTCCAAATTTTCAATAAAATCGCCGACCGGATTATCAATAATTACGTCTTTTTCCCGATAAGCCAAGCCCTTAACATCGGCTAATTGACCGCGTCCTTCAAGGGCTTCCAGTAAATTAAAAAAAGGCCGCTCGCCTTCTCCTTTGGTTATAAAATCAACACCCTTTAATTGAATTGTCTCTTTGGGGAATAAATGAACATGAGGCCCCCCTAAAACAATAATAATTTTTTTATTAAGCCCTTCTTCCGCTTCTCTGATTAATTCAATCGTTTTTAAAGCGTCAATCAAAGTAAAAGTCATCACGGTCATGCCAACGACATCCGGGCTTATCGCTTCTATTCTTTTTTTAAACCCTTTATTGTAATTTAGACCTTCTACTTGAGCGTCTAAACAAAAAACCCGATGCCCGCTATATTTTTTTAAATAACCGGCTATGTAAAGCAAGCCCAAGGGCGGATTAAACCCCCGTTCTTCGTCAATAAAAGACGGGTTATCGGCCAAAACTTCGTTAAATCTGGGCGGATTAATTAAGAGGACGCGCATATTTTTCTTGAGGGTTCTTTAGGGTCAGACCCTCGCGAGGGTCTGACCCTAAAGAACCTCTTAGGAATTGTTCATAATATTTAAGAATCTTTTCCGCTTGTTCTTGAAGAGAAAAATATCTCTTGACCCGTTCATAGCCGGCTTGTCCGAATTGTTCGGCTTTTTGGGAATCGCTTAAAAGCGCTATGATTTTTTCCGCCATTTTTTCTATATTAAAAGGATTAACAATATAGCCGGTTATATTATCCAGAACAATTTCCGGCGTTCCCCCGAAACAAGTGCCGATAACCGGCTTCTGACAAGCCATGGCTTCCAAATTAGATGTCGGAAAAGAATCAAAACAAATAGAAGGAACAACCGCTAAATCACTGCTCCGGGTTGCCGCTTTTAATTCATCTCTTCGTAAATATCCGGTCAGAAGCAATTGGATATTTTTATTTTCAGCCAAGCTTAACATCTTTTGAGCATAACCTTGTTTATCGCCCGCGGCCATTAAAACCGCCTCTGGTATTTTTTGATTGACTATTTCCATCGCCCTGATAATTTTCTCCCCGCCTTTTAAATCGCTTAACCGGCCAATCATAAAAATCACTTTTTTATTAAAAAGCCGGTATTTCTTTTTGAAATCATCTATCAATTTATCATCAATCTGCCATTCGTCCGCGTTTATGCCATTATAAATTACTTCTGTGTTCTCTATCCCATTCTGTTTTAGGGCCTCTTTTAAAGCGGAACTAACCGGGAAAATCTTATTGGCCTTTTTTAAATAATGCCTGATAATAATATTTCTCAAAGGATTGTATCTTTTTTTAAATCTTTTGATTTGTTTTAAAGGAGTGATTCTATAATTAAAAGTTTTAGGAATTGATAAATTATTTGGATTGATGAATTCTATCAATTTACCGTAATGAAAAGACATTACGTCATGAGCCGTCAGAAAAACCGCCCGGCTGTATTTTTTAGCTATTTTTAAGGAAGCATAGGATAAATAATAATGAACGTTGTGAAAATGAGCGATATCCGGCCGGATTTGGCTGAATAATTTTTTTATCTGATTGATTATTTGGGGATTGTAAAGCCCTAAATAAGCGCGCCAGCGCTCGTGATAATTAGCGTAAAGCCGAAAAACCGCTAACCCTTCTTCAATCCGCTGGCCGGCCTTATCTTTATCTTTAACCGCGCAAATAACATAAACCTGATGGCCTTTCTTTCTAAATTCTTGGGCCAAATTAAAAGCAACCGTCCCGGCGCCGCCTAAACTTTCCGGCGGAAAATCGTCTTGTAAAAACAAAATCCTCATAGATTGTGAGGGTCCGACCCTAGCGAGGGTCGGACCCTAAAGAATTCTAAGGCCTGGCCATTAGTCAAATACAAAACATTCTCTCTCCGGCTTATATATCTAAATAAATCTTCTAATTCCAGCCACATGCCGTAACGCTCTACTTCCCAAGAATGGCCCCACAAATGGTAAATTCCGCCGTTTTTATAAACATAATCAAAAAGAGCTTTGGCTAAATTCGGCCAGTTTAAAAAAGAAGAAAATGGCAGGCCTAATTTTAAAATTTTAAAAAATTTTCTTCCTAACGGCTGAAATAAAAATCGGGATAAATGATAATGCTCTCTATCTCTTTTTCTCAAGGGAAAAGGATAAACATGAAGAGCCGCGCCAAATTCAAAAAAATCTTTTGGCTCTCTAAAAGAAAATTCCTTTGTCGTTCTGGCCCCTAAAAAATTTGCCTCCTGAACTATTTCTTTAATTTCTGAATTATATTTCCCCTTCGGATAGCAAAACATTTTTATTGGTTTATGTAAAATATCCTCTAAATTTTTTTTTGAACCGATTATCTGCTTTTTGGCCCGAACTAAGCTCAACTTAGTCAAGTCGTAATGATTTAGGGTGTGGGCCCCAATTTCCTGGGTTTTACTTAATTCCTTAATCTCTTCATCGGTTAAAGACCGGAATTCGCGCGCTTGAAGGACATAAAAAGTGCCCTTAAGATTAAAAGTATTTAAAAGCCGGCTCACCCTTAAATCTTCCCTGCTCCCGTCATCCCAGCTGGTTGTGATAATTGTTTTATTCATTTTTTAGCTATTATACACCAACCTAAAGCAAACTTCTTATTCGCTTGGCTTTGGTCTATTTTATCTAAAAAAAACATAAACTCGCTATAAGCTCTAAAAAACGGGCTTAATACTCTTCCATATTTATGAGAATAAAGATTAAATTTATCAATTAGATAGCGGGTATTAATTTGCGCTTTTATTGAAAAAAATCCCCCCCTCCGGCTAAGAATAATAATCTTAAATCCTGCCTTTTTAAAAAGGCGCTTCATTCCTAATCTGGTAAACCTCCAAGAATCTCTTTGTTTGTTATGTATTTCTTCTACCATTGATTCGGTTAGTAAAATCATTCCATTAGGTTTTAGAACCCTATAACATTCCTTAATGGCCTCAAATATATCCTCAACATCGCCTAAAACTTGGGTACAAATAATAGAATCGAAGGTATTATTTTCAAAAGGAATATT
The DNA here is from genome assembly GCA_001819555.1 of Candidatus Portnoybacteria bacterium RIFCSPHIGHO2_02_FULL_39_12. Taxonomy (GTDB): domain Bacteria; phylum Patescibacteriota; class Minisyncoccia; order Portnoybacterales; family UBA2143; genus WO2-40-15. Next base: position 47,716 of record MHMZ01000032.1, on the reverse strand, counting down.
CTCCGCCTGGCCAACAATGTCTATATTATCGCTTTTTTCAATATCCATCTTGATATACTCCCGACAATCAAATAAATCCCTATAACGGCTGGTTTTACCCGCTCCCACGTCTAATACTTTTCCTTTAATATAATGACTGTATTTCTCAATTTGTCGTTTAAGTAAAACTCTATCCGGTTGATAAATATACATTAATCTTTGCCCTTGAATATACGATAAAAAATATTTTCTAGGCTTCTTTTAAAAACCGAGAAATAAAATTTAGGGTTTTTAATAAAAATTTTGATAAATTCAATATTAAATAAGTCTATTATCTTAAAATCATTAGCGGCCTGAGAATATCGCCAAGCAAGCGGTTTGACTTTTTTATTAAAAAATTCTAAAAATTTTTCTTTGGTTACATTTTCAGCTAACCAAAGTTGGTTTAAGTTGTCATCTCTCACTCTGACTCTTAGATTTTCGAAATCCATCATCGGATTGACTAGACCCTTTTTAAAAGCATAATCCCAAATACCAGTCCCGGGCAAAGGAGTTAATCTGGAAACCTCGCATAAGGCCATCGGATTTTTTTTCATAAATTGATAAGTTTTTTCCATATCATCCATTGTCTCTAAGGGAGAGCCAAAAATAAAAGCGCCGTAAACATAAATATCATGCTGACGACATAAGTCATAAGCTCGCTGGTTAATTTCCACGGAACAGGTTTTATCTTTCAGGTATTTTAATATTTTATCCGAACCGGATTCAAAACCAATAAAAACTAATCTGGTATTCATCTCTTTTAATAAACAGATAACTTCTTCATCAACTTGAGTGGCTCTAAGGTAGCAGTAGAAAGCCGCTTTTTTTTCTAAACCCTTACTTTTGACACCGCTGACAATATCTCTTAGTCTCTGTTTGTGGCATAAAAACTGGTCGTCTTGTATCTCTACATAATTACAATTATATTGCTCAATTAACTCTTCTATTTCTTCAACTACTCTACTGGCGGAATGGTAACGGAATCGAGGACCATACTTGCCTTCTTGGCAAAAAACACACCGGTAAGGACATCCTCGAGTAGTCATTAAACAAGAAGAACGATAAACTTTTGTTGGAAAAGCCCTTAACCGAACAGGATAATAGCTTTTAATGTCTAATAAATCCCGAGCTGGCTTAGGCAGACTATCTAAATCCATAATTAGCGGCCGATTATCTGTTTTTATTAAATGACCTTGTTCATAAAAAGCTATCCCCAATATCTTAGATAATTCATTAGTCGGTAAGCTTCCGTAAGATTGGAATAATCTAACCAATTGAACCAATGTTTCTTCTCCTTCGCCAATTATACCGACTTGAGCTTGAGGCGATAAACTCTCCGGTAAAGCAGTGATATGCGGTCCTCCCATAATCTGAATAGTTGATGGCCGCTTTTCGGCTACTTCTTCTATTAGCTGATGAGTATAATCCAAACCAACAGTTAGAGAAAAATAACCCACTAGATCAGGTTCTTCCCCAATAATCGCTTTGCCTAATAAAGGAAAAAGATTCCTTTTTAATATCTTAATATCTTTAATTTGAAGATATTTTCTTAAATAAGCGGCCAAATAAGCTAAACCCAAACCAGGAATGCTGCTGATATACGGATCAACTAAAATAATTTTAGGATTTTTAACGCTTGGCATAATTTACTTTCTAGCCTTGATAAAAATATGAGTATAAAAATCTCTTTTTCTCCTTATGTTCATGCTCGAATCTTTTAATAATGGATTTCTATTAAAATAAAGAACATAAAGATTAATAAGATACCTCAAAAGATACTGGCATTTTGGAAAGCGCGGCTCATAATTATAAAGACAAAACCAAAAAGCCGGTTGAAATTCTTTAATCTCAATATCTTTAAAGTAGGGCCTAACTAATTTCTTAAGTTCTTTAGGGTAAAACTCTCTGTAATGAAACGGGTCCATTGGCTTTTCAGTCAAACGATAGGGAGTGGTAATAATAATTGTTCCTCCTGTTTTTAAAACCCGCTGAGCTTCTCTAAGCAATTTATCCGGCTTTCTCACGTGTTCAATAATATCAGAAGCAACTACAAAATCAACCGAATTATCCTTTAGGGGAATTTGATAGACATCGGCTAAAATTAATTCCGCTTCTAATCCTTGACTCTTTAGAAATTCCTTAGCAAACTTCAACCCCAATTCCTGATTATCAAGGCCGATTACCTTGGCCCCCTTTTGACAAATAAAACTGGTCAAAGCTCCATCGCCGCAACCCAAATCCAAAACCGTCTTTCCCTGAATGCTGTCCAGATGTTTCAATATCAAATCAAAACGCGCCTGTTGAACAGCGTTAAAATGGAAAATAGACTTTTTGGTCTCTTTAATATGGCAAGCGCCCCGTTCTTGGTATTTCTTAAATTCAATTTCGTTATCCATATTAGTTATCTAATAAAAAAACGCAAAAATTTTAACGAATAACTGCCTATTTTACTAGGTAAAGTCCTTTGAGAAAAGAAAAAACCATAAGGGAAAACAGGACTTAAAAAGCCATTACTTTTTTTGACATCGGAAAGAAGTTCATTGATATAACGAGCATGTTTCTCAATTCCCTGATCCATTTTAACCTCGGTTTTAAATGAAAGCGCTTGGGATAAAAGATCAGCCAAACAGCCGGGAGCGCTAGAATAAGCATAAAGATAAAAAACCAAACTCCTTGGCAAGACTAAATAAAAATTAAAAATATCTCTTTGAGAAAATGGATTTTTGAGATGAATAGTTTTTTTAAAATCATTCAAGAAATTTTCTTTATGCCAATTTTTAATAAACTTAATATAATATCTTTCATTAGAAAAAGTAATTTTTGACGGCAGCTGACCAAGGGGGAATTTATTTTGAGTATACCAATCCAAAGCAGAAACTATTTCCAAGAGGATTCCCGGCGCTTCAGATAAGTATTTCAATAATAAACCAAGATTGGCTTGTTCTGATAAACTAAACCAATTATGTCTCAATTGCTCTATTTTTTGACAAAAATCCGGAGCGATGTCTTTATCGGTCAGTTGCTTAATTAAAGCTATTGTATGACCGATAGAATAAATCTCTCCCAAAACATTTCTTACATTAAAATTATCTATTTGTAAATACTTAGGAATAAGCAGTAGTTTATTAATCAGATAATCAAAAACAAAAAAAGCCTGTAAGGAGTTATAACTGTCTCTATCTAATTCTTTAAGTGGTTTTCTTATCTTTATTCTTCGACCGGCTAAAAATCGGTTTTTCTCCGGGAATAGCTTCAATAGATAAAATACTTTCTGAAAATTTTTTTTGTTTAATAAGCCGTATTTATGAATGAAGATAAATTTAGAATTATCTGAAAGTTGCCAGGGCATTTTAATTTTTAGAGGTTTGGCATCTCTTGTTACCACAATAATATCAATATCAGAGACCCCCGGCAACCATTGATTGCCGCATAGATAAAGTGAAAAAACATTAGGGTTGTCCTTCAAATCACTAACGACTAAATCACAAGCCCCTTGATAATCAGCTTCTTTTAAGGGCTGGGGGAGATTAAAAAAATGATATTTTTTAAAATTATTTTTGTTCATTTTTAATTAAATTAAATGTTTTTTTTAAAAAATAATAAGCTTCCCGGGTAAATATCTCAATTTCTTTTCTGGTTTTCGGAAGCGGCCGGCCGTTTAAATATCTCTTATATTGATTAATTATTATTTGATTAAAGCGAAAGGGCAAAAGAGTGAAAAGGGAATCCGGATAGTACCTTAAAAGATTAGAGCCCGACCACTGCTCTCTTATGGCGCCGGCCTCGTCAACAAGACTAAAATCAACTTGAGGAAATTCCTGTTTAGCTTTTTTAAAAGAATATTTTTTATAAATATAAATATCTTTCGTCTGAAGCATCAAAGAAGGCCAAAGCATCAAACGGGCTAAATCATTTTTAAACTGACCCTGATTTCGGCTGTATTTTTTATCTAAGACCTTGTCTTTAAAATAACCGACAAATTTAATCATTTGCTTTTTTATTTCGTCCTTATCCGGCCTCAAATTGATTTTTATCTCCGGTTGGCCGTTTAAAAGCAAAGCGTAATTATAAACCTCTTTGGGCAGAAAAAAGGCGGGGTAATAACTTAAATCAAAATTAGTTAAAAAAGAAAAACGATGGTGGGATAAAGGGTCAATTTTGTCGCATAAAAGAGAGAGTTTTCTAAACCATTTGGCGGCGTAATCTAAATGACGGGAGCTTTGGAAAACGAAATCGTTAAGGATTATTTTAGTGTCCAAATCGCTCCAGTCTTTCAAAAAATCCCCGGTGGCAAAACTGCCGTGGATAAGAAAAGAAGTGATAAACTGATTTAATCTTTTACTGCTTTCTTTCTGGAGAAAATGAATAACTTGGTATTGCCAGCCCGAACTTTTAAAATAGATGTAATTAAACCGCTTGATATTTAAAGTAAAAACTTTTAAATTGAGCTCGGCCAGAATCTGTATTTTAATTTCATTTAAATCATTATATAAATCTATTATCAACTGTGATTGATTTCTGGGATTAGCTTTAAAAACGGGTTTAGAGTAGAATGAAAATTCTCTGTTTCTAATGGATAAATATCTCGGCAATTCATCCTGAATAAAATTAAGATAATATTTATCTGAAGTTTGAAGATATCTTTCTAAGATTCTATGAAAGATATTTTGTAAATTATTAAGAGATTCTCTTTTTGGCTCTTTAGACATAAATTATTGCTAAATTGCTTTATTTATCTTAAAATTCATATATGCCTAAAATTCAAGAATTAACTGCGTCTTTTATCTATAAACTTCAAAATTATTTTAAAATTGACCTTCTTTATCTCGTTAAGGGCGGGTCCTATTTAATGTTGGGTAAAGCAGTTAATCTGACGTCTGCCTTTGTAGTGGCTCTGGCTTGGGCTAATTGGATTAATCCGGAAATCTACGGCAATTACCAATATATTCTTTCCTTAACGGCAATCATTTCTGTTTTTTCCCTGCCCGAATTAGAAACAGCCGTGGTCCAAGCCGTAGCCAGAAATTTAGAAGGCTCATTTATGCGCGGCTTTAAAACACAGCTCAAATGGGGGATTTTAGCCAGTCTGGCCTCTCTAACTGCCGCCGGATATTATTATTGGCTTAAAGATAATGTCCTTCTCGCTTTATGCTTTTTAGTAGTCGCCGCCTTTCTTCCGCTTTTCAACGCTTCTTTAATTTACGCCAGCTTCTTAAGCGGTAAAAAATTATTTAATTTTCAGGTAAAATACGATTCTCTTACCCAAGTTGCCGCGGCTTCAATAATGATTTTAACTCTTTTTTCCGTTAAACATTTTCTATCCAACGCCCCGAACTTTATTGTTCTTCTTTTAATAATTTTTATTTACTACCTTTCGAGGACTTTATTGCGGCTTTTCTTTCTTATTAAAACAAAAAGGAAATTTAATCCTAATAGCCAAGAGGAAGCTGAAACTGTTTCCTATGGCAAACATTTAACCCTGACTGGATTTATCGGAACCCTGTCCGAATATTTAGATAAAATTCTCCTTTTTCATTATTTGGGCGCCATCGAATTAGCCGTTTATTCTTTCGCTGTTTTGGTACCTAAACAAATCAGAGTGGTTATCGACCATATTGCCGTTCTGTCTTTGCCTAAATTATCAATTCGCTCTCGAGAAGAATTAAAAAAAACCTTTATTAAAAAAATCTACTATCTAACCGCCCTGATAAGCGTTTTAGTGATATTCTACATTATTATTGCTCCTTGGGTCTATAAAATTCTCTTTCCTAAATATCTAACAGCCATTCCTTATTCTCAATTATATGCCTTATCCGTAATTCCTGTATCCTTTTCTATGATTAGCGAAATTTTTAAAGCAAAAATGGTAATTAAAGAAATTTATCAAATAAGAATCATCGGTCCTTTAGTGAAAATCGGCTTGTCTGTTGTTTTAATCCCTTTATATGGAATCTGGGGGGCTATTTTAAGCGCGCTTTTCGCCAGGACATTTAATGTTTTTTTATATCTTTTTCTTTTCAGAAAAGTATAATCGCTTGACTGCCTCAAAAACATCGTCAACTGTAATATCTTCAATGCATTGACGAGTTCCTTTTCTGCAGAATCGGGCCGGCGGCACAATAAAAGAACAGGGTAGACAAGCTAACTTTTTCTGAACAATCTCGCACTTATCTCCCAAGGGCGGCTGCTCATAAATATCAATCGGCCCTGAAATGTCAACTATCGGCGCGCCCATCGCATTGGCCATATACAAAGAACCGGTATCCACGCTAATAAACATTTTCAAATATTGAAACAGGGCCGGCGCTTCCGATAAACTAAAAAACTGGCTTGAATCAATGCTTTTTCCTTTCATCAGGATTTGGGCTTGAGAAATAAACGCTTTTTCCTGAGCCGCGCCCATGAAAATTATTTTAGCGTCAAATTCCTGAATCAATCTATCGGCTAAGCGGGCGAATTTTTCCAAAGACCATTCCTTAAATTTATTGCCGGCCGTTACTGAAATACCAACTAAAAAATCTTCTTTTTTCAAATTATGTTCTTCTAAAAAATGAAGAGCTTTTTTTTCTTCTTTTAAGCCGACAAAAAGCTCTTTTTTCTCGCTAAATTTTGTAATATTAATAAATCTTAATAAATTTAAATAATGCCTTAAAGCCAAGGTATGCCTCTTATACTCTAAGCGATAATTATTGAAAATAGAAAAAACCTTAGCTCCCTTGGTAGTATATTTAGAAGTAGTCGCCGCCCGATGAGGAACAGCCGCCCAAAAAGGAATCAGATTATTCAAAAGACCGGGCAGTAAACTAAAACTCCAATCAAAATGTCTGTCTCTTATCTCTTTAATTAATTTAAAAATCCCCCTGATACCCTGGTATTTTTCCCGGTCAAGCAGAATAATTTCATCTAGATGCGGATTGTTTATTAAAATACCCTCAACTCTTGGGATAACTAAAACGCTTAAAAAACTTGAGGGATAATGTTTTTTAATTTCTCTAAAAACCGGCGTGCTGCAAACTAAATCGCCTATTTTAGCGAATTGAATAACTAAAAATTTTAATGGTCTTTTTAATTCATTTTTTTTAGAGCGGTTAATCAAAATTAACCCGTAAAAAAACGGGGCTAAAAGAAAGGTGAAAATTAAGAAAAAAATATTTTCTTGGTAATTTTTAATTTTCATAAACTTGCCAAACAAAATATTGCCCTTCTTTTTGGGCTAAAAGTTGGAAAATATCGCTATTGGCAATCTTTTGAAAAAACTTTTCATATTCTTGAGAATAATAATCAAAACTAACTTCATTTTTAATAATATATTTAACCCGATTGTCTTTAAGCAGACGCCGAAGTTCTTCGTCTGATAAATTATTTCTATAATTTCCGATTTTATGCCAGAAATTACGGCTAAAAAGAGTGAGGGATTGATAGTCTGTCCACCAGGCAAAATAACCAGTTTGAGCTGATATTAAAACATAAAAATCTTTCCGCTGGCCGGAGATTGTCTGACTATTTAAAACAGAACGAGCCCACTTGCTTTCTTTAAAAAGATATTCAACCGGAAAGCTGATTTTTCCTTGACGCAAATAATAAACCGAAGCCATAGCCCAAGAATTAACAAAAACAGCTAAAACAACTGAAATAATGATTATTTCTTTTAGATATTTGATTCTTTCCTTAAAAATAAAGAGTAATAAAAATAATAGGGCTAAAACAATAAAAGGCCAGGTATTCAGCCAGCTCTTGTTGGCCACAAATCGCAAATGAAAAATGAAAAAAGAATAAAGAAAAATTAAAAATATTTTCAATTCCTCTTTTTGACTGGCCCGATAAATAAACGGCGTTAAAACAACGATAAACAAATACCAGTAATTATGAAGATAATTAAAAATTTGTCTCAATAAAAATAATCTATTCTCAAATAAATAGATAAAGGCGCTGGAAGAATTAGCTATTGGCGTCAAAAGCAAGCCGGCCAAAGCCAAGCCAGTCAATAAAGTAATAAACCATCTTGATTTCAACCGGGCCAAACCCAACAAAGCGTAAACCAAAAATAATCCTAAAAACATATAAAAATATCTGATTGAAGAATCATTGGGCGTAAAAAGAAAATATTCTTTAATTAAAAAATACAAACCGACTAAAAATAAATAATCATAACGCCGTTCTTTAATAAATCCGTAAAGCGATAAAATAATAAAAGGAAAAGCGATAAACAAATAATTTTTAATCACCCATAAATATCTGCCCCAAAAACTAATCAAAGAAGCGGGCAAAACATGATAAGCTCCAAAAAGCCGGTTTACCTCGTAATATCTTCCCTTAAAAAACCCGTTAAAAACAGGGAAAACCGGATTATCAAAAACTAAATAATTTCTGATTAACCAAATAATTATCGGCAGGGAAAAGAAAAATAAATAAGATAAAAGCTGTGTTTTTCTTCGGCTCTTAAAAAATAAAAAGGGAACTATTATAAATAAAAACAAGCCGGAAATCTTTGAGGCGCTGGCCAGAGTTAAACTTAAAAATAAAAATATTAAATCCTTTGTCTCTTGATTGGCCGAATATTTTTCGTAATAATAAAAAAAAGCAGTGGCGAAAAACAAGACCAATGATTCCTGTAATAAATTCCAACTGCCGTAGAACTGAACTAGGGTATTAGTTAAAAAAAGAACCGGAATAAAAAATAAAAACTTTTTATCTAAATTCCTGTCTTTAGCCCATTGAATAATAACTATCAGAGAAGCGGCGGTGAAAAAAAATGGTATCCAAATATTTAAAATTTCATTAAGAGAATTAGATATCAAAAAAGTGCCGGCGAATAAAAAAGACATTAAGGGCATTCCGGAAAAATAATAATTGGTTTCAAAGCCGGGAAAACGGCCAGTCAAAATAATGTCTCTGGCGGCCGGCAGCCATTGCCCATAAGTATCGCCGGTAAAAAACCCTCTTAACAAACCAAAGCCGGAAGCAACTAAGGGAACTAACGCAAAAAACCATAAATAATTTTTAGGGAAATAAATGGAACGACGGAAGAAAAAAAGTATGACCAATAAAATCGCCAAAACCAGTCCGACTAAAAACCGATTGAAAAGTCCGGACAGCCCCAAAAATAAAAAACAGACAAAAAGATAATAAAAAACCAAAATAACAACATCTATAAAATCCAACTTAATTGTTTGAAATATTTTTCTCATTGAAAACCCATGAGGGTCCGACCCTCGCGAGAGTCGGACCCTTTAGCTTGGGCGACTAAAATCACTCCTTGTCTTAAGACAAGGAGTTTTTTAAAAAAATTATAATGGGGCTTATTGCCATAATAATATCTAAAAAAGATTACTTTAAATCCATATTTATTTAAAATATGAAAAAGCGTATATTTATCATGCCAAAGAGTATGAGTCGGATTGGGCCTAAGCAAAACATTGAACCACTTGGCATTAGGCGTGGTTAAAATAAAATACCCGTCTTTTTTAAGATGTTTTCTAATGTTGTCTAAAAAAAGGCCCTGATTGTCAATATGCTCTAAGACATCGCCGGCTAAAATAACATCAAATTGCTTATGAAAGTTATAAGTTTCCATATTGCCCTGAATAATATCTGGATTATCAGACGGCTCTGTGTCTAAGCCGACCAATTGCCCGGCCTCCTTTTTCAAAAAAACCCACAGATTATATTTATCGGTCTGACCGACACTGCCAATATCCAAAACATCTTTGCCCTTGATATATTTAATGATAATTTGTTCGCGAGTCATAATGAGGGCCGGCCCCTAATAAAATAATCGCCGATGACTAAAACATCCAAATGGCCGATTTGAAAAGCCCGCAGAGCGTCTTTTGGCGTACAAACAATCGGCTCTTCATGAATATTAAAACTGGTGTTAATCATAATGGGCAAGCCGGTTATTTTTTGATATTCTTTAATAATTTTATACATTGAAGGATTTACTTCCTCTTTAATTGCCTGGGGTCGCGCCGTGCCGTCAACATGAACAACAGCCGGCGCTTGTTTTTGACATTTTTCAGTGGTCCGGTAAGTGATGGTCATAAATTCAGAAGCAAAACTATGCGCCGGGTCAAAATTTTCAAAATAATTAGCGGCTTCCTCAAATAAAATAATCGGCGCAAAGGGCATAAAATCCGAGCGACGCAATCTTTTATTCAGCCAATCGTTAACCGTCGGGTCATTTGCTTGATAAAGAATAGAACGGTTGCCTAAAGCCCGGGGACCGTATTCCATCTTCCCGTTAAAGCGAGCCACTACTTTGCCAGAAGCCAATAATTCAGCTATGGCTAACTCAATGTTTTCTGAATAATGATAATCAAAAGCGCTATTTTTTAAAACTATTTCAATTTCCTCGTCAGTAAAAGAAGGGCCTAAATAAACATGAGAAAGTTTCTGTGGAAAAACCGGCTGGTTTTTCCTTTGGCAAGTTTCTGCCCAAAGAGCCAAAGCCGCCCCAACCGCTAATCCGCCATCTCCCATATGAGGATGAATATAAATATCCTCTACATTAGGCAATTCTAAAATCGCCTGATTTAAACGAACATTAGCAAATAAACCGCCGGCTAAACAAACTTTATTACATTGATATTTTTGAAGAGCGGCTTGAATCAAAGCGGCGCAAACTTCTTCTATTCTTTTTTGGAGACCGGCCGCAATGTCTTCTCTTTTCTGACCCTGACAAAGCAGATGAAGTTTTTTGGCCGCCGGCCGGCCAAAACAGCCGAGTTTTGAACGATATTCAAGCTTTTTTAAGTCTGCTTTTAAGTATTTTCTGAAAATATCCAAGGTTTTTTCCGGCTGGCCGTAAGCAGCCAAGCCAGTAATCTTGCTTTCCTGATTTAAGGGCTTAAAACCCAAATTATAGGTGATATTACTGTAAAAAGCGCCGGGTGAATGATAAAAAGAAGTTTCATTCCTTCGCTTTAGAAAGCCGTTTTGATTAATGGTAAAAATAGCGGCGCCAATTCCATCACCTGAACCGTCAGTAGTTACTACCAAAACCTTATCATCCAAATTAAAAGGAGAAGTATAATAAGCAGAGGCCGCATGCGCTAAATGATGTTCAAGATATCGGCAAGATGAATTAAAACCGTTTTCCCGAATCAATTTAAAAGTTTCTCTCTCGCTTCTCAATCCGCCTAAAAGAAAAAGATATATTTTTTTAATAATTTTTTTATCAAGGAGGCCAGTATAGGAAGATGCGTCAAACAGCCGCTTTTTAAAAGTGAGCCGGCCGCTTCTAAATTCCCGCTGGATGCCGGCGCCGTTAGTTAAATTAGCAAAAACCACCTCATCAATATCTTTCAAAGACAAATTAGCGATTCTTAAACATTCTGAAATAGATAAAAGCGGCGACCCCCAATATAACTTTTCCCGATTCAATCGTTCCTCATTAATAGCGGCCAAAACCTGATTATCTTCAATAATGGCCGCGCCAGCGTCATGTCCGCTGGAAATCCCTAAAATTTTCATAAAGTGTTTTGATAAAGCAATTTAAATTGCTCGACAATCACCGACCAATCATATTTTTCTCTGGCTGTTTTTTGGGCTTCTTTGGCTATGTTTTTTCTTAACTCACCATTTAATAAAATATTTATCACGGCCCGGCTTAATTCTTTTGGCGATTGAGGACTGACTAAAAAACCATTTTGGCCGTCTTTTATCATATCCGGGATACCGGCAATTCTGGTCGCCACTATTGGCAAACCGCAAGCCAAGGCCTCCATTAAAACCACCGGCAATCCCTCAACTAAAGAAGGTAAGACAAAAACATCGGCTTGATTATAATAATAAGGCAACTCTTGAGGCTCAATATTGCCTAAAAAAAATACATTCTTTTTTAAGTTTAGATTTAAAGACAGATTTTCTAATTCTTCTCTTTCGGGCCCGCTGCCGATAATAAGCAAAGCAGCTTTTGGGAAATTTTTAATGATCGCGGGCATTGATTTCACTAAATAAGAAACGCCCTTACGTTCAGCTAAAGCGCCGACAAAAAGTAAAATTGGCGGAGAGGGGTAAAATCCTAATTTTTCTCTCAAACGCGCTTCTCCATCTTCTTTTATTTTGGCCGAGGACTGAAATAAATTAGTATCTACTCCCATAGAAATACTATAAACCTTATTCAGTTTAATCGGCTGATTCTTGATAAACTGCCTGATAAAGATCGGACTGATAAATGTTATGGCTTCAGCCCGATTAAATACTATACTTCTAATCTTATCAAAAAAGACGCCTTTAAGAGAAAGAATGTCCGGACCATGGCTAGTCACGATTAAGGGTCGTTGATAGATTTTAGTTGCTAAACTAGCGGTTAAACCGGAAGGTAAAAACCAATGAGCGTGAACTAAATCTATGTTTTCTTTCTTGATTAAATAAATTATTTTTAAAGATTGACTGATAAATAAAAATGGCAAAATAAAAATGAGGAGTCTGTTTCTATTTAAATTTGATAAAATGCCTGGTCCATAACAAACCTCTTGTCGCTTAGTTGGAAGAAAATATCTAAACCGATAAATCGTTAAACCAAACCAAGTCTCTTTAAAGGCGCTTTTGGGAAAATGAGGCGCTAAAACAAAAATATTAAAACTGTCAGTCAATCTCTTCAGTAATTCTAAAATAAAAACACCGCTAAAATCACCCGGCCAGCGCGGAAAACTTGTGGTTACCACTAAAATATTTTTTTTATTCTTTTTGATTGTCTCTTTTATAATTTTTTTTCTGATAATCTTTTTTTCGTAATCGCAAAAGTATTTCTTCAATAATTTTCCTATTGGTATTTATTAAATCTGCCAATAGGCCCATCACAATAATAATGACTCCAATACTGATTAAAATAGAAGCTAAAATTAATGACTGGATATGACCGCCGGCGCCGCCAATGAAAAAAAAGTATAAATACCTCAAGCCGATCAAAATTCCCAATAAAAAATTGACTCCGCCTAAGATAAAAAACACTTTAAGCGGTTTATAAATTAAAACAACTTTAACTATAACCAATAACGATCTTTCTATATGCTTAAAAAATCCCCTAATTAGCCGCGATTGGCCTGTTTGTCTTTTTCTAAAGGTTACCGGTATTTGAGCAAGGCGCATTCTTTTATCAACGGCCTGAATAATTGTTTCGTGAGTATAAGTATGATCGGAAAAAATTGAAAATTGCATTGCTGATTTTTTAGAAAATGCCCGAAAACCGCTAGAAGCATCAATAATATTAGAACCGGTGATTAAGCGAAGAAAAAAACTGCCGATGATATTCCCGTATTTATTTTTTAAGCTCATATGGTCAATTTTCTTTATTTGCCTATCGCCAAAAACTAAATCGGCTTTATCTTGTAGTATCGGCTGAATAAGTTTTACTATTTCTGATTGGTCATATTGAAAATCAGCATCTGTGTTGACGATAATATCTGCTCCTAATTTCAGAGCTTCTTCTAATCCTCTCTTAAAAGAAAAAGAGAGTCCCCTGTTTGTCTTATTGGAGAAAACATAATCAGCTCCTGCCCCTTTAGCCAACTGAACTGTTTTATCAACAGAACCATCGTCTATGACTAAGACTTCCACTTTATTGACTCCCTCTATCTGCCTAGGAATTTCTTTAATAACCAATCCTATAGATTCTTCTTCGTTATAAGCGGGAATAATTACTAATAGTTTCATATTTTCTAAAAATCTCTTATCTTAATTTATGAAATCGCTTTATTTATAAGAAATTCTAGCATTGTTTACACTTTTTTGACCATGCGGAAGCGCGGCGGCTTGGTCCCCGCCTAAAAGGCGGGGCACCGCGCTGAGTATTGAGCGAGGCCGCCGCTGGAAGCGGCCGAGCGTTTCCATTAGGGTCCGACCATCATGAGGGTCGGACCCTTACGAATAATATCGTCTCTTTTTCTCATAATAAAGCAGTTTTTCCTGATTTATCCGAAGACGATAAAGCATATCGGCGATCAGAGCTAAAAATAAGACCCCTAAACCGATGACATTTAATGAAAGGCCGGTTAAACCAACTACTTTATAGGGCGTAAAGCCGCCGGTCTTTAAATAAAAAGCCATCATAAAAATATCTAAAATTAAACCGATAAAAAATATAATTAAACCAATCGAGCCGAAAAACCTGAAAGGCCGATAATCGCGCAGCGTCTTGAGAATTATTTTTAAAGTATTAAAGCCGTAATGAAAAATTCCTTGATAAACTCTTGACCGCCTTTGAGGGAAATATCTCACTTTAATCGGGATTTCTTTTATTCTTAATCCCTTAAAACTCAAGTCCAGAAAAACTTCTTGGGTATAAGTAAACTGCCCGAATAAATTAAGACTTAAAAGCGCTTCTTTATTATAAGCCCTAAAACCGCAAGAAACATCATAAAATTTCTCCCGGGTCAGCCAACTGATTAAGCTGGCCACTCTCCGGTTGCCCCATAATTTAATCCGCGGCATTTGAGGGATAAAGTCTTTTTTAATAAATCGCGAGGCCGTGACAAAATCCGCCTGATTATTTAAAATTGGCTGAACTAATTGAGGAATATCCAAAGGATTAAACTGGCCATCAGCGTCAATATTAACAACCAAGTCAGCTCTATTCTCCAAGGCATAACTAATACCAGTTCCAAAAGCGACGCCCACTCCCCTATTCCCCTGATGAGAAATAACTGTTGCCTTGGTTTCTGATTTAACCTTAAAAACAGTCTTATCAGTTGAGCCGTCATCAATCACCAAAATATTAATCTGGTCAATCCTCCTGATGTTTTGAGGAATATTTTTAATTACTTCAACAATAGAATCCGCTTCGTTATAAGCGGGAATAATTACTAATAGTTTCATATTTTCTAAAAATCTCTTATCTTAATTTATGAAATCGCTTTATTTTACCGCTTCTATGTAATAAGCGAATGGAAATTGTTTGAGGCCTGAATGTTTAATTTTTATTCTTTTAAATTTTTTTAATAATCTTTTAAGAGAGTGTTCGGTAAATCTCCAGTAATCATTAGATTCCCCGTGAAGAGGATAAAAACCGGGAACAAAAAAGACAGCGAGTCCATCGGGTCTGAGGGCCCGGTAGATATTTTCAATGGCCTGATGAATATCAAAAATATGTTCTAAAACACTCAAAGATAAAATAATATCAAATTCATTTTTGTAATTCATCTGAACGACATCTATAATTTTATGGCCGTATCCCTCAACAATATCAGACTGGATAAATTCATTGGAACTGTCAAAAAAATGTTTAGCCGAATAATAATCCCCCTGACCGCTCCCTATTTCTAATATTCTTTTATTTCTAATATCGCCAGCGAGATTTTTCAGGCATCTATTATTAAATTGGCGGATTCTAAAAATAAAGTGGGCCAAAACTCTAAAAAAATCTTTTTTATTCATAAAACTATAAAGGCCCATGAAAATAGTTATTTCGCCTAAAGTAGTCCAAACTCTGGCCAATAAAGCAATCAGGGTAGCAATACTTAAAGGAAAATAAAGCTGTAAAAATATCGCCAAAAAGGCCTCTCGGACGCCGAGCCCGCTCGGCGCAAAAACCGCCAGCGTGCCTAAAACAGACGCTAAAATATAAATACCGATTGCCCCTAATATATCATAAAACGGCAAATAAGCAAGGCTTCTGACTAAAAAGAAAAATCCCGCGCCGATTAAAATATAACTTATAAAATAATAAAGAATAATTTTAAGCACCGCCGAATAACTTAAAAAATCACCAGTCAATAGTTCTGTTTTTTTAATTCGCTTTAAGAAAAGGTTAAGAAAAAAATTAAAAATTTTCGGGTGGATAAAAACTAAACCGGCCCCCATCGCCAAGACAGGAAAAAGAATATAAAAATCAGGGACTAGCCCTAAAAACTTAGAACCAAAAACAAGGCCTAAAAGAAAAATTGACAATAAAAAAGCCGAGGCAATGGCTAAAGCCGCTTCATAAAAAACACTCAAAGTGAGAGTTTTTTTGGACAATCCCTCTTTAGCTCCTAAATAGATTCTGGCCAGATACATCCAGACCGCGCCGGGCAAATAACGATAAAGCCAACCGCAGACAAAAAACCAGAGTGCCTTTAGAAAAGGCAGTTTTTTATTCGGCTCTAAACTCCTTAAAATCGCATTCCAAATAAAACCCAGAAGGACTATCCCCGGAATCAAAAAAACAAAAGATGAAATTAGATAAAAATAATTAAAAGAAAAATTGTATTCTTTTAACTTCTGCCAATTTTCAATCAAACCTTTCCCTAAAAAGAAAAAAATGGTAAAAACTATCAAATAAGAAAATATCTTGCGAATGATTGTTTTATTTTTCATTCTGATTATCTAAAAAGAAAATGTTCAATTTTAGTGGCGCCCCGATATCTAAATTCTATAAAATGCTCTCCAGCCGGCGCCGCAATGGCCTGAAAAAGATAATCAGCCATATAGATATCGGTTATTTCTCCGTCTATCTTGGCTTGCCAGCCCGGTAAATTACTCTCGCCGAAAATCAGCCACTCTGGCTGGCTGGTTTCGGTTTTTAATCTTAGCAGGCCATTTCTATATTCCTCTATATTAATTTTTGAAAAATTATTTTCTTCTTTCCGCTGAACATAACATTTCAAACATTCAATAAGAGTTGTTTTACGAAAGTCCAGCTCGGGATTAAGCAGTAAATCAAAATTTTTAATTTCGTCAAGCCCGATAAATTGAATCTCTTTGGCGAAATAAATCCGGGGCAAAACCTGCGGATTTTCATAAATATAAATTGGAATCTTAAAACGGGTAATTCCTTTCTCCCAAACCAAATTCAATTTATCAGTCGGCAATTGATAAGCACTGATAATATATTTAACATTCTGCGCGCTTAAAAGATTAATTCTTAATAAAAACTCTTTTATTTTTTCTTCTAAGCTATTTTTTTTATCGGTTAATTTATTGCCTAAGGTAGCCCGGTCGCTGCCTAATTCCGCTAAAACTCTGGCCTGACGGCGCGGCATTAAATTATCATAACCATCAATACTGGAAAGTCCGTAAAGTATATTCAAATTAGGCGCGGCCATTTCTGACTGAAAAATAAATAAATCTTCTAAAGTGGGAGTATGAGGAACGGCTAATCGCTCGTATTCAGAAAATCCCGGCATAAAACTGAACATTCTAAAACTATTAAAGTTGTTTTCGCGGCTTTTGATAAATTCGGCCGTCTCTGATGTTCTTAAATATAACTGACGCGGAATATATTGGTCTTTTAGTTTATAAACCAATAAAAGATTGGTGATGATAGTCAAAACGACAAAGAACTTGAACTTGTCCAAGCTAATTCTTTTTTGATAATAAATCCCGATTAAATAAAACCCAAAAAGGATAAAACCGAAAGGAATCAGAAACTTATAATTCTTCAAATCAATATTATTAAACATTTCCAAAACATATTTTTCTATCAAACTCTCATAATGGACTAACGGCAATTGAGTGGTTTTCTGATAGAGATTTTTTTCAAAATAACTTTTCAAAAAATCAATTATTTTATCTCCGGCCAAATAAAACAAAAGATTGCCTGTGACGGCAAAAAGAACAATCAGATAGATAAGGTATTTAAAAACGCTGATTATTTTTTTTATTTTTTGGGAATTATTCAGAAAATACTGATAACCGTAACCGGCTAAAAGAGCCGAAGCAAAAGTTCCGATAAACATCCAGCGAAAAGGCGCTCTAAAATATTTAAAGGCGGGCAAAAAATGCATCAAATAGAAAAAAGGCGAAAAAGGAATAGCGCTTAGAAAACTAAAAATAAATAAAAGAACAAAAAAGAAAATATTTTTGTTTTCCCGGCGATAAAACCAGGCAGCCAAAAAAAAGAAAAAAGGCAAAAAACCGAGATAAAATATGCCTGGAGTGCCCCAATTAAAATACGGTATTTCAAAATAAGGAAATAGATAACTAATTAAAGAAACCGGACCCAGGGCGCCAGCGGACGCTTCTTGATAGCTCAAGCCCAAAGCCCGGCCGCTTAAACCGCTAAATTTATTGGAGGGCCATATTTGAAAGGAACCGATCAAAAGACTCAAAATTCCGATAACCGCCAATGATTTCAAAACGGAAAAATTTCTTAAAAACGATTTTTCTCTGTTATAGTTTTGCCAATCCAGAAAAAAAGCGTAAAAAATGCCGGCTGAAACAATAAAGAGAAAAAGTTGAAGATGTGAAGAAAGCCAGCCCAAACCTAAAGCAATTCCGCCTAAGAGAATATATTTATAATTTCTTTGACTGATTTTTAAAAGAGATAAAAATAAAAACGGCAGGATAAAATAAAGATTAGTTGTGGTCGCCGCAGTCTGATAATTAAGCAAAAAACCGCTTAAAGTATAAGTAATTGAAGCAATCAAAGAAGCGGTTTTGTCTAATTGAAGATTTCTGGCCAGAAAATAAGCGAAGCAACCGCCAAGAAAGAAATTTATGAAAGTAACCCAATGATAAGCAGAAATAAAATCCAAGAAGCTATAAAAAAATATATTTAAAAAATAGAAAAAGCCGCCGACTAAACTTAGATAGACAGGAAAGCCGGATAAAATATCAGAAAGCCAGAAAGTAAAACCATTAAGATTGTCTTTAAAAAATGAAAAAAAAGGGTAAAATTGAAGAGCAGCGTCTCCGCCGAAAAATACTTTATGGCCGAATAAAATTGGCCAAAAAAGAACCAATAAAATAATACCGATAAAGGAAAAATTAGCCACCTCTCTAATAAAAGCGTTGAATTTATTCTTTTGGTTCATATTTCTCCATAAAATTATCTGCTTTTCTCTTTTATTAACTTATCCCAAATTATCAATACCCCCAGGGCCAAAAAAATAATATAAAATGGATAAATTGGAAGAGAATAGCGGGCGATGGCGTGAAGGTTGCTGAAAATTAAATTAAAATAAACAATAATCAGAACAGGCCAGCCTATTTTCGGCCAATTTTTAATGTTTCTAACTATCGCATAAATAATCAAAATAGCAAATATCAGATAGATAAACCTGATAGATAAAATAATGGCTATTTTGGTGAAATCGGAAAACTCCGGATGAGAGCCCGGTTCGGCAAACATATGCTGCATTCTTACATCCGGCACCATCGGCGTATTATACTTTAAAAAATCTATTGAGCTCATTTTTAAAAACTGAACCGGATGTTTAAATATCTCTCTGATTGATTTTTCGGTCAGCTCCCTGTCTACCTCTTTAACATCTCTTCCTTCTTGATATATCATTTTTTTCCATTCTTCCCGATTTTGCCAGCCGAGCCGCGCTTCGTTTGGGTCATAATCATCAAATAGTTTCTGGGCAATAAAATCGCCGGTCGCATTGCCGATAAAATGCGAAAGATACTTTCCTTCAATCGCTTTCATCTTTTCAACCCGCATATAGATGACCAGACCTTCTCTGGCCCCAAAAGGGAAAGGGGATACCTTAAAGTTTAAATAATTACTGATAATAAATGGAGATATTATTGAAAGAACCGCCATAAAAAATAAAGCGAGCTGGGGAATTACCTTTTTAATTCCGCCTCTGTTTAAAAACAAAAAATTGGCGATAATTATAAAAAGAAAAAACTGAATAATGCTGTTGGTTAAAACAGCCAGGCCGAAAACAAGGCCGGCCAGAACAAACCAAATATTTTTTTCCCTCCTTTGGGCTTGATAAAGAAGATAGACCAACAAGAAAACCAAAGTGGTAAAAATAATTTCCCGGTAAAGCCAGCCGGTAAAACTGGCTAAAGTATAGCTGACGGCCGCGATAAAACCGGCTAACTTGGCTGTTCGTTCGCCAAAAAAATCCTGACAAAACTTGTAAATCAATAAGACCAAACCGGCGTAGATAAAGACCTGAATTATTCTGATAATCATCAGATTCTGCCCAAAAACCTTAAAAACTCCGGCCATAAAAATTGGATAGGATATCCGATCCATCATAAATTCCATTAAATAATGGTTGCTAAAAAGGCCATTTTCCAGAATCGCTTTGGCCGTATCCAAACTGGTGTCGCCGGGCCGGCTGAACGGCCAGGCCCAGACAACGGCGCTGGCTATGGACAAAAAAAACAAGAATAAAACGAATTTTTTATTTTTTATTCTCTTCATATTTTGTATATTTTCAAGCCTTCGGCCTGATAGATTTGTTTAAGAAATGAATACTCTTCAATCTGCCATTCGGGATGTTTCAGAGTGTCCCAAATTAAATAATCAGTATGATATTTCCTTAACATTTCCTCTAAGGGCGCGGATAAAAATTCTTTATACCGATCAACTAAAAAATAGAGCTTGGCATCCGGAATTAAACCATATTCGCCTAATTGTTTGCGATAATATTGGCCGTAAATGCCGCCGGAAATTCTGCTCCTGTTTTCAAAAAAGAATTTATTCGCTTCTTCCGCTTTTAAGCCGTTAAGGCGAAACAATAAAAAAGCTCTTTCTGTAATTTGTTCTTCGCTGGCTATCAGCGCGTAGTGGCCGTCTTGGGCGCTCACCGCGTTAAGGGTTGTATAAATAGGCGTTAGATAAGAAATTGTTTCATCTCCCATGACCACCTCGTCTTTTTTGGCGTGGTCATTGAGCCATTTTAAAACCGGCCCGTAACGCTGGCTTTCTACGGCATTAGAAACTCTGAATTTATAAGAGAAACTTTGAACC
The DNA here is from genome assembly GCA_001819555.1 of Candidatus Portnoybacteria bacterium RIFCSPHIGHO2_02_FULL_39_12. Classification (GTDB taxonomy): domain Bacteria; phylum Patescibacteriota; class Minisyncoccia; order Portnoybacterales; family UBA2143; genus WO2-40-15. The sequence goes on along the minus strand of MHMZ01000032.1, from coordinate 27,063 downwards.
AGCCAAGCGTTGTAAAAATTAACAAATAAAATAAGGCCGGTCAATCCCCAAAGACCGTATCTTTTCAGCCGCGGCTGATTGATGATTTTTTCAAGTTTTTCAAAAATAATAATAATAAAAATAATAATAGCCAAGGGCCGATGATAATACCAATGATAATGGTCTGGAATCAGAAGCCGGCCGGTGACGAGCTGCTGGTTTAAAACAATTAAAGGAGCTAAAACAAGCGCCAAACAATACGAATATCTCTCCTTCCGCTCTTTGGAAAATAATAACAAAAAAATAATCAAAAGAGCCAAGACCAAAAGGCCGATTTGGGGCTGATGCGTTTTGACTAAGCCGTGGCGAAGCGCCACTTCCGAATAAAGCGGCTGTTTGATGGCCTGCCATAAATTCCAAAAATAAGGCAGGGCCGCTAATAAAGCGATGCTTGAGATTAAAAATATGCTTCTTATTTGAGACCATCGTTTCTGACAGACAAAAATCACCAAGAGCGCGCCTAAAAAAGCGAAAATAAATGTCCAGGTGTAGGGATAAGTATAAAAAGACAGGCCCAAAACAAGACCGCTAAAAATGCCGTAAACCCCGCGCCTTTCAAAGACCTTTATTTTTTTTACCACCGGAGACATCAAGCCTTTGAAAGGCGCGGGGTAAACCCATTTTTTATTCTGAAGAAAAAACCAAAAAAGAAGCAAAAAACCAAAAAGAAAAAGCGAATGGACCGGCGGGGCGATTAACCGGCTAAAGGGCAAAAAATCATTATCGGTTTTTTGCTCAATTAATAAATCCCAAAGGGCTCTTGGCTCAACTAAATTAGTTGACAATAAAACGGTCAAAGAGGCGGCTAAGGCAATCTTTTTCTGACGGGTTAGCTGATAAACCAAAGCGTAAATAAGCAAAAAAACAAAAGCCGGGAAAACAAATCTGGCCAAGACAGCCGTGTCAATCAAATTAAGGCCGAAAATCCTGCCTAAAAAACTGGTTATAATCTCTGAAAGAGGCGGCAGTAAATAGGGTAAATCTTTGCCTTCCAGCCAAACATAGTTGGCCGTGGCGTAGTGACCGTCTCTTATTTCCTGAAGCCGGGTTAAATAGGCCTCTTCATCAGCCCCGCTAAAACCAATCCCTTGATAAATGTCTCTGTATTCAAAACGAAAATAAAGATGAGGGAAAGCAATTATTAAACCAACCAAAACAGCCAAAATAACAGCCCATTTATGTTGAATAATAATTTTCATTTTACTTTATGGACACGGGGGCAGCCCCCATCAGGCCTGCTGCCTTGGGGGCTGCCCCCGTGTCACTTCAACTTTCTTTCTGCCAAGATAATAAAAACCCAAGGCGATATTTTCCGCGTTGGGCAGTTTAGATAAAAAATAATCCAAAACCTTAAAAGGGCTGGTTAAAATTGTCAAAAACATCAATAAAACCTGCTGTATTGTTTTAGAGCCAAAACTCAAAACAAGCGCCAGCCAGCCGTTTAAAATTGAAAGAAGGCTAGCTGTGGGCCCGGACCTGATGCCGATTTCATCTGCCTGAAACTCTTTCATTAATTCTTTTAAGCCGTTTTTTGACCAGCGGCAATAATCATCAGGCGAAGAATGAAAACTGACTAAAAAGGGCGCGGTCAAATAAATCAAACCGCCGGGCCTTAAAACTCGATAAATTTCAGCGATAACTTTCTCCGGCTCTTTAATATGCTCTAAAACAAATTCATTAATTACGGCTTCAATTGAATTGTCTTTAAAAGGCAAATGAGAAATATCAGCTATTAAATCAACATTATTAAACGGATAAAAATCAATATTAATCACATCTTCTCTGATTTTTCTGATACCGGAACCTAAATTGAGAATGAGCTTATGAGAACCGATTCCTTCAATCGCTTTTTTGGGACTTTTCCCAACTAAAGAAGCGCCGAAAACATAAAAGAATAAATTAAAAATCAAAGGATATTTCTTAAAAAAAATTTTCAATTTATTGATTAAAATATCGTTGCTTGATTCCTTAAAGCCCCGGCCCGACTCATCTAAGAGAAAGGGTCTTTTATCTATTAAGGGGTATTCCTTTGGGCAATGGCCGCAAATCAACTTATCAGAAAATAAGTTTAATTCTTTAAAGCAGTTGGGACAAACTAAATTTTTTAATATTTTTTTCTTTTTATCAATCATATTTTTGACCTAAAACAGTCCAGCTGTTGTTATTGACAGGGTAAATCTCTATCTCTTTAAGTTCATTAAAGTCGGCTAATAATTTTTTGGCCTCTTCTTTGGTAAAATAATTGGCAATTTCAGGAATCAGCTGGTCAAAAACAATGCTTCTGATATGCCAAAACTTAAAGCCGGATAACTGCCTAAGATATAGCCCCGGCCCTTTAAAAATTTTAACCCAAAACCATAAGGGCAAAGAAAGAAAATAACTAAAAAAATGAACCAGCGGCAAAGGCAGTTTAGAAGTGATATTTTTTCTAATGGGATTAACAAATTTAACTATCCAAACATTACCCTGATAGCCGTAAACCCAAATTAAAATCAGGCCGCCGGGCTTAATTGATTGAATCAGATTTTTTATCGCCAAATGGGGATTGGCCAGATGATGAATCACCCCGAGACAAAACACAATATCAAACTGATTTTTGTAATCTATCTCATAAATGCTTTTGAATTCAACTCGGGCATTTTTAAAAGAAGCTAAATTTTTTACGGCGGCCTTAACGCTCCGTTTATCATAATCAAAAGCGGTTAAATCTTTAGCGCCGTATTTTAAAGCCCAATAACTATTGCGGCCCATGCCGCAACCGGCGTCTAAAATTTTTTTGCCTTTAAAATCTTTTGGCTTAAGCGGATAAATCCATTTAAGAAATTGAATCTCGTAATTAGGGTCTATCTCTTGGTATTTATGCCACTCGTAACCAAAACGTTTTTCTGAACTCATTTTCTTTAGTTCGTTAGGGTCGGACCCTAAACTTTTAGATTCCTATCAAAGCCCGGCCGGCCAAAAAATATCTTTTAAGGTCGCTTAAAGAATTGATGCTTAAAAGATTATTGAAAATCACGCGGGGCGAAGTGTAATATTTTCTATAAGCCAAGCTCAAAAGTTTTTTCATGCCCTCTTTGCCTATCTTGGGATTAACATAAATTGGATTGGAAAAATCAAAAGCCGAATAATCAGCCCATTTGACATTTTCTCTCATTCCGCCGTCTGCCTGACAAATTTTTTCTAAATCAGTGCCCGGATAAGGAATTGGCAGAAAAAATAATCCGATCTGGCTGGCTAATTTTTTGGCGAATTGAATAGTGTTTAAACTATCCTTAAAAGTCTCGCCGGGCAGGCCTAAAATATAGCTGCTCAAAGAATTAATGCCGTATTGATGAGTTAATCTAATCGCTTTCTCTATTTGGGCTAAATTTATCCTTTTATCCAAAAGTTCCAAGGACTTCTGATTGCCGGACTCAATCCCATAAGCAATCAGCCAGCAGCCGGCTTTTTTCATCAGTTTTAATAATTCCCCATCAACGCAGTCAACTCTGGTATTGCAGGCCCAAGCTAAGTTTAATTTCTCTTTTATCATTTTTTCGCATAATTCTTTTATAAAATGTTTATTAATGGTAAAAGTGCTGTCTTGAAAATATATGCCCCGAGCCCCATATTTATTTTTTAATAATTTTAATTCCTCTATCGTTCTTTTAACCGACTTAGAGCGAATCCGCCGGCCGTGAACCAAGTGGGCGCTGCAAAAAGCGCAATTAAAAGGACAGCCCCTCTGGACAAGCACCGGAAAATTGGGCAGGAGTTTATATTGAGTCGGATGCGGCCGATAACGAGACATATCCAACAAATGATAAGACGGAAAGGGTAATTTATCTAAATCATTTATCGGCTGGCGTCTTTCATTGACCATAATTTGACCGGCTTTTCTATAGGCCAAACCCTTAATGTCTTTAAGCGGGGGATAACCGGACAAAAGATGACTAATAATATCTTCCATAATATATTCTCCTTCCCCAACCACTACTAAATCAACAAAAGGACAATCATTTAAAACCTCTTCGGGCATAATAGTCGCATGAACTCCGCCGAAAACAACGGCGGCTCCGGGCAGAACGCTTTTACAAATCTCGGCTGTTTTAAAGGAATAAGTTAAAGAATTGGTAAAAGCCGGAATGCCAATTAAATCATACTGACCAGCCGTCAAATAATCACCTAAATTTTTCTCGCTAAATCTATCTAACTGTGTGTCGCAAACCGCAATATCATAACCTTTTGAATGCAGATAACCGGCCACGCTGACCAAGCCAATCGGCGGCACAAAACCCTCTCCCTTATTAAATCTGCCCCACATTATTTCAGCCGGTATCAAAGGTTGTAATAATAAAATTTTCATTTTACCCTCCTAAATTTCTTTGAAATTTTGGCGGGTTTACCCTCCTAAATTTCTTTGAAATTTTGGCGGGTTTACCCTCCTAAATTTCTTTGAAATTTTGGCGGGTTAACGCCATTTCTCCAGCCAAATTTCAAAAATTAAAAGAGTCCATAAAACTTTTCTATTATCTTTCTGGCCGCTAAAATGCTCTTGGAGAAGATTTTTAATATAATTAAAATTAAAAATTCCTTCTCTTTTGATTTTTGATTCAGAAAAAGAATCTAAAACAAAGACCTTTAAATCATTTTTAAGCCATTTGGCTATTGGCAAGCCGAATCCTTTTTTAGGCCGATAAACAATGTTTTGAGGCAATTTATTTTTCATTAATTCTTTGAATAAATATTTAGTCTTAAAACCTCTTAATTTATATTCAGTCGGCAGAGAATTAATAAAATCAACCAAAGTATAATCTAAAAACGGCGCCCGAACTTCTAAACCCACGGCCATACTGGCCCGGTCAGTTTTGACTAAAATATCGTCCTGTAAATAATTTTTTAAATATAAATAAATAAGCCGGTTCTCTATTGACTTGCTTTTAACCCCCTCAAGATAATTTTCAATATCTTCAAAAATCTTGTTTAATTTAATTTGCTGATAAATTGAAGGAGCCAGCAAATCCCTTAGTTGGGCCGGCTCAAAAGAACCTAACCAAATCTGATTTTTTATTTCCGGCCTAAACGAAGAACCGGCGATAAATCTCTTTAATCTGAAATCAAAACTGATATTATTGAAAGAAGGAGGCAGATTTTTAATGAGCGGCTGAATAAAATAATTTCTTAGCCAGGACGGAATTTTTTGATAAATTCTATCCAAACGATAGGCCTGAAAAGTGGGGTAGCCCATAAAAAGTTCATCGCCGCCGTCCCCGCCTAAAGCCACCGTTACTTTTTCTCTGGTAAATTGAGAAAGAAGATAAGTGGGCACAAGAGAAGCGTCAGCCAGCGGCTCATCTAAAAAATCGGCAATTTGGGGGATAAGATTCAGACAATCTTTGGGCTCTAAAATTTTCTCATAATGTTCGGTTTTTAAAAATCGAGCCGCTTGTCTGGCATATTCTGATTCATCAAATGACCGGTCAACAAAGCCGATAGAGAAAGTTTTAATTCTTTTTGATGAATTTTTTTGGGCAAAATAAGCAAGAGAAGTTGAGTCCAGGCCGCCGCTTAAAAAAATGCCTAAAGGAACATCGGCCACTAATCTTTTTTTTACCGCTCCCTCTAATCTTTTTTCAAGCTCGCCCAAATACTCGTCTTTTGTCAGATTCTCCGGATTTTTGTCAAAACTAATTTCCCAGTATTTTTTAACTGACGCTTGATTATTTTTATAAACTAAATACTCGCCTGGACAGAGCTTATAAATATCTTTTAAAATACTGTGAGGCGCCGGCGCGTATTCATAAATTAAGTATTTAGCCAAACTTCCTAAATCCAGCTCTTTTTTAACTAAAGGGTGAGCCAAAAGAGCTTTAAGTTCAGAGCCAAAAACCAGATTTTGATTAAAAACAACATAATAAAGCGGTTTTTCACCGAGCCGGTCGCGGGCTAAAATCAACTTTTCCTTTTTCTCATCCCAGAGAGCAATAGCAAACATCCCGTTCAATTCTTCTAAAAATTCTTCTTCTTTTTCTTCATATAAATGAACTATTGCTTCCGTATCGCTTTTGGTTTTGAATTGATGTCCTTGTTTTTCTAATTTTTCCTTTAATTCTTGAAAATTATAAATCTCGCCGTTAAAAACAACCCAAATTGTTTTGTCTTCATTGGTCATCGGCTGGTGACCGCCTTCTAAATCAATAATACTCAAACGC
>MHMZ01000032.1:14834-20817 GCA_001819555.1 Candidatus Portnoybacteria bacterium RIFCSPHIGHO2_02_FULL_39_12 | reverse complement strand
ACTCAAACGCCGATGACCCAGGCCAATCCTTTCTCCAATATAAAATCCCTCATCATCAGGCCCCCGATGCCTTAATGAATCGGTCATCTTTTTTAAAATTTCTCTGTTCCCCTCTCCAAAATAGCCGGTTATACCGCACATTTACCCGCCTAAATTTTTTCATTCATTTTATTAACCTCATTTCGGCTTTTGATGAATGAAATAATTATTCAAAATCTTCTTTAACCGGCTCCGACCCCAGCCAGTTTTTAGCCACTTTTCTCTATTAAATGCATCTTGTTGATTTATAAACGCTTCATAATAAATCAAATTTAATGGAGTTCTCTTTCGAGTTGATATGATTCGTTTAGAATTATGCATTAGTAAACGCCTTTTAAGGTCGTTCGTACATCCTGCATATAAATTACCATCCCGCTTGCTTTGTAAAATATATACATAATGCATGAAAAAATTTTGGCGGGTTAACCCTCCTAAATTTCTTTGAAATTTTGGCGGGTTAAAAATTGATTCTCTCCTTTACAGAATAAATAGGCCTGCTTGGAAATTCATAATAAATCCTGATTAAAATTTCGGCTAAAAGCCCCATTAAAATAAACTGAAGACCGACTAAAAATAAAAAGACGGTTAAGAGAGGCAGCGGCGTTGAAATAAAAGAAAGATTTATAAAAATTCTCAAAGAAACAGCCAAAAGACCTGAAAGAAAACTTAAAAACAATAAGCCGTAGCCAATATAACCAAAAAAATGCATTGGCCGCGTTGAGTATTTAGTCAAGAATTTTACCGTCAATAAATCCAAGATGACCCGAAAACTGCGGGAAAGTCCGTATTTTGTCTGACCGTAAATTCTCGGTCGGTGATTAACCGTTAATTCTCCGACTTTAGCGCCGTGCCAAAAAACATAGGCCGGCACAAAACGATGCATCTCTCCGTACAAACGCACATCTTTAATCACTTCGCTTTTATAGGCCTTAAGCATGCAGCCGTAATCGTGCAGCCGCAAACCGGTGATAAAAGAAATTAAATAATTAGCCAGCCAAGAAGGTATTTTTCTGGTTAATAATTTATCTTGCCGGTTTTTTCGCCAACCGGAAACAACATCAAAGCCCTCGTTCAGTTTTTCCAATAAACGGGGGATATCAGCCGGGTCGTTTTGAAGGTCAGCGTCCATCGGAATAATAATTTCGCCTTTTGAGAATTCAAGGCCGGCGGCTAAAGCGGCGGTCTGGCCAAAGTTTTTCCTAAAACTAACTGCCCTAAAAAAATTGTCCTTTTGGGCAATTTCTTTAATAACCTGATAACTCTTGTCGTAAGAACCGTCATTTATCGCGATAATTTCGTAACTGACCGCCAAATTGCCCAAAACCTCCTTAATCTCTTCATATAATTTCTTGATATTCTCTTCTTCGTTATAGATAGGAAGAATGATAGATAATCGCATAAAATGAATTTTAATAATTTAAATTTTTATAAACTCTAAAATACTTTGGGCTCGTTTTTCCCAAGTGTATTTTTTAACATCTTCAAAGGTCTGTCTAGCTATCTTAACAGAGAAATTAGGATTTTTCAAGACCTTTTCAATTCCCCGGGCCAAATCGGCCGGGCTGTCCGAACCGACTAAAACGGCGTTATTTTCATTCAGCACTTCTCTAATGGAAGGCAAATCCGAAGCGACAATCGGTCTTTGGCTGGCCATATACTCAAACATTTTCATGGGCGAAGTCCAATATTCTGAAATTTTTACCTTAGCCGAATTCGGCAAAACTAAAACATCGGCTGCTTTAAGATAATAAGGAATCTGGCTATGCGGCTGATGCCCTAAAACCGAAATATTCTTAAAACCCGAAACTTGAGACTTAAAATTCTCAACATCCCGCTCTAATCCCCCGACAAAAATTATTAAACAATTCTTATCCAGATATTGACCGGCTTCGGCCAAAACCGATACTCCTTTCCATTTAAAAAGATGTCCGGTATAAAGGATTATCTTTTTATCCATGGATAAATTTAAATTTTTACGGCATTGTTCTTGGGATTGACTTATATTAAATTCCCCTAAGTCTACTCCATCGGGGGCAACCAAGATTTTATCTCCGGAGATACCCCGCTCAATAAAAAAATTTTTCAGATTTTGAGTAATGACAATAATCGCTTTTACCTTTTTAAAAATATATTTATATAAAAAAAAATGTTTTGGAAAAGTATGGGCTTCATAAATAAGATTACTTTTAAACCAGCTCAAAAAAAACAAAGAAAAGAGATCGCGGGAATAAATAATATCCGTTTTTTGAAAAAGCAAATAAAAACCGGCTAAAATAGCGAAAGAAAGACTTTGCGTCCATAAACCCAACCGACCAATAATGTTTTGGAGCGGAATTAAATCAATAGAAAAAATTTTTTTGATTTTAAATCTTTCTTTAATATTGTAATAGATAAAAGGATTAGCATGACTTAATTGATGAAATCGCCGGCCAGTCACTAATTCAACGCTGACGCCTTTTTTAACAAAGACCTGACACATCTTCATAACCTGCAAACCATGCGCTTTGGCGGTCGGCAAAGTAAAATTTGTTAGATAAATAATTTTCATTTTCTTAAGAGTTTGACGCTTGTCGGAGTCAAACTCTCATGTATTTAAGGCCTGTTTTTAATAAGTCTTTAAATTCTTTGAAAGATTTAACTTTTTTAAATTTTTGCCAGCCCTTTCTAAAAATATCATTCTTGGTCATTAGATTTTTAACCATCAGGGCCTTAGTTTTTTCCAGTTCCATCCCCGGCCATTCCAGGTATGGAACACTCGGGTCCTCGCCGGTAATTCTCGATTTTTCGCCGTGATAATAGCTGTTCCAAGAAAAATCTTGAGACAAAAGACCATTTTCTTTGGCAAAAGATTCAACCTCGGTGCCCGGATAAATTAAAAGAAAACCGTAATTGGCTTGGACATTCGGCAACTGGTTAAACTCCTTAATTAAATCTGCGGTCATTTTTAAATCAATCGCCGTTTCCGTGGGTAAATTCACGATAAAATTCAAACTAACAATTAAACCGGCCTGAAAAGAAAGCTCAACCGCTTTTCTGGCCTGCTCTAAGGTAATATTTTTTTTAATTACTTTTAACATTCTCGGACTGCCTGATTCAATGCCAAAACTAATCCTCACGCAGCCGGCTTTTTTCATTGTTTCAATCATCTCTTTATCAACCGTATTAACTCGGGCCCGGGCGTACCATTTTATATCAAGGCCGCGGCTTAAAATTTCCTGACAAATATTCATCACATGACTTTTAACAACGGTCAAAGTGTCATCCCAGAAATTAAAGCCCTCAAAGCCATACTCTTTATTTAAAAATTCCAGCTCATTGACAAAATCCTTTGGTTGGCGCAAACGCAACATTGATTTACCGTAAGCCGCGTTAGCGCAAAAAGTGCAAAGATTGGGACAGCCGCGGGCGCTGATAACGCCAATAGTCCTGAAGTCGGTGCCGTGAATCTTCTTTTGGTATTTGCTCAAATCATAAAGATGCCAGGCCGGGAAGGGCAATTCTGACCAATTTCTGATAAAAGGCCGGTCGGGATTTTCAATAATCCGGCCGGAAAAATCCCGGTAAGTAATGCCTAAAACACTTTTCAGTTTTTTTTGGTCCGGCCAAACATCCAATAATTCTTTAGCCGTTATTTCTCCCTCGCGTCTGATAACGCAATCAATTTCCGGCACAACCTTCAAAGCGTCTTGAGCAGACAAAGAAAAATGCGGCCCGCCGACTATTATTAAAAGAGACGGCTTTTTTACTTTAAGTCGTTTAATCACCGCGATGGCTTGAAGCCGGTTATGAGTGGTCGCGGTTAAGCCGGCCGCCTCGGGATTAAAGGATAAAATTTTATTGACTGTCTCTTCCGCGGTTAAATTATCGCTATGCGCGTCAATAATTCCCATCTGATGCGGGCCAAATTTTTCTAAGTAAGAGGCGACATAACTAACGCTTAAAAACGGCAAACCAGCCATTTCTATTTCCCCCAAGGCCCTTGGCGCGGTGGCTAAAACTACTTTCATATATTTAAATGTAAGATTTAACTCTTTTTCGCTATCACAAAATATCCGACTGGGCAAGGATGAAGCCTTTTAATTTTATTAGGAATTAATTCGTCAAACAATAAAGCTAAACTAAAAACAACCAACCTAATAAAATTAAAAACAAAAAAGCTATGAAGCAAATGAGCCGAAGCGGAAAATCTCTCGCCAAAAGGAATAATTAAAAAATTTGAAAAACCGCTTTCAGTTAATAAATCGGATAAGCCCTGGGAAGTTAATCGCCGAAAATCATCCGGCTCATTAGCTTCGTTAAAGACAAAAGGCGAAACAATAAAAAATTTACCATTTTTTTTCAAGACCCGATAAATCTCTTTAACTAATTTATCCGGCTCTTTAACAATATAGATAGCGCCGAAAAGAAAAATATTATCCAATGAATCATCTGACAAGGGCAAAGGTTGGTTAAAATCAATTCTTAAATTCACTCCTTTTGTTTCATTATAATCTGTTTTAATCAGTCGCGCTCCTTGGCTAAAAGACCAATATTGAGTATAACTTGGCTTTTCTCCGGCGGCTAAATCAAGACAAAGACCGGATAAATTCCGGCAATGTTTTTGAATCTGCCAATTTGAGAGAATCCGATAGAAACTTTTGCCCTGAAAAACCTGTTTAATAAAATCAAACGTTTTCATAAGTTTGACGGTGAGGTAAGCTTATTGAATCATTGCCCTAAATTGAATAAAAGACATGGTTGAATTAACGGAAATTCTTTTTAATTTAAAAGGATTATCGCCTTTGTTGATTTTACCGGTCTCGGTTGTCCGAGCCGCCCTAAAACCCTGCTTCTTCAAAATCCCGATAATCTTCTCATTATACCAGCCCCGGGGATAAGCAAAAAAATGGCATTTTTTATTTAGTCTTTCTTCAATCATTTTTTTAGAAATAATAATCTCTTGTTCTATTTGATTTAAATTAAGCCGCTCAAACCTCTGATGGCTGACAGTGTGGGGCTCAAAATCAATCAAGCCAGACCAATGCATTTCTTCTATCTCTTGCCAATTCAGCGCTTTAAGGGGGATATTTGAAACATTATTAATCTTTCCCCCGGCCAAGCCAGCAGCTAAAAAAATTGTCGCCGGGAAATTATATTTTTTAAAAATTGGCCAGGCGTTGAAATAATTATCTTCATAACCATCGTCAAAAGTCAAGACAAACGCTTTTTTAGGAATTCTTGTTTTAGATTCTAAAAAATCAATCAGCTCGGATAATTTGAGCGCCTGATAATTACGTTTTTTTAGATAAGCCATCTGTTGAGCGAATATTTTTGGCTTAACCGTAAAAAAAACATCGTTATCGGCGACAGAATGATACATTAAAATAGCCGCTCCTTTCCGATGAGGAAGAATTATTTTAAATAAACTTAAACAATCTTTAAGATATCTTTTCAAAAACATAAAGCAATTTCTCAATTAAATTATCTAAATTATGATGCTTAAAAACCCGTTCTCTTAAAAATTTGCCGATGGCTTCTAATTGATTGCTTTTAATCAAATTATCTATCTTTTGGGCTAAATCATCAGGGTCTTTTTCTTTAAATAATAATTTTTCTCTATAAGGACCAAAATCATTGCTGAAGGTTTTATTACAAACTATGGTCGGGCAGCCGCAAGCCATGGCCTCTAAAACCGCTTTGTCGGGCGAACCGGTCGGACAAAGATTAACCGATAAATCTGAACCCTGATAATACTCCGGCAGTTTTTGATTTGGGATCAGGCCCTTAAATTCAACCACGCTTTCCAGTCCCTTCTTTTTTATTATTTGCTTTAGTTTATCAAAGTAGCTTTGATGGCTGGGCAAGCCAAGACCGCCAATAATTTGCGCCTTAAGAGGAAGGTTTCTTTTATCAAGAATATCAATTGCCTCAATCAACGTTTCGTAATTTTTAATCGGCGAGATCC
>MHMZ01000032.1:11755-14828 GCA_001819555.1 Candidatus Portnoybacteria bacterium RIFCSPHIGHO2_02_FULL_39_12 | reverse complement strand
CTGCCGGTTTAAACAAATCCGTATCAATGCCGTGGCCAACTATCACTTTCTTTTTTGATTTTAGGCCAAAACTTTCTTCAGTTGGCGTCGCGACCCGATGAGTCAAAAGAGTCATCAGCCTGACCCGCCAATTAACGGCCCGATGAGAATACCAGCTGATGATTTTTTTATTGAATAATTTAACGTAAGGCGAAATCAAAATCGTGTATTCCGGGTTCATATGGCAAAAAACCGCCTCAACTTTTCCAATAAACTTTAAAGCGCCTCTTTGAAAATTGATAAATTCCTTCAGCCGATTTTTTCCTTTTTCCTTACCTAAGGAAAACAACTCAACATTAAGAGGCAAGCCGTCAAGATTGCCTTTTTCCAGGCAAATCACTTTTAATCGGCCGACCCTTTGAGCAAATTTCTTAACCCAGCTATAAGCAAAACCAGCCTGGGCCTCGTCTTTATCTACCTTCCTGGTAATCATTAATAAATTTTTCATATTTTTAAAACAGCTTAATAATCAGTCGCTAATGTTTTCTCAGACAAAGGAATGGATAAGCTCTTATCTTGCTCTTCTTTAATGATAAGATAGTTGCCAGCCACCGCCGCGTCAATGTTTGTCCTTAAAAAAAATCTAACTAAATCCTTGGGAGAACAAACGATTGGTTCGCCGCGCACATTCATTGAGGTATTCAATAAAAGAGGCAAGCCGGTTTTTTCATAAAAATGCTCAATTAGTTTATAATACAAAAGATTAGATTCTTTTGAAACAGCCTGCGGTCTAATTGTTCCGTCAATGTGAACAACCGCCGGAATTTTTTTTTCAATTTCTTTATCTTTGGCGGCAAAAGACATAATCATATAGGGAGAAGAGATGTTTTTTTTAAAATATTGACGGGCAAATTCCTCTAAAATTGAAGGGCAAAAAGGCCGAAACCATTCCCTAAATTTAATTTTTTGATTGACTATCTTTTTCATTTCCTTTAAGCCGGGATGAGCTAAAATAGAACGATTGCCCAGCGCTCTCGGTCCAAATTCCATTCTTCCCTGAAACCAACCGACCACTTTGCCCCGGACCAATAAATCAACTGTCTTTTCAATCGGCGGCTCAAGAAAATGATATTTTAATTTATACTCATCAAGTGTTTCCTTTATTTCCTGATTATGATACTCCGGACCGAAATATAAATCTTTAAGAGGTTTGACTCTTTGGCCGGATATTTTTTCAAAAAGCAAAGCGGCGGCGCCCAAAACCAATCCATTATCGCCGGCGGCCGGCTGAATAAAGATATCATCAATCAGACCGGATTCCCAAATTTTTTTATTCATTTTAACATTCAAAGCAACGCCGCCGGCCAAACATAAATTTCTGCTTTTTGTTTTTTGAAGAGCGTACTTAACTAAAGACAAAGCGGAATCTTCTAAGGCTTTTTGAGCTGAAGCCGCCAGATTTTTGTAATGACTGGTCAATTCTCCTTCTTTTTTTCTAGACCGACCGAATCTTTTCTCCAGCGCCTTGATAGAAAACGGAGACATAATAAAGTTTGGGTTAATCTTATATCCATTTTTTGAATCGGGCTTCAAAATATCATCAAAAGAATAAGCCGGCCGGCCATAAGGAGCCAACCCCATCACTTTATACTCTCCGTCGTCGGGCTTAAACCCCAAATACTTAGTTATTGAAGCGTAAAAAAGCCCGAGAGAGAAAAAAATATCTCTTCTCTCTAAAATCTTTATCTGATTGCCTTTGGCTTCGGCTATTATCATAGAATCTGCTTCTCCTTTGCCGTCCATGGTAATAATTAAACTCTCGTCAAACTTTGAATAATAATAGGCGCTGGCCGCGTGAGATAAATGATGACCAAAGCTGTAGATTTTTTTAGGCAAGTTAGGAAAGAATTTATGTATTTTCTGATAATTGGCCTGGCCGGTTAATTCTTGGAAAGTGCCAACAATTTGAACTTTCAGATGGCTGATAAAATATCGCCATTTAATCGCTTGATTGGGGAAATGAGTCAGGTAATACCAAAGAACTTTTAAAAAAGCGCGAGCCGGTTTTAATCTGGCAAAAACCACATAATCAACATCTTCTTCTTTAAGGCCGGCAAAATCCAAGCAAAATTTTATGGATTGAGCCGGGAAAACAGCCGGCGCGTGTTTTTGACGGATAAAACGTTCCTCTTCAGCGGCCGCGATAATCTCTCCATCCTTCAGTAAACAAGCCGCCGGATCATACCCTTCTTTAAAAGCTAAAATGTACATAATATTTATTTATTCCGTATTAAATCCTGCCAAAAATTAAGTATTTTTTGAACAATCTTTTCTCTATTAAATTTTTCCTTAACCATTTTTTGGCCATTTTCCCCCATTTGCCTGGCGGTTTCCGGATTATTGAGCAGATATAAAACTTTTTTTGCCAAAGCGGCGCTATCGCCAATCGGCGTTAAAAATCCGTTTTTTCCGTCAACGACAATTTCTTTTGAGCCAATGGTGGCCGTCGCCACGACCGGCAAACCGCAGGCCATGGCCTCGACCAAAACCTTGCCAAAACTTTCGTGCTTTGAAGAAGAAATACAAACATCGGAAGCGTGGTAATAATTAGTTATTTCTTCCGGCTCAATCTTGCCCGTTAAAGTCAAAATTAAATTTTCATCAGCTTTTATCTTCTCTCGCAAATTCAAATTCTCAAGTCCGGCCTGCCAAAAAGCCATGTTTTTATATCCCCGATAAACTAATTCAATGGCCTTGAATAAAGTCGGGTAATCCTTAGCCAAAGGATCCCTCCAGCCGACATGAATTATTGTCTTTCTGTTTTGGTGATATTCTTCTCTGAAATTTTTTACTTTATCCCGGTCGTAATTTTCAAATTTTTCTATATTAACCGGCGTTGGAATAACCCTAATTTTGTCTTTATCCGCTCTGCCCCGGACTAACTTATCTCTGATTCCGGAACTGACCGCTCTAATTCCATCTACCCTTTTAACTAAAAATTTGCTTAAACGCAATAACAGCCGATTAGATCGCTTCTCCTTTAGCCAATAAAAATTCTCCCAAAAATCGCCGTGGAAATGAATCAGCAAGGGGA
>MHMZ01000032.1:7984-11745 GCA_001819555.1 Candidatus Portnoybacteria bacterium RIFCSPHIGHO2_02_FULL_39_12 | reverse complement strand
CCTTATACGCATCCCAAACATAAAAAATTTTGGATAAAGAATTCGTCGGATAAATCCTTAAATTGCTCCCAAAATTCTTTTGGCTAAATCCTTTTTTGGAAAAAACAATTATATCTAAATGCCCGGCCCGCTTGGCGTATTCCCGATGACGCTCTAAAACATCGCCGCTGTAATCAGCGCCCAGTAAGGTCTTATCCAATGAAATCATTAAAACTCTCATGTTTTTATCATTACTCCTTTGGCTATTTTAAATTCAATCGGCCATTTAAAAAATTTTAATTTCCATCTTAATTTACATAATAAAATAAAAAGCGTTTTCAAGAATTTATTGGCCTTGACAGTTGAACCCAAAGCGCTCTTAAAAGAATGGGCTCCAAACCTGACATAGGCCTCTAATGACTCCACAAAATCCGGGTCCTTTAACCATGGAAAATTTTGAGGCGAAAGATAATTAAGCTCATTTTCCATGATTTTAGCCCACTGTTCTAAGGATTGGGGAGCGCGCCAGCCAGAAACCAAACATTCTTGATATAGGGCTGAACCGGGATAGGGCCGAAAGGCCTGTGGCCCTAAAATCTGAACTTCGGGGCTTAATTTTGTTAATTTATCAATTAAACTAATGGTTTCAAACATGTCTTTTTTGGTCTCGCCCGGCAAACCAACCATAAAAGAATACTGGGGGACAATACCGTATTTTAAACAACGTCTGGCCGAATTAAGAATCTGCTCTCTGGTAATATCTTTTTGGATTTTTTTAAGAACCAGAGGCGAGCCGGATTCAGCCCCAAATGATAAAAGATAACAGCCGGATTTTCTCAAATCAGCCATAAAATCATCATCTAAAAAATTTTTATCTAGATAATCGGCCCGGATGGTGGTTTCCCAAAACAGATTAAATTTTCTTTTAATCATTCCTTCTATTATCTCACGGGCTCTTCTTTTCTGGACAAAAAAATCCTCGTCCCAAAATCTAACCGGCTTATTGTAAAACTCCGGCCGGCTTTTGATGATTTCTAAATCCTCCAAAACTTTTTCCGGCTGGCGGCTGCGCCAGCGATTCTTTAAAATAGCGTTAACGCAAAAAGAACATCTATGAGGACAGCCTCGGCTGGTATGAGTGGGAATTAAAGCTAAATTATCTAAAATTTCCCGAGGCATTAAATCCCATTTCGGCAAAGGCAAATTCTCAAACCCCAAAAGCGGCCTTCCTTGATTAACTTGAACCTGAAAACCATTACTACGAGGACTGTCCTCATAGTGTCTTTTAAAAGCGATGCCTTTAATTTCTTTAAGGGCCCGGCCCTGAAAAATCTCTAATAAAGTTTCCTCTCCTTCGCCAATGACCGCCATATCAACTAAAGGATGGCTGGCGGTCTCTTCCGGGAAAAAAGTGGGGTGAAACCCGCCCCAGATTATTGGCAGGTCTTTTTTAAAATCCTTAACTAATTTTGAAATCTCCAAAGCCGAACCAACTTGAGTGGTCATAACTGAAATACCAACAAAATCAACTTGAGGCAGTTCCTCTCTAATCAAATCTAAATATCCCTTTTGCCTAGCCCCATCAATTATTTTTACCTTAATCCCTTGCCTGTCTAAATACGAAGCCAGACACAAAAGCCCAACAGAAATACTGCTGTCATAATTCTCCTTGGGAATATTAAAAATTGGATTGACCAGTAAAACTTTAGACATTATAAATTCTTAAAAATATTTACTGTCTCTTTGACTAAATTGTCCCAGTTAAATCTTTTTAAATCATCTTTGGCCTTGGCGGCTAATTCCTTTCTCTTTTCCGGATTGTCCAAAAGGTAATTAATCGCTTCAAGCCACTCTTTTTTATTATTATAATCAACCAGTAAGCCGGTCTCTTTGTCTTTAATGGTCTCCGGATTGCCGCCGGCAAAAGTGGTAATAATCGGCGCGCCTATTTTCATTGCTTCTAAGAGCAGATGGGACATTCCCTCGTAATTAGTATTTAAAACAAATAAATCAGCCGCCGCCAGATAATCATTAACTTCTTGGCGATTGGCCTGGCCGGCAAAATAAACATAATCTTTAAGCCCCAGATTTTGAGTTAGCTGCTTTAAATTTTCTAATTCAGGCCCCTGGCCGACGACGACTAAATTTATCTGTCCGTATTTTTTAATCAAATCAGGCATTATTTCAATCAACATATCTACGCCTTTCCAAGGAACTAAACGGGCAATAGTTACGAGGGTCCGACCCCCATGAGGGTCGGACCCTACTATGGAGGTTGAACCTCCATAGTTTGGTTCTAATGGTTTTATCTTTAAAAAATCAACTGAATTGTAAATCACTTTGATTTTTTCTTTTGGCAAGCCGATTTTTAAAGACAAATCTTTGAGAAAATAACTGGCTGCAATAACTTTATCGGAACCGATTAAAATTTTCTTTCTGATTTTTTTATAAAACTCTATCCGCCAAGAATACTTTTTTTCCTGAAAGGCCATAATATCGTCTTTAACTAATCTCTTTGACGAGGCCTTTTCCCAGGCCGAATCGCCCACAAATCTTATGACCAGCGGCTTTTTCAAAAGTTTTTTAATAATTAAACCGGTTAGGCCGGCCGTGTATAAATCTTGGCTGTATAAAATATCTGTCTTTAAGCCGTACCAAAAACCCCATTTTAAATAAATAAAACTCCTTAAAAAACCGGGCCAAGCCTTAGAGATTCTTTTAATCCGATAGGGATGCTTTTCTTTGTTTTTTTGGCCAAAGGTCAGGACACGGACTTGGTAGCCGTTTCTGACTAATTCTCTGGCCAATGGGTCTAAAAAAGCGGTCGGTCCGCCAATATCGGGCGGGAAAATGCCGGTTAAAATTAAAAGCCTTTTTTTTATCATTTTAGCGCCAGTTTAGCTTATAAACCTCTACGGTCGGGCCCAATTGTTTGACTGCCCAAAGGTCAATTAAGGCATTATCCAAACCCGAAGGAAAATTTAAGGTTCGGCTGGTCTGGCTTTTTTTAAAGGGAGCAAAACTTTTTATCAGCTGTCCCTGTTTTTGAGCAATTTGATATTCCGGATAATATTTTGTTTTGTCAATATTTAAGGAACGGGAGGAAAGAACCAAATAATCAGGCTGGAATCCCTTAAAATATTTATAAGTTTTTGAAACGCTGTCTTGGTTATATCCAACCAACAAATTAAAATCCACTATTGTTTTACTGTTTTTGGGGTAATCCTTTTCATTAAGGGTCAGCAAAAACTGGCTTTGCCGGCTTAAAGAGCTTTTGTCCGGATTATGGCTTAACTGATATTCAATACTTTCTTTGTTGGGAACCAAATTGGGAAAAATATTTTGAAAAACTATTATTTCTGAAGCCGGAATATTTTCTTCTATCCATAAAGCGGCCTCATCCCGGCTGTAAGGCCTTTTCATTAGTTGAACCAGACGAACTGCCTGAACCGCCTCAAATAACAATAAAACGACAATAAAAATAGCGATTAACCGACGATAGCCGCCCAGCCGCTGATAAACCTCAATAAAAAGCAAAGCCAGACCAAAAGCCATAAAAGGAATTAAAGGCGTGAGCATCCGATATCTGGTGCCGTTGTCAAGCAGGCCGAATAAAATAAAATAAAGACCGGAAAATGCCCACCAGCCAAAGAGAGCCGTTCGATAATATCCGCTTTTTTCAATCAATTTTTCCGGCTGGTTTTGGCGGCTAAAAAAATAAATTATCAAAAAAATAATCAGTAAAGAAACAAAAGAAAGCTCATTAAATAAAAATCCTTTTA
>MHMZ01000032.1:0-7974 GCA_001819555.1 Candidatus Portnoybacteria bacterium RIFCSPHIGHO2_02_FULL_39_12 | reverse complement strand
AGCAAAATCAAACTTCTCTCCTTCAAATAAGACCGTCCGCCAATTAAAAAAAAGATAAGGATAAAAAACTATGACGAAAAGCAAAAAAATAAACAGCCCGGCTAAAAATTTTGGCGAATAAAAAATTTTAATCAAATTCATCCCAAAAAAACGATTTCGGTCCTTATTTAAAAACCAGCCGGCTAAAAAAAGAAAAATAAAAGCGAAAAAACCGCTTAGAAAAGAGCCGGCGGCCAAGCCAATCCCCGCGCCCAAAAGTAAAAAAGATTTCAAGTTCTTTTTCTCCAAACAACATAAATACAGATAAAAACTCAAAAAAAAGAAAAAACTGACCACAATATGAGGACGAATCTGCTGGGAAAACTGGATATGAAGCAGACTAAAAGCGACCAGCCAAGCGGCTAATAAAGCGGCGAAAATAATTGTTTTCTCTTTTGTCTTATTGAATAATTTAATCACGGCCAGAGAGACCAAAGGAATAGTTAAAGCGCCAAATATTGCAACGATTAACCGGCTCTGCCAATAAAACTCATTGAGGTTTAAAAAAACATATTTGACGAATTCATCAACCGAAGAAAACAAGCCGGAAAAACTGCCGATTAAATAAAATATTCCGTAAGCCAAGAACAGAAAATAAGAGGTTAAATAAGGGTAAAGGACCGGCTTTTTTAAAAAAGAAAAATCTTTTTGGCCAATATCTTTTCCCAGGTCCAGGGCTTGCCTGACCACTTCGGTATCAAAATCCATCACCCATGATCTGGCGTCAAAAGGATAAATTCTTAAAAATAAGCCGATTAGAGTGATTGAAATTAAAATAAGTAAATATTTTTTTGTCATATTTTTTTAAATATTTTTTCCATTTGGCGGGCGATAATATCCCAAGAGTATTTTTCCTCCGCTAATTTCTGCCCGTTTTGAATAAGCTTTTCCCGCAACCGGTCATCAGACAATATTTCTTTAATTTTCTCGGCGATACTTTTGGGGTTTTTAATCCGGCAAAACAAACCGGTTTCTCCGTCTTTTAAAAAGTCTAAAATACCGCCAACCGGCGTGCCGATTATCGGCAGGCCGGCTGCCATGGCCTCTAAAAAAACATTACCTAACCCCTCGGATAAAGACGGCCTGACAAAAACATCGGCCAGAGCCAAATATTGAGGCAGGTCTTGATGAAGAATGCCCCCTAAAAATAAGATGCTGTTTTCAAGGTCTAATTTTTTAACAAGGTCTTTTAATTTCTTTTCATCTTGGCCGCTGCCAATGATTAACAGTTTAATCCTTAATTCCCCGCCCGCAACACTTCGCGTAGCGAGGCGGGCAGATTGATTCTTAATTCCCCGCCCGCAACACTTCGCGTAGCGAGGCGGGCAGGTTAATTCTTGAATCGCCTTAACCAAATCATCTATCCCGTTTTTTTTAACCAGCCGCGAAATAGTAATAATCACTTTTTCATTTTCTTTTATTCCTAATTTTAATTTTAACTTTTGACCTATAACTTTGAACTTTGAACTTTGAACTTTGAACTTTTCTATATCAACCCCGTTAGGGACTATTTCAATCGGCGCCCTGGCGCCGCTTAACAGGACTCTCCGCTTTAAGGCCAGGCTAAGCGCGGTAATATAATCGGCCTTCCTAAGCGATAAAAGATGCCAAGGACGAATAAGAACTTTGTATAAAAAATCTATATCTAAAACATATCTTTTAAGATAATCTTCAGGATCCCCTTCTTGAATATTAAGTAATAATCTCTTGCTTGGATAAAAAATTTTAAAAAAAACGGCTCCGATACTCGCCTGACTGGCCATCAGCGACCAAATAATGCTATATTTTCTTTTTTTATTTAATCTAACCGCTTTCAAGAAACCGCTAAGCGGCAGTAAAAATTTGTCCAGCCGACTGCCCCGGCCAAGCCGGTAAATATTAACATTATTAATTCTTTCTTCTTTTTTTAAGCCCGGCTTAATCTTGGCCGTAATTAAATCAAATTGCCAGTCGGGCAATTTTTTGGTAATCTCGTCAACGGCTATTTCTGCGCCGCCCACTAAAGGCAAATAGGCCGTCGCAAAAATAATAACGCTTTTGGCTTGATTATTAGCCATATTTGTCCTACTATACTATAAAATGGCTAAAAAATCAACTATCCCGCCTAAATTTTGCTCTGTAAAATTTAGGCGGGCGAGCTCGCCGAAGCTTCGGCCAAGACGGGTTCTCTACATCATTACCAAATCGGTCTGGGGCGGCGCGGCAAAATATGTCTACGACTTGGCTGTCCATCTGCCCAAAGATAAATTTACGGTCTTTGCGGCCGCTGGCGGAGACGGAAAATTTGCTCAAGCTATTAAAAAGGCGGGTTTGCCTTATTTTGAAATTAAAAATTTTCAAAAAAACGTTAATCCCCTTAAAGATATTTTCGCTTTTTTTGAAATATTAAACTTATTCTTCCAATTAAAGCCTGATATTATTCATGTCAACAGCTCCAAAGCCGGCGGCCTGGCCGGTTTAGCCGCTCTTATTTATAAAATTTCATCCAAATTACCAACCGCCAACCGCCAACCGCCAACCGCTATTTTCACCGCTCACGGCTGGGTCTTGGCCGAAGACAGACCGAAATGGCAGATTTTTTTAATTAAATTTTTCAGTAAAATTACCGCTTTGTTTTACAATAAAATAATCTGCGTTTCCGGCTTTGACCGGGAGATGGCCGTAAAAAATAAAATTGCGCCGGCTCATAAACTAATAACCATCCATAATGGGATAAACCTTAAAACCCTCAACTTTCTTTCCAAAAAAGAAGCCAGAGAAAAATTACTTACAACTTACAACTTACAACTTACAACTTCTAAAACAATCGGCACCATTGCCGAATGGGCTAAAAATAAGGGGTTGTTTTTTCTGCTTGAAGCGGCTATAAAAATCAAAGCTGATTTATCAAAACCCCTTGAAATAATTTTAATCGGCAGCGGCGAAAATCCCGATAAAGAAAAAATGTATGATTTTATCAAAAAACATAATTTAGAAAATGTCCGCCTGATTGAATTTATCCCTGACGCCGCCTCTTATCTCAAGGCCTTTGATATTTTCATTCTTCCTTCGCTTAAAGAAGGCCTGCCTTATGTAATTTTAGAAGCCATGGCCGCCAAAACGCCGATTATCGCCACTCGGGTCGGAGGCGTGCCGGAAATGATTGAGCCTAATATTGAGAGTATCTTGATTGAGCCAAAAAAACCTGACTTAATCAAGGAAAAAATTATTTATCTTCTTAAAAATCCAGTGGTTGGCCGCCAAATGGCTAAAAGGGCTGAAATAAAAGTGAAAAAAGAGTTCAGCTTGGAAAAAATGATTGAAGAAACAAAAAAAGTCTACGAGGCGGGGAGATAATGTTTAAGTATGAATTGACTGATGAACTTGGCCAGGGCTCGATGGCCGCAAGGCGTCAGATGGTCTTTAAATAAATCACCGCAGTATTCAATATTTGTTTCTTGGGCGTCATATCGCTTAATAAAATCAGTCAAATCAATATAGTCAATTTTATTCTTTTCCAAGATAGGCAAAAGCTGATTGACGGCCTTGGAAAAATCATAATCTTTTCGGGAGGCCTTGGGGTATATTTCAAAAAATTCATCTCCTAAATCGGGATACAAACGGCGAATCTCTGGAATTATCACCACCAGAAACTTTTCATTATTTTGTTCAACTAATTCCTTGAAATTTTTCAGCAATTCCTCTGTCACTAAATAAGCCCGCTCCTGAATCTCTTTCATTTCTGTCTTGATTGAATAATTGATTTTATCTTCAAGCGCGACCTCGTCTTCGTCAATGTTAATGTCCCCGGTATAAACCACTCTATTGGAAAGACCAAAACGTTGAAGAATAGAGATAAAAGTAAGATTGTCTTTTAAATACTCAAAAACAAAACTGACTAAAGCGCTCTTTTTAAGAAGATACTTAACCGTCCCCATTCTGTTTTGAGATAAAGAAGCGTATTTATTGACCGGCAGATAATTATTGCCGAAATCATTAGCCAGGGTAAACCAAAGGATATTTAAATCGGGCCGGGCTTTCTGGACAATGTATTTATAAGTCCAAAATTCCTCTACGGTGCCGCGGCCGCCAATGCCGAAATTAAGACTTCTGGCGTAAAGCGGCTCTTGAATTTCCGCGTTGAGATTCTCTTCCATCAAAGCCACAAAGGTTTTATCCCAATCAACCATCTGGATTCCCTCAACATAGGAATCGCCGAAATTGGCGATCCGGAATTCATTAGCCGGCTTGGCAATCGGAAATGACTGGCCGATATAACCGTACTCATTGGTAATGACATGAATGGGGCCGTTGCCGCTGTCAACCATCTGGTCATAATTCTTCTCTAACTGATAGCCGGCCTGCGGATGATAGACGTATTGATATATTTGCTGATGCCTGTAAGCACCCGGCAGAAAAATCCGGATAAAAATTTCTAATATGACCAAAACAAGAATAATTGACAGAAAAAAAAGGCTGATATTGATAATCAACGGCTTAATTTTTTTTATATCCATATATGAGGGGCAACATGAGCGTTGTTTACATCAAGCGGGCAAGTTTCTCGCTACGCGAAAATCCCCAGCGAGGATTTTCGCTGCGGCGAATTGCTCGCTCTCCTCGCTTCGCTCGGCACCATGCCCGCTCGCAATTCAACGCCGCTCAAAGCTCGCCCGCTTGATGTAACTCTCGTAAGTCTTTTCTGTAAACAACGCTCGGAATTCTTACAATCACTTAAATTTGCCGTCTAAAACATCCTGAACAAACAAATCAGCTTGTCTGGCGTATTCTCCGCCAAATTCTTTTATTTTTTGAGCCGCGGCTATGGCCTGGTCATTTTCTCCTAAAAAAGCGTGGGACAAAGCTAAATTAATCCAGGGCTCTGGTTTTTCAGGAATAAGCATGGTTAATTCCTGATAAAATTTCTTAGTCCATTGATATTCTTTGGCGCGAACAGCTGAATCAGCCAGCCGGGCCAATGACTCTTCAGTGTGATAATTCAGGCCCAGCTCGTCCATCTTGTCTAAATAAGATTGCGCCTTTTCGTCCTGGTTGACCGCCAAAAGAATCGTTATCATATTAAGATAGGATTCAATAACCTGGTCTTGTAAATCAATGGCTTTCTTCATCTCGGCTGATGACTGGCTAAACATTTGCTCTGCTTTTTCTTTCTGTCCCAAACTCTCAAAATACTTGCCCAAATAGAAATGGCTGTAAGCGATTTCGTAATAGAGTTGGGGCCTGGTCGGACTTAATTCTTTAATTTTTTCGCCTAACTTTAAGGCTTGATCAAGCCGTTCCACATTGAATTGATAGGTCTTATTTAAAAATCTCATAAACATCATATAATTGCGGCTGCTTTCCGGCCTCTCGGCAATCTGCTTGTCAAATTCCTGTTCGCCTCTTAAAGCGGCCTGGCGCAGGAAGCTTTCGTCGGCGGCCCGCTGGTCAATCAGAGTCATAACCAATTCGCCGAAATGCTGGCGGTATTCCTGATTGCCCAAAGTATTTTTTTCCAAAACAGAGATAAATTGATTATAGGATTCCTGAAATTTTCCTTCCTGAAATTTAATCATGGCTTTAATCATTTCCCGATTGGCCAAAGCCGGCTTGATATTAACGCTGAATAAAACCGGTAAAAACAAAATTGCGCCGATGGTCAGTGAAACTAAATAAGGTTTTTTTGACTGAAAGAACTTTTCTCCGAAGCATGGGCAAAATTGGGACAAAAAAGCTAAAATTAGAAATAAAGGGATATAAGTGACCATGGCCTCAAAGATAAAAAAATTCTGGAAAAAATAAGCTAAAATGATTAAAGTAAAGATAACCGGAATAAGATAGCTGTTTTTTTTACCGGCCGTGAAAAATCCAGCGTTCTCTTTTTGGCTGGCAATCCAATTTCTGAAACGTTTCCAAAAATAAATTAAGGGCAAAAAGAGCGCGGCTAAATACAAAAAGAGACCGACTAAGCCGCCGCTGATTAAACGGTCAAAAATAATATTATGGGCCCGGTCAAACCAAACCACGGAGCCGGCTCTGCGATAAATCTTTGGCTTAAAATATTTGTCAAAAACCTGATAATAATTTTCATAACCGTAGCCCAAAAGCGGTTTTTCCTTAAAACCGGCATAAGCGGACTGCCAAGCCAACAAGCGGTTTTGAGCGGTCGTCGCTTTAGGAGAAATACTGACAATTCTTTCTAAAACCTGATTTTCTTGAACCCAGTTAGCTTCTCTGTTTAAAAAAACAAAACCAATAAAAAGAATCCCTAAAAGCAAAAGGACTAAACTGCTGTTCCTGACCAATTTATAATTTTTTAAACGGAAAAAAACAAGATAACCAATAAAAACAAGAATGGAAAAAGCCAAAGACAAAATAGCGCCGCGGGTTAAAGTGTTTAAAACAATAAATATTTCCAAAAGAATGCCCGAAAGATAATACAAACGAAGATATTTATTTTTCCTGAACAAGAACAAAATCAAGCCAAAGAAAATATTGAAAATAAGGTAGCCAGCCACATAACCGGCATTGCCGACAGTGGCGGCCAAACGGTCGGCGTCGGATGAGGCGATAATCCATTTAAGATGTAAAAACTGGCCCAAACCGTATAAACTTAATAAGATACTGCCAAAAAAATAGGCTTCAAAAATAATCAGCCAGTCCTTTAGCCGGCTTAAAAAACCGCTTAAAATTATAAGGTAAATCAAAAGGTGGAGAAGCAAAATCAGGCCCTCGCTTCTTTCGTTGTTGGACCAAAAACTGAAATAAAAACTGCCGGCTAAAAGCGAAGAAATGGAAACCGAAATAATGTATAAAGAAAATAATATTAAAACTAAGTTGAATTTTGGCCGATATTCTTTTTTTAGGGCCGCCAAACCAAGATAAGCCAAAAAAATTACTTCAATAATAATTCTGAAAGTCAATGTTTTGGGAACAATAAAAGGAAAATAATATTTACCGTTGACAATTAGAGGAATAAAAGCAATCCCGATTAAGCCGGCCCAAATAATATATTTTAAGATTTTTTCCGGTTTCATAAATTGGGTAATTGGTCTTTTAAGTTTGGATTGAGTTCCAAGGTTTTTTGACTGTAATCTTTGGACTTTTCTATGTTGTCGCCTTCCTGGTAAAAATAATCAGCTAAATACATATAATAATTTTCCGCTTCGGCCGGGTTTTTCTCCGCGCCTTTAAGCATCAAGCCCTCTATTAAATTCGCTTTTTCCGTCAGATTGTAACGATATAAGGCGGCTAAACCAAAATAATCATTATAATTATTCTCCCTCATTTCTAAAACTTTAAGATAATATTCTTCGGCTTTCTGATTCTCCTTCAAATCAAATAAATAAAGCTCGGCCAAATTGCCAAAAGCCAATGCCTGGTCCGGATTATACTTAATAGCGCTTTGCCAGGCCTCCTCGGCTCCATAAAAATCATTGAGCCGTTTTTTTAAAATGCCGATATTAATCCATCTGATATAAACATGGTCGTTTTCTTTTAACTTCTGGTACTGAAGATTTAAGTCCTTTAAGCTTTTCTCTAAAATATCCTCGCTCATAATTTTTAAGGCCTCCGGAAAATCAGCCGCCGTATAAATTTTTTGTTCTTTTTCCTCAAAATAAAATTTGCTCAAATAAAAATAAGCCGCTAAAGAGGCAAAAATGACAATCAAGATAATAATAAAATAACGCGCCTTATTCTTCATATTTTACCTTGAATTACGAAATGCGATTATTGCCTGAGCTTGTCGAAGGCATAATTGCACTTCTACAGCAAATTTTTATCACTTCGACAAGCTCAGTGAATAAAAATTTACTTATTTCGCAACTCAAGGTACTTTAAAAACATTACTCTCTTTTTAATAAAAAATCAATTCTGCCCCGGTCTCGTAAGCGTCTCGGTCAGTGTTATTGATGGTATAGATTGAGTCAGCGTCATAGTTCTGGCTGATAAACT
>MHMZ01000031.1:8332-10555 GCA_001819555.1 Candidatus Portnoybacteria bacterium RIFCSPHIGHO2_02_FULL_39_12 | reverse complement strand
ACTTTATGAAGGCCAAAAGCGGGCTTTTCTTTATTTTTTGTTTGATTGTTTTCATTTTATTTGGTATCATTATATTGAAAGGATAGCATATCACTTACATACTATCAAATTATTGAAAATATGGCAACAGAAATAAACATAGGCGAAAATATAAAGAAACATCGAAATAAGCAGGGATTATCCCAAGAAGATTTTGCCAAAAAGTCCGGTGTTAAATACACGACCCTGACGAAAATTGAGAGTAATGTGATTAAAAAACCGTCGGTTATTATTATGTCTAAATTAGCCAAAGCATTAGGCGTTTCAATAGAGGAGTTAATAAAATAAAATATGGCAAACATTAGGAAATTAAAATTGTTAAATAATATCCAATTTATTTACGAAATTGCTCTGGCAAGATTAGAACTTCAATCTTTTAATCCCGATTTAAAAGTTACTAATGATTTTAGAGAGTTTGAAATAAAAGATGATGGAAATCTCAATGAGCTAAAAAGAAGATTGGCATATTTCCAAACCGTAAATGGCGATTATTCCGATTATTACTATTTACAGAAATACAATCAAACAAAATCAGTGAATCAATTCTTAACTCATTGGATTTATCCCTATAAGGGCAAATTTCATCCTCAAATGATTAGAGCATTGATGAATGTTATAAAAATTAAAGAGGGCGAAACTCTGCTTGATCCATTTGTTGGAAGCGGTACAGCAGTTTTAGAAGCCCAAATATTGGGAGTAAACGGAATAGGAATAGATATAAGC
This sequence comes from Candidatus Portnoybacteria bacterium RIFCSPHIGHO2_02_FULL_39_12, assembly GCA_001819555.1. Classification (GTDB taxonomy): domain Bacteria; phylum Patescibacteriota; class Minisyncoccia; order Portnoybacterales; family UBA2143; genus WO2-40-15. The sequence continues at coordinate 9,793 of MHMZ01000031.1, read as the reverse complement.
CCGTTATGTGTCCTCATTTCAAAGGTAAAAACAGAATCAGTTGACGTTATTGATGAAATAAAAAAATATAAAGATTACTATCTTTTCAAAAAAAATAGCGAAGAACCGAGTGACGAAAGAATAAAAAATTTTTATAAGGTTGCCGAAATGATGGCACATAGCGACCAATCAAGAAGAGGAAGAAATTTTGACTCTTCGTTTGTGAATGACGCTCTAAAAATGATCGCTTCTGTTGAAAATTATGGTAATGCGATCAAAAAACATAATTTAAAAATAGGCAAGACCAAAATCTTAAAGGACGATATCAGAAAAATACCACTAAAAGATGAATCTGTTGACGGCATTATTACATCTCCCCCATATTCTATTGCTTTAAACTATGTTGCCAATGATGCCCATTCGTTAAAAGCGCTTGGGTATGATTTAGATAAGATAAAAGAAGATTTTATTGGCGTTCGTGGCACAGGATTAAATAAATTTGAATTATATGACAAGGATATGGAAAAGGCATATAGTGAAATGTATAGAGTTTTAAAAAAGGATAAATATTGTGTCGTGATTATCGGAAATGTGACTTTTCAGGGGCAGGAAATAAACACTACTCAAAATGTAATTGATTACTGCGAAAAAATAGGTTTTAAAACCATTAAGAAAATGGAAAAAATAATTTATGGTTTATATAACGTTATGCAAAAAGAATATATTTTAATTTTTCAAAAATAATATGGACCAAAATAATTACGTAAAACAATTAGAAGAAACAATTTCAAAATTTCTAAAGCCATTAAAGGATATTCCTTTTCCTATTGCTATAAAGGCCATTTCCGGACATGAAGTTTTGGTTTTTGATAAAAACAGCCGAGAAGACAAAGAATTATTAAACCGTCTTACAAAAGCAATGGACATCGCGGTTAGAAATGCTTATAAAACTGGAATTTCTACGGCAAGACCAAATGAAGTTGGTAATCATATAGAACCTTTTGTAAAAGATGCGATTAACAGTATAGGGATGAAAGCAGAAATTCCACTAACTACAAATGGCAAACATCAAAGTGCTGGCTATCCAGATGTTTCTATTAAAGATGTTGACGGCAGGATAACGTATTTAGAATGTAAAACCTACAATCAAAAAAGTATTGGCTCATCTTTTAGGGCATTCTATTTTCAACCTTCCGAAAGTCCTAAAATTACTAATGATGCCCGCCATTTAATGGTTGGTTTTGAGATAGTTAGAGAAAAAAGAAACGGAAAATCAGTTTTCGTGCCAATTCATTGGAAACTTTATACGCTTGAAAAAATGTTAGTACAAGTTAAGCACGAGTTTAATGCAAGTAATAAAGGAATATATAAATCCGAAGCATTATTAGCCGAAGGTGGAGTTAAATAAAAGAATTTGCCGCCAAAGAAAAACTTGAAATCGTCCTTTCCGCTCCGGTTCCCGCCTATCGGTCGGGCAGGCAA
>MHMZ01000031.1:5236-8208 GCA_001819555.1 Candidatus Portnoybacteria bacterium RIFCSPHIGHO2_02_FULL_39_12 | reverse complement strand
CCAGCCAGTTCCGTTCGGATATTTTCAAACAGACACCGCCCATGAATTTATATTCTCTACTTCTTCTTTTCTATGGAGAAAAAACAGCCGAATACGCGAATAACCAATTTATATGGATAAAATAGAATGGACCGCCCCGGAATTCACCCAATACAGCAAAAGCCAGTCTTGGTTTAACATCAGCGCTTTGATTGCTTTTGGTTTGGTCGTCTGGGCGGCTTTAACTAAAAACATTCTTCTAATCATTATAATTGTTTTGGGATATTTTTCCGTGGCGGCTTTTGGTTTAAAACAGCCGAGAAAAATTCATCTGGCCATTACTTCAAAAGGAATAATGATTGACAATCTGCTTTATACCTATAATAATTTAAAATCGTTCTGGATTTTTTATTCTCCGCCGGAAATAAAAGAATTGAGCCTGCGCAGCAAAAAAATGACCATGCCCTTTATTAAGATTCCCTTAGGCGAGCAAAATCCGGTTGAAGTCAGAAAAATTTTGCTTAAATATCTTCCGGAAAAAAAGCAAGAAGAATCAATTATTGATAATTTGGCGCGGAGTTTAAGGTTTTAACTAAGGTCTGACCCTGAGGAGACGACCTTAAGGTCGTCTCCTCAGGGTCAGACCTTAAATAAAGCGCCCGTAGCTCAGCGGATAGAGCATTGGCTTGCGGAGCCAAAGGATAGAGGCCCGCCCCGCACCTTCTGTTGTCCCTATAGCTCAAAGGATAGAGCGCAGCCCTGCGGAGGCTGAAATCGAGGTTCGACTCCTCGTAGGGACGCCAGAAGGTGCGGGGTGAAAATCCTCTCGGGCGCGCTTGAAATAAAATAGTTACTTTACAACTTCATAAAAGGAAGGGAGGTGAAAAAAATGGATGCTGATGTCTTTAGTCCCAGAAAGGAAGCTATGATAGAAATTGCTATGGTAATCTCAAAGTTGTTGGTGCTGGTAACCTATCTTTTTTTAATGTGTCTCTTATTAACAGTGATAATTATAGAGACACCTATAAATTGGTTAGTTATCATGATTACTAACAAAAAAAGGAGGGTGGGAATGATAGAGAAAATAGACGAAATGGTAATAGAAAAATTCGTAGAAAAATGGGGGTAATTGGCGGTTTCCCCCGGAAAAGGGAATAAATTTTTCGGCCTCAAGGAAAAATAGTAAACCATTCAATCCTTGAGGCCTTTTCGTTTTTTAACCCTCGTCAGAACGCTAAAAAAATATCCACAGCCATCGGCTCTTGACAAGTTTTATTGAAATAAATTATACTCAAAATAAGATGAGTTTATTCGCGGCCAGTCAAAAGAAAAATATCATTAGCCAGCTTTTGTTGGGTGATATTTTAATTTTGAATAAGAGAAACTGGCTGTTGAATAAAAAATTAAAAAACTCATAAGTAGATTAAAATAAATCAAACTAAACCAGCCAGTTTCCAAAAAAGAAACTGGCTGGTTTAGTTTGTAGTTCTTGTTTTTTAGCAGCCCTTTAACAATTAACAATATTTTTTTTAATGGCGCCTATGGCGCAAAACTTTAACTTCTTTTAAGGAGGGGGATAAAATGAAGGTTAATGAAAACATTGGAAACGACGGTCGGGTTAGCGAATTATTGGGATGCTATCTAATGGAAAAGGCATCCCTTGAAAAAGCTCTATCAAACGGGACTACGAGAACGAAGACTCGTCGCGCCCGTTTAGAGCAACTCGAAAAAAAACTCATTCCGGAAATAGTCAAAAAAATAATGGAGCGTCCTGAATAAGATGACTCTATTTTCTACTAAGGAGGCTTGCTTATGTAAAACAAAAAGGGAGAGCGAAAAGCTCTCTCTTTTATTTTTAAATAAAAAATCGATAAAGAATAGCTGGACATTCTGCCCTATTTTTTTTATGATTCTACTATGTTGCCTGTTATTTCCTTAAACAGCCCAATTGAACATCTGAAAAAAGTAGGCCCGTCTTATTTAAAAATCCTTCATAAAGTCGGCATTAAAACCGTCAAGGACCTGCTTTTTTATTTCCCTCACCGTTATGATGATTTTAGCCAGATTGTTCCGATTAGCCAGTTGCGGGTCGGCCAAACCGCCACTATTTCTGGGAAAATTTCGGATATTAAAAATATTCGGACTTGGAAAAAAAGAATGTATGTAACCGAAGCGCTGATTGAGGACAAAAGCGGCAGTATTAAAGCAGTCTGGTTTAATCAGCCGTATTTAATTCAAACTTTGCAAAAGGGCCGATTAATCAACCTTTCGGGCAAAGCGACTTTTGCCGGTCAAAGTCTCTGTCTTTCTAATCCGGCGTATGAGACATTAAAAACAATGAGGGGCAGCCCCTCCTGGAGAGGGGCTGCCCCTCACACTCATACAGGCCGTCTTGTACCAATCTATCATGAAACCTATGGCTTGTCTTCCCGTTATCTTCGCTATCTGATTAAACCGCTTCTGCCTTTAACTGCTCAAATCCTTGATTTTCTGCCAGTCCAAATTAAACAAAAATTTGGTTTAATAGATTTAAACCAAGCTATTAGACAAATTCATTTCCCTGATAATTTAGAATCAGCCCGGAAAGCCCGTTCTCGTCTAAGTTTTGACGAACTTTTTTTAACCCAGCTGACGATTCTTAAACAGCGTCAGGATTTATCAAAAGAAAAAGCGCCGGCTATCGCTTTTCACCAAAAACTAATTCAGTTATTTGTTAAAAGGTTGCCATTTAAATTAACCGATGACCAGCGTCTGGCTGCCTGGCAGATTTTTCAGGATTTGGCCAAACCAAAGCCAATGAATCGCCTACTTAACGGCGATGTTGGTTCGGGTAAGACGATAGTGGCAACTATGGCTGCTTTAGAAACAGCCAAAGCCGGGTATCAAGCCGCTTTTATGGCGCCGACCGAAGTTTTGGCCAAACAGCATTTTGAAACATTAAAAAACCTACTTAAAAATTATAATTTAAAGATTGCTCTGCTGACTAGTTCTGA
>MHMZ01000031.1:4242-5223 GCA_001819555.1 Candidatus Portnoybacteria bacterium RIFCSPHIGHO2_02_FULL_39_12 | reverse complement strand
TGGGGGCTGCCCCCGTTTCTACCCTAAAAAAACAAATAGCTGACGGGGAAATAGACATTATTATCGGCACCCACGCTTTAATCCAAGAAGGCCTAACTTTTAATAAATTGGGCTTAGCCATTGTTGATGAACAGCATCGTTTTGGCGTGGTTCAAAGGGCGGCGCTTCAGAAAAAAATCTATCAGATGGAAGACGGTCTAACGACTATCCCCCATCTTTTATCAATGACGGCCACGCCCATTCCAAGAACTTTGGCTTTGACTATTTACGGCGATTTAGATATTTCTCTTTTAAAAGAAATGCCCAAAGGCCGGCAGAAAATTATTACCAAAGTAGCGGCGCCGGCTCTTCGGAAAAAGACCTATGATTTTATCCGAACGCAAGTCAAAAAAGGCAGGCAGGGTTTTGTCATCTGCCCCTTAATTGAAGAATCAGAAAAATTAGAGGTAAAGTCAGTAACTGAAGAGTATAAAAAGCTCTCTTCTAAAATTTTCCCGGATTTAAAAATAGCCATGCTTCACGGCCAAATGAAATCAAAAGAAAAAGAAGAAATTATGAAAAAGTTTAAAGAAAAGAAAAGCAATATTTTAGTTTCTACTTCGGTTGTTGAAGTAGGCGTTGATGTGCCCAATGCGACCATTATGATAATTGAAGGGGCCGAGAGATTCGGCCTGGCCCAGCTTCATCAATTCCGCGGCCGGGTCGGCCGCTCCGAGCAACAATCTTATTGTTTTCTTTTTACCGACTCTACGGCTAAAAAAACTCATCAGAGATTAAAAGCTTTATTAAAATCAGAAAACGGTTTTGAGCTGGCGGAAAAAGATTTAAAAATCCGGGGTCCGGGAGATTTAATCGGCTCTCGTCAGTGGGGCCTGCCTGATTTAGCCATGGCCTCTTTAAATGATTTGGAACTAATCCAAAAAGCTCGCCAGGCCGCCAAAGAGATTTTAGGGAAAAATTTATTATTCCCGGCTCTTCAAG
>MHMZ01000031.1:0-4139 GCA_001819555.1 Candidatus Portnoybacteria bacterium RIFCSPHIGHO2_02_FULL_39_12 | reverse complement strand
AAAAACCCATATATTTACCCAGCATCAATCTGGTTTGGGCGTCTATGGCCGGAATAGCGCCGAAAATAATCAAAGTCGCAGGTAAAAGAACCCACTGAAGAAACATAAATAAACCCCGCACCTTTCGGTGATAAAAAAGTTTTTGCGCAAAGCGCAATCCCCGAAAGGTGCGGGGTAAACTCCTTCTAAAGCCAAATTGGGCTGGCCGAGGCGGCAAGAGCAAACTGCTGACAATAGCTGAAATCAATATGCCAATCATCGCCAAAGTCATAATTCGGCTGGTTAATTGAGGCAGGTTATAGGATAAAATTGTCGTATTAAATTTCTGACCGCCCAAAATCAAAGGCAGCCAGCCTAAAAATAAAATGATAAAGGCGGTCACGGCCCAGGCCCAGAAACCGCCTAATAATAAAATAGAATAGCGGAATTTTTTAGTCCAAGGAATTTTAGGCCCGGCGCTAAAAATATTTTTAAAAAATCCAAAAAGCAAATAAGGGATGCCTTCAACTCCCCAGGCCCAGCGCCGTTGTTGTTTATACTGGTTTATTGCTGTCCGCCATAAACTTTCAGCCAAACAAGCGTCCATTGAAACAGGATAAAACAAAGGAATAATTTGATACTGGCCATCGTAAAATAGATAGGCCTTCCAAAAGATGCCGGCGTCTTCTGAAACAACATTGGTCTGCCAAAAATCCATTTCTACTAAGGCCTTAAAGCTCATCGCATGGGAAGAATAAGTGACTAATTTTTCCGGCCGCTCCTGCTGCATCATTTGCCAAAAAACATTACAGGTGGCCACTATTCGCGAAAAAATCGGCGCTTGCCAGATATTATTATTGTATAAAGGAATTGGCTGAAAACTTGAACGGGTTGGATTAGAACAAGTCAAATAATGATAAGTTAAACAGGAAAAATATTTAGGATAAACCTGGGTATCAATATCAAGACAAGAAACAATAATATTTTCATAGGGAATTTTTAAGGGGTCAATAATTTTCTCCCTGATTTGCCGGCCGGCCCAGGTCTCATTAGAGCCCTTACCGGCTATTTCGCCAACAATGTTTTGAGGATGACAGGTGATTAGAAATCTATAAAACTTATGACCAAACTTTTTTTCAATCGCTTGAGCTGTTTTTTGAGCTACCTGACCAGCCCGCTCTTCAGTCGCTAAAACTACAATCATTTTTTCTTTAGGGTAATCGGACTTAACTAAGGCCTCAAAGCTGCCGTTGGCAATTTCAAGGCCTTCTTTATACATTGGCAAAATGACTAAATGATAGATATCTTCAAGGGCGGTCATTTGAGGGTTGCCCTCAAGGGGCTGTCCTTGATTCAAATTCGCGATCTCCCGCAGCCAATCTATCTTCAAATGCTTTCTCGTCTTTAAATAAGACATCACTAAATGAAAAGAAAAATGAAGAGCCCTGATAAACCAATAAAAATCAAAAATAATAATAAAAAGAGCGAGCCAAATCGGCCAAAGCCAAGAAAGAAAAAAAACCGCTAAAAGAGTTCCCCAAGCCAAAGCGCCCGGCAAAATCTCAAAAGCCCGATAGAGTAATCTCTCTCTCGGGCTTTTTAAATCCGCGGCCTTGCCAACTTTAATATAATATTTTTCCTTTGGGAGCATAAAAAGTAGATTGTATTTTAGTAAAAATTTTCTAAATAAATTGGGGTATTATTTTTGAAAGCTTCTAAGCATTTAGGTATACTTTCCTGTATTCTTTCACTTAATAATGGCAAGGCTTCTTTAATTTTCAAAAATTTATATTCTTTTATCTCTTCTTTGGGAAACTTGATGCTTTTTATTTGAAAAGGAGTTAATGTTCCGCCGTAAAATATAAGCGATATATGCTCGTCTTTTCTTGAGGCAATTGAAGTATAACGTTTCGGCATATGTGAAGTTGCCGATTTTCTACCTTAATTTTATCAGAAATAGAGAAAATCGGCAATTTGGGGGCTTTCGGAAAAGTCCGAACCGCATATGCCGTGTTATCGGATGTATTGCTCTTTAAATGATATGTCTATCGGTAGCGATCAGAGATGCTTTTTAAAAAAGAGGGCTAACCTGAGTAGTTAGCCCATTCATTTTTTATCCAAGCTTAAAAGCTAACAAAAACCCAAATGTGATACTTTTTTAACACGTGGACCTGTCTCTCCTAAGACCCTCTTGAGAAGGAGAAAATCAGAGACACCTACAATCTTATAAACTGCCCCCGTTATTAATCCTCCCTGCACAACAACTAATTCTCCTTCTTTAAAAGAAAGTTTTTTGTTGCCTTTCTTTAAGTCTCTGGTTATTAGACCCCCCTTAAATACGAGACTCATTGTTCTCATTTCTTTATCTTCTGAGAAAATCCTTTCCACTCTTTCGCACCAATATCGAAACTTAGCCATTCTTATCACCTCCCTCTTTTGAATTTTTACCTTTTGATTTTAAAACCTTTTCTATTTTTGAACAATGTTTTGTAAAAGAGCAATATTTCCGATAACTAACACATAAAAATCTTTTAATATCAATATCTAATCCCATTTCTTCTTTAACCTCACGAATACAGCCCTGCCGCGGCGATTCGTTTTCATCAACCACGCCCGCCCGGTATCGACCAATAATCTTTATAGGTTGTTTTTAAAATCAACAGCTCATTATTCTCATTAAAAAACAAAGCCCCGGCCGCTATTCGCTTTTTGGAAGGGTTTTATAATAATTATTTTCCGACATAGGTTAAAAGCAGCCCCGAGGAGAATCGAACTCCTATTGCGATCTTGAAAGAATCGCGTCCTGACCATTAGACGACGGGGCCGTGATTTTGTTATTCTACCAGAAAAATTGAAAAATATCAAGGAATTTAGTAGAGTAAACAAGAGCACAAAACAATGATAAATGAATAAGAAAAAATATTGTTCGCTGTTTATTATTCTTTGTTCGCTGACTTTATGATTATTTTAGGCATTGAGACAAGTTGCGACGATACTTGCGTGGCTGTGGTTAAAAGCGACCCAAAAGGCCATCGGATTTTGGCTAACATAGTTTCTTCGCAGATAAAAGTTCACGCGCCTTTTGGCGGTATAGTGCCAAATTTAGCCAGCCGCGAACATCTGAAAAATATCAAACCTTGCCTTAAAAAGGCGCTGAAAGAATCCGACAAAAGTCCAAGAGACATTGATTTGATAGCTGTAACAATCGGACCCGGGCTTATCCCGTCTCTTTTGGTCGGCGTTAATTTTTCCAAGGCCTTGGCTTATGCATGGCAAAAGCCGATTTTAGGAATCAATCATTTAGAAGGGCATATCTATGCCAACTGGCTTTGGAGCAGCTCCAAAATCTCCAGAATTTCCCGCTCTTTGTCTAATTGTTTCCGGTGGGCATACGCAGTTAGTTCTAATGAAAAATCACGGTCAATACAAAATTTTAGGTGAGACAAGAGATGACGCGGCTGGCGAGGCCTTTGATAAAGTGGCCAAACTTTTAAACCTGGGCTATCCGGGCGGGCCGATTATTTCAAAAATGGCTGAAAAAGGCGACCCCAAGGCCATTAATTTTCCTCGGCCAATGATAAATTCGCCTAATTATGATTTTAGTTTTTCCGGATTAAAAACCGCTGTGCTGTATTTAGTTAAAAATGGGGGCTGCCCCCGCTTAAAGAGGGGGGCAATCCCCAAAGCCCCCAACCTCCATAATCTCTGCGCTTCTTTTGAGCAAGCGGTGATTGATGTTTTAATCGCCAAAACCATCAAAGCGGCTAAAGAGCATAAGATAAAAACGATTATGCTTTCCGGCGGAGTGGCGGCCAATCAAGAACTGCGAAAGCAAATAGCCAAGGCCATAAAAAAAGAAACTAGAGCACTCAAATTTATAAATTTGAGTGCTCGGCCGAGCACAAAAATTTGTGCTCTGGTTCCAAATATAAAATACCAGATACCAGCTCCAAAGTTTTGCACCGATAACGCCGCAATGATTGCTCTGGCCGCCTATTATCAAACAAAAACCGGTCAAATCCCCAAATGGCCATTAGTCCAAGCTCGGCCTAATTTAAAATTATTCTAAAGTTTGCTATACTATAATGTAAGAAATCCTAGCGTTGTTTACACTTTTAGTCCCTTCAGGATAAAGTGTAGACAATATGACAATACATAAA
>MHMZ01000030.1:5012-6459 GCA_001819555.1 Candidatus Portnoybacteria bacterium RIFCSPHIGHO2_02_FULL_39_12 | reverse complement strand
ATAGGGATTCAAATTTTATTCTAAATTCAATATTCTATATTCCTATTCCAAATTCTAAATTCCGAATTCTAAATTCTATTTTATGTTTATCAAAAAAATCGGCATAGACCTCGGCACGGCCAATACTTTGGTTTATGTGCCGAAAAAAGGAGTGATTATCAATGAACCGACCGTGGTGGCGGTTTCTTTGGAAGACAACCGGATTTTGGCCGTGGGAAACGAAGCAAAAAAAATGTTAGGCCGCACTCCTGAAACAATTGTGGCTTCCCGGCCGATGAAAGACGGCGTGATTGCCGATTATCGGGTGACCGAAGCCATGCTCCGCTATTTTATTGACAAAGCTTTAGGCCGACTCCATTTTTTTAGGCCAGATGTGATGGTGGCCGTGGCCGCCGGTATTACTTCCACGGAAAGAAGGGCAGTTATTGAGGCAACGGTAAAAGCCGGCGCTAAAGCGGCTTATGTAGTCAAAGAGCCGGTTTTAGCGGCTATCGGAGCCGGTCTGTCCATCAATGAGCCGGCTGGCCATATGATTGTTGATATGGGCGGCGGCACTTCGGAAATGGCCGTGATTTCTTTAGGCGGCATTGTGGCTTGGGCTTCGGTGAGAATCGGCGGCGATAAAATTGACCAAGCTATTTCCGAATACATCAGAAAAAAACACAATTTAGCCATTGGCGAGAGGACAGCCGAAGAAATTAAAATTAAAATAGGCAGCGCTTTGCCTCAAGAGAGCCAAGAATCTTTAGAAATTCGCGGCCGTGATTTATTAAGCGGATTGCCTAAAACAGTTGAAGTGAAAAGCAACGAGATAAACGAAGCTATTTCTGACCAACTGCGGGAGATTGTTCAGGCCATTAAAGCTGTTCTTCACGAGACGCCGCCCGAATTAGCCGCTGATATTATTGATAAAGGAATGACTTTGAGCGGCGGCGGCGCTTTGCTGCGTCATTTAAATGAGTTAATTACTCAATTGACCGGCGTAAATTGCGTGGTGGCTAAGGATCCATTGCTTTGCGTAGCCAGAGGCGCGGGCCTAGCTTTAGAGCATTTAGATGTTTATAAAAGAAGTATAATGAGTAAGAAGTAAGCGGAATTACAGAAGACTCGGAAAGTGCCTTTCAGCTACGCGAAAATCCCCCAGCCGGCGATTTTCGCTGCGGTGAATTACTCACTCTCCTCGCTCGGCCGCTTAAAGGCGGCTTCACTCGGAACCATGCCCGTTCGCAATTCAACGCCGCCGAAAGGCACATTTCCTCGCCTTCTAAAATTTTGTGACTATTGGAATTAATGCTATTGCCGCTTTTAAACAGCCGCGAACCGGCGTAGAGGAGTATACCTATCAATTGATTAGACATTTAATCGAACTTGAAAAAAGTCAAAAGCATCGGTTTATTTTATATAGTCATTTTGGAGCAGCTCCAATGGAGCAGTTCTTAAAGAGAAC
>MHMZ01000030.1:4640-4983 GCA_001819555.1 Candidatus Portnoybacteria bacterium RIFCSPHIGHO2_02_FULL_39_12 | reverse complement strand
AAGAGAACTGCTCCATTGGAGCTGCTCCAAAAACTTCCTCCAAATTTTGAAATCAAATACCTGAAGTGGTCTTGGCCAATGTGGACGCAAATTAGATTGGCGGCCGAGATGTTTTTTCAGCCGCCTGATGTGTTTTTTATTCCGGTTCATGTTTTGCCTTTGATTCATCCGAAAAATTCAGTGGTGACGATTCACGGCCTGGAATACGAATATTATCCGGAAATGTATCCGGTCCGACATTTAAGATATCTGCGCTGGAGCACAAGATACGCTTTAAAACACGCCCGAAAAATTATCGCGGCTTCAGAGAATACTAAAAAAGATTTGGTGGAGTTGTATGGCG
>MHMZ01000030.1:0-4626 GCA_001819555.1 Candidatus Portnoybacteria bacterium RIFCSPHIGHO2_02_FULL_39_12 | reverse complement strand
GGCAGCCCCCGTTAAAACGGGGGCTGCCCCCAAAGTCCCATACATTCTTTTCATTAGCCGCTTGGAAAAAAAGAAAAATATAGACGGTTTAATTCAGGCCTTCAACTTATTAAAAGAAAAATATAAAATCCCGCATAAATTAGTTTTAGTCGGGCCGAGGGGATACGGATACGAAAATTCCAAATTCCAAATTCCAAATTCCAAATTCAAGAATAATATTATAGAAGCTGGCTATATTTCCGAGCAAGAAAAATGGTTTTTATTAAAAAACGCCGATGTTTTTGTTTTCCCTTCCTTTTACGAGGGCTTTGGTCTGCCGATTTTAGAGGCGCAGGCAGCCGGCGCGCCGGTTGTCACTTCTAATGTTTCATCAATGCCCGAAGTAGCCGGAGAAGGCGCGATTTTAATTGACCCAAAAAATATTGAAAGTATCGCCAGCGGGATTTATAAAATAATAAGCGACGAAAAATTGAAAAGAGATTTAATTGAAAAGGGTTATGAGAATATAAAAAGATTTAGCTGGCAAAAGTGCGCTCAAGAGACTTTAAAAATATTAGTAGAGTAGCGAGATTATCAAGACTATCCAAAATTGTCATTCCGCACACCCATTTTCATGGGTGCATGCTTGTCCCTGATTTAATCAGGGACGGAATCCAGAAAGCACCGATTATTGCTGGATTCCCGCTGGAGTTTACCCTCATGAAAATGGGGGCGGGAATGACAAAATGGTGGCTACCTCATTAAAAAGAAAAACGGACCCGTTTTGGTTCGGGTCCGTTTAAGGAAGGAATTTAGTATTTACTAAAGTAGGCGAGGACGGCATTTTTTAAGGGCGATAAGATTCTCGTAATATTTGACTAACTCTTCAAGCTCAAATCTTTTAGCGTGATCTTTCGCCCTGTGTACATCCCCGACTTCCTCATATACCTTTATTCCCCTATCGCGATACTTTATTGTTTCTTCTTTTAAGCAGCCTGCTTTTTCAGCAAGCTCTGCGCACTTGTACCACTCCTCCGCCTCATAGGAGGTGCCGGCGAAGGAAAAACTTCCCTTTTTCATTTCAGCAACTTTTTCTTGTTTTAAAAGAGCTTCTCTGGTAGACATTTTGATCCTCCTTTTTCAAAAAGTTAATATTATTTACTTCTAAAACAACTACCAGTAGCTTATCATAATGCTTACAATTTGTCAAGGACTAAACCCTCCTTCACTAAAGCTTCGAAGGGCAAGGGTCGCTTTAGTCCATGATTATTTAATCAGATTTGGAGGGGCCGAGAGGGTGGTTTTGGCTTTGAGGAAAATTTTTCCTAAGGCGCCGATTTATACTTTGCTTTATGACGAGAAAAAAATGGGCGGGTTTTTTAAAGGCGCGGAAATCAGAACTTCGTTTTTACAAAAATTCCCCAAGTTTTTAAAAAAGCGCTATCAGGTTTTAGCTCCTTTAATGCCTTCGGCCATAGAATCCCTTGATTTAAGAGAATTTGATTTGGTCATTTCTTCTTGCTCTGATTTTTCCAAGGGATTGGTTTTACGGCCTAAAACCGTTCATATTTGCTACTGCCATAGTCCAACTCGTTTTCTCTGGGACTATACTTATCAGTTTCAAAGCCGTTTTCCTCGTTTGAGAAAAATTCTTTTTCATTATTTGCGGCTTTGGGATAGAGCCGCGGCCAATCGGGTGGATTATTTTATCGCTAACTCAAAGACCACGGCTTTAAGGATTAAAAAGTATTATGGTCAAGAGTCAAGAGTGATTTATCCGCCCGTTCAGAGTATAAGAATAGGGCAAGCCGCTGAAAAACACTTGCCCCGTTCTTTAAAATTAGGTCTTAGTGATTATTTTCTCATCGTTTCTCAACTTACTCCCTACAAACAAATTGATTTAGCCATTGAGGCGTTTAATAAATTAGAACTGCCTTTGGTGATTATTGGGGAAGGAAAAGATAAAAAGAGATTAGAAGAAATGGCAAAAAAGAATATTCGGTTTTTAGGCTTTTTGCCGGATGAGGCAGTTAATCAATATTATCAAAATTGTCTGGGTTTTGTTTTCCCCGGCGAAGATGATTTTGGTATTGCGCCGGTTGAAGCCATGAGCTTTGGCAAGCCGGTTTTGGCCTTTCGCGCCGGCGGCGCCATAGAAACAGTTTTAGAAGGCATGACCGGAGAATTTTTTGATGAGCCGGCTCCGGAAGCATTGGCTGACGGCGTCAGGCGGCTATTGATGAATTTTAATAATTATAGCTCCGCGTTTATCCATAAACGAGCGGAAAAATTTTCAGAGGAAAGATTTGAAAAAGAAATAGTGGAATTCATTGAAAAAATATGCTATTCTGAAAATAGCTTATGATTATTGGCCATCAACGCATTTTAGATTTTTTAAAGAAAAGTATTGAGAGCAATAAGATTGCTCACGCTTATTTATTTGTCGGGCCGGAAAATGTCGGCAAAAGAACCATAGCTATGGAGTTTATTAAAATACTTCAAGGCGAGAATTACCCTTCGACTTCGTCCCGACTTTCGTCGGGACTCCGCTCAGGGAATAATTATTGCCTGAGCGAGCGAAGCGAGTCGAAGGCAGACATTGATTTCCACCCTGATGTTTTAATAATTGAGCCGGAGACCATTGAAAAAGAAGGCATTAAAAAAGAGAAAGAAATCAGCTTAGAACAAGCGCGGCAGATTCGGCGCCAAATAAGTTTATTTCCTTATCAAGCCCCTTATAAAATAGTTTTAATTGACGCAGCCGAGAAAATGACCAGAGAAGCGGCTAACGCTTTGTTAAAAACCCTTGAGGAGCCGTCGGGACGCGCGGTTTTAATTTTAATCACCGCCAATTCTCAACTGCTTTTGCCAACCATTGTTTCGCGCTGCCGTTTAGTTAAATTTTTACCCGTGCCGGCCGAGGAGATAGAGAATGAACTTGGGAATAGATTTGGGGACTTAGTCCCTAAAAAAGAATTTTTGGGACTTAGTCCCCAAATATCTAAAATAACCCGTCTTTGCGCCGGTCGGCCCGGTTTAGCCATTCAATATTTAGAAAACCCCAAATTATTAGAAAAACAGGAAGAGAATTTTAAAGAGCTTCAAAAAATTATTCAGTCGGATTTAAACGAGCGATACCAATACGCGGAAAATTTATCTAAAGATATTAGCCGGGCCAGGCAAACGCTTAATCAGTGGCTGATTTTTTTTAGGGATTTACTTTTGTCGGCGATTGGCTGTCAGGAGCAAGTGGGGCAGCCCCTCATAAATGGGGGGCTGCCCCACTTGCTCCGGATTATTAAAGCCATTAAAAAAACAGATTTGCTTTTGGCCAATTCAAGCATCAACGCGCGTTTAGCGCTTGAAGTTTTAATGCTGGAGTTTTAATAATGAAAAAATATTTTTTCACCATCATTCCTCTTTTTTCTCTTTTGGCTTTTTTCCCTTTTGAATGCGCGGTCCGCGACGCCGGAATTTTTAAATCAGAAAACAAAGGGGAAATTTTTAAGCATCAGGTTTTCATTGATAAAAAACATTCTTTGGCTTCTGTTGACATTTTAACCATTGAGATTAATCCCCAGGACTCAAAAATCATTTATCTGGGCACTCGGTCTAACGGGCTTTATAAAAGCGCCGATGCCGGCGAGAGCTGGTTTAAATTAGAAGATAAAAACGGGGTTTTGTCTTTACGGGCCAATATCTACGACATTGCCATTGACGCTTCAGATACTAATCGGCTTTATCTCGGCGCTTATCAAGACAACAAAGGACGGGTTTTTAGAAGTCAGGACGCCGGCGATTCCTGGGAAGAAGTTTATGTGGTCTCAAAAGAACAATACGCTGTTTTTGCGGCGGCCGTGGACAATTACGACCCGGCCATAGTCTATATTGGCACGGCCCAGGGCGGATTTTTAAAAAGCGCTGACTTTGGCAAATCATGGAAATTGATGCGCTGGTTTGACGATGTGATTTCTGACATCGTGGTTAATCCGCAGGACACGAGAGTTGTTTATTTAAGCACTTTTAATAAAGGAATTTATAAAACCAACGATAAGGGCTTGAACTGGGAATCTTTTGAAGCGGTCCTTAAAGAATTTAGGCAAGCCGAACAGGTGGAAAAATTAGTCATTGACGCCCAAAGACCGAATATTATTTACGCCGGTTCAAAATTCGGCCTTTTACGTTCCAATAACAGCGGAGGAAGCTGGCAGCCGGTCAATATCATTATTCCGCCTGAATCAACAGTTATTTCAAGTTTAGCCACCGACCCCCAGAACACAGATCATTTATACTATGGCGCCGGTTCGGTTTTATACCGGAGTTTGGATCAAGGAGAGAATTGGACCGTTTACGAGATACCAAGCAAAAAGCTCATTAAGGATATTGCCGTTGACCCGGTGAACCCGGAAGTGATTTATGTGGGGATGGGCGAAGAATAAAAGGCTTGGCCTAAAAATTAACCCCGCCCTAATTTTGCGAGATATTCTATGGCGGCGCACTCCCGAGCACTCAAAACTTTAATTTTGAGTGCTCGGTCGGGGCTATTCGCCCTCTGCGCCGCGAGAACTAAATAGCTCTTAATTTAGGGCATTAGTCGTTTGACGAACTAAAATTCATTAAGATTTTGATAATTTTTTCAACCATTTC
>MHMZ01000029.1:11549-26738 GCA_001819555.1 Candidatus Portnoybacteria bacterium RIFCSPHIGHO2_02_FULL_39_12 | reverse complement strand
TACTGTTTTAATTGAGGACCATATTGGCTTACACCCCAAAATAGTGCCTACACTTAAAAATAACTTTGGAGTTGATATTTTCTTTGATGGGCAACCCTTTGACTTAAAAACAACTTATTTGCCGCGCGGCTACTCAATTGATGAGGCGATTAAAAATCCGCGCCAACTGGCAATTTGGATGTACGAAAATCAAGGGGCACAACGCTTCGGGGCAGACAATCGGTTGTTTGTAATCCTTGCGGATAAAGATAATTTAGACCAAAGCTGGAAACTCAAAAGAGATTTTGATTTTGTTTTTGGAAAGATTGACCAATTTTTCAATGAGGCAACAGTATCAGCCAAAGACGAGATAGTTTTCACTTTCAAGAAAAAGACGTATACTACTATATCCAAAGTTTTAATAATAACCAAGTAGTTATTTTTATGAATAACTTTTTACAATCCACATATAATCCCTTTTCAGCGGAGCGCGAAGATAAGGGAACAGAAAAGAAAATTGCCCCAACAAAAAATTTCGGCGAAAATACCGATAATAATTTCTCTACCTCTGTTTTTGATCTACCGGAGGAAAAATTAGCAGAGATGATAAAAGAGACTCAACCTAAAAAGAACCCTGAAAAACCATAACTATGTCAAACGGAAATAACACAACCGAAAATCAAAATAATGCGGTCAATGGAAGAAAAACCGCATTGAAGGCACTTCAACAAAAAAGAGGGTCAAAAATTATTTCTTATGTCGTCAACACCAGACAAGGGGTCAATTATCAAATTGCAGACGACGCAGTAAGAATAATTTATGACCATTTATTAGATGCGGGAGTAGGTAACGATACGAAAATAGACCTTTTCCTTCATAGTTTTGGAGGAGCGGGAGTTGTGCCGTGGAAATTAGTAAATTTAATTAGAGAATTTAGCAAGAAGTTCGAGGTAATTATTCCCTACAAAGCATATAGTGCCGCTACTCTTATTGCCTTAGGCGCAAACAAAATTATAATGCACCCCATGGGAGAATTGGGGCCAGTTGATCCAAAAGTAGGAAATGAATTTAATCCGGTTACTCCACAGGGACAATCCGTTGGAATAAACGTTGAAGATGTAGTTTCCTATATATCACTCATTAAGGAACAAGTTGGCATTAGGCATGAGGACGAATTAGTGCAAGCCTTTAATATTTTGGCAAACCAAGTTCACCCACTCGCCTTAGGTAATGTCCATAGATTTTATTCGCAGTCAAGAATGATGACTCGTAAATTATTAAAGTTGCATACAGAAAAAGACCAAGAGCACAAAATAGACGAAATAGTCGAAACCCTAACTTCAAAACTATTTTTCCACGGCCACCCGATAAATAGGAAGGAGGCAAAAGAAATAAATCTAAAAGTGGAAGAGCCAGATAGTGAGACAGAAAAGTTAATTTGGAAGTTATATCAAGAGTATGAATCCAACCTTGAATTAACAACGCCCTTCAATCCAAATGAGCTTTTGAATAGCTCCAATCAAAACGATATCAATGTAAATGTTAGAGGCGCTTGTGTTGAAAGTGAAAATCTATGTCATGCTTTCATTTCTGAGTTGAGAATAATGCGGCCACCAATTCCGCAAAATGCTCCTCTGCAAATTCAATTACAAGCCCAGACACAAGCTATGGTGGTTCCATTAAAATCAGGCTGGGTGAAGGAATAATCATTCCGCCGCGCGCTCGCGCACGATTTGGTCAAAGCGAGCGGGCAAAAATGGAGGGGGCGAGGGGGAGGAAATTTTTGCCCGCGAGCCGTTGCGGTTTTGCGCCGCGCCGTAAGCGCGGCGCAATCCAGCGTCAGAAATTTTTGATAAAGTAGGTTCGAGCGAAATCATAAATATACTCCAATAAGTGATAAAATATATAAAAAAATGACAAGGAAGTTACAATAAAAAATTATGCAATATAGTATTTGGATTATTCCTCCAGAACCAATTTTTAGCCAATTAAAGAATGTGATTAAGAAGTTATCTGAAAAATACGATAGCCCTATATTTGAACCCCATATGACTTTATTGGGGAATATTAACCAGAACTTGCCTGACATTGAACAAAAACTTACAGAGTTGGCTTCTCGTACAAATAAATTAGAACTTAGTCTTGGCCCTATTTCCTTTAGCGCCACTTATTTTCAATCAGTTTTTGTAAGAGTAAATTCAACCGCGCAATTAATGCAGTTGAACCTTGATGCTAAAAAACTATTTAATATGGAGAATAAAGTTTTTATGCCCCATATTAGTTTGCTTTATGGTAACCATGATATGATTATTAGAGAAAAGGCGGCTTTAGAAGTACAACTCCCATTATCTTCATTTGTGGTAAATGAATTTATTGTTACCCCGGCTATCCCCGATCCGAACCAATGGGAACACTCCTTAATTATCTCCTTTGGTTTAAAAAATTAAATCTACAACTACGAGGACATTCCTCGTAGTATTATAATAAAATCCCGAAGAAATTCGGGATTTTATTTGTGTCAATCAATGCAGAAAAATATTTATTTCACCGCGTCTTTTAGGGCTTTACCGGCTTTAAATTTCGGGACCTTGGTCGCGGCAATCTTAATTTTTTCTCCGGTGCGGGGATTAACGCCGGTTCTGGCCGCCCGATTGGAAATACTAAAAACACCAAAGCCGGTCAAAGCCACTTTATCTCCCTTACTCAAAGCCTTGGTAATGGCGTCAAGCACTGCGTTAACCACTTCAGAGGCCTGTTTTTTAGAATCACAATGACTGGCTATTGCTTCAATAAGTTCGTCTTTAGTCATTTTTAATTGTTGGATCGCTCGCTTCGCTCGCTTGTTATAATTGTTAGAAATGTTGAAATTGTTTAAACAATTCTAACAAGGCCGAAGGCCGATTTAACAAGCGAAGCGATCAAACATTTCCAACACCTTTTGTTTCTTTCGACCTTTAATGTATTCTACTAAACTTCCTTATTTTAAATCAACCCCGCGCCTATTGAAAATAAGTAAATTATCTTTATGGATTTGCTAATTTATTAAATCAATTTTCAATAGGCGCGGGGTCAACAATTTCCTGTAGTTTCTTTATTTTTTTCGCTCTGGCTTGATTATCTATTTCTACTATGACCGCGTTGACTTCTACTGGTCCATCAGCCACTTCTAATTTTTGGGGTATTTGAGTCAAAAACATCTTAAGAGCCATTTCTTTGTCTGCGCCTAAGCTTGAATCCCTCACTCCAACCATGCCTACATCGGAAATATAAGCGGTGCCCTTAGGCAAAATCCGAGCGTCAGCGGTCGGGATATGGGTATGAGTGCCTAAAACCGCGGAAACCCGGCCGTCTAAATACCAACCCAAAGCAACTTTTTCAGAAGTAGCTTCAGAGTGCCAATCAACAATTATGCCATCCGTTTCTTCGGCCAGCTCTTCTAAAAGTTCATCGGCGCGCCTAAAAGGACAATCATAGTCCATATGCATAAAGACGCGGCTGATTAAGTTAATGACTAAAATCTTCTTAGTTCTAATTTCAATTATTCTCGCGCCTTGACCAGGCACGCCTTTTGGAAAATTAGCTGGCCGCAATAGCGGAATCTCTTTATCTTCTAAAAGACTGACTATGCCTTTTTGATTCCAAATATGATCGCCTGAAGTGACTAAATCCACCCCGGCCTCTAAAATTTCTTTTAAAGCTTTTTCAGTAATTCCTCTGCCATGAGCCAAATTTTCTCCATTGGCTAAAATTAAATCGGGCTGATATTTCTTTTTCCATTGAGGGATGATTTCTCTTAATGCCTCACGACCAGGCCGGCCAACAATGTCGCCAAAAAACAAAATCTTCATTATATTAGAATTGTTGGATCGCTCGCTTCGCTCGCTTGTTATAATTGTTAGAAATGTTGAAATTGTTTAAACAATTCTAACAAGGCCGAAGGCCGATTTAACAAGCGAAGCGATCAAACATTTCCAACATTTTACCTCGCATATTCCACCACTCTGGTCTCTCTAATCAAGTTAACCTTAATCTCGCCCGGGTATTTCAAATCATCATGAATCTTATTGGCAATTTCTTTGGCTAATTTATAAGCTCCCAAATCGTCTATTTCTTCCGGCTTGACAAAAACCCTCACTTCCCGGCCGGCCTGAATCGCGTAAGATTTTTCCACGCCGGCAAACGAATTGGCGATATTCTCCAATTCTTCCAGCCGTTTAAGATAAGCCTCCAAAGTGTCTTTTCTGGCGCCGGGTCTGGCTCCGGAAATTGCGTCAGCCACCTGAACAATAATTGACTCCAGCGTTTCGTACGGATATTCCTCATGATGGGCCTGCATGGCCGTAATCACCTTTTCATCCACATTGAATTTTTTAAGAATATTTCTGCCGATTTCCACATGCGAGCCCTGAATTTCATGGTCAACCGCTTTGCCGATGTCGTGGAGAAGTCCGGCTTTTTTAGTTAAAACCGTATCAGCGCCCAATTCAGCGGCTATGGCCGCGGCCAAATGAGCCACTTCCAAAGAATGTAAAAGCACATTCTGGCCGTAACTGGTTCTAAAACGCAAACGACCCAAAAGCTTGATTAGCCGCGGGTCAAGTCCGGCCACACCTGTGTCGTAAACCGCCGCTTCGCCGGCTTCCTGAATTTTCCGGCCGATTTCTTCTTTGGCTTTTTCCACTGTTTCTTCAATCCGGGCCGGCTGAATCCGGCCGTCTAAAAGCAATTTGTCCAAAGTCATCTTGGCAATCTGCCGGCGAACCGGGTCAAAAGCGGAAACCACCACCGCGCCAGGCGTGTCGTCAACTAAAATCTCCACGCCGGTTAATCTTTCCAAAACCTTGATATTTCTGCCTTCTTTGCCGATAATCCGGCCCTTTAATTCGTCGCTGGGCAGATTAACGGTGGTTGAGGTAATTTCCGAAGCCACCGAAGAAGCGTAACGTTGAATAGCCAAGGCAATAATTTCCTGGGCTTTCTTGTTCAATTCCGCTTCCCCTTCCCTTTTTAATCTTACTATTCGCTCCCAAAGAACATCCTGATGTTCTTTTTCGGCCAAAGCCAGGAGTTCTTCGCGCGCCTGATCCTGGGAAAGTTTGGCAACTTCCTCCAATTTCTTAAACTGCGTCTGACGAAGATCTTCCAGTTCGTCTTTGATCTTTCTAATTTTTTGAACTTTAGTTTTAAGAAGAAAATCCTGTTTTTCTATTTCGCCGACTCTCTGTTCCAGGTTCCTTTCGCGTCTTTCCATCCGCTCTTCCGTTTTTGTAAAATGAATCTGACTTTCTTTTTCCCTTTCCTTAATTTCTTCTAAAATTTTATTGTACTTCTCCTGGCCCCTTAACAACGTCTCTTTGGCTTGGGTCTTGGCGTCAGTGATTAATTTATTTAGTTTTGCTTCAATTGTGCCGGCTTGCTTTCTGGCGATGGTCTGACGGGCGTAATAGCCCAAAACCGAACCAACAACCAAAGCGCCGACTGTGATTCCAATCGATAAAATTAAACTGTTCATATAAGTAATGATTTAATATGGCTAAATTGTCCATTGTTGTGAGCTTAAATTAATAAAGCGGTTTTGTCAACTCTTTTTTGTCTTTTTTTTCGCGTCTTTTTTGGTTTTTTCTTTTTTGGGCTTCTTTTCAGCCGGCGCCGTGGTTTTTTTAGTTTTCTTAAATTTTGTTTCCTTAGTCTTTTCGGCTTCTAATCCTTTTACTCTTTTTTCCGAGACCACATCTATTTTCCAGCCGGTTAATTTGGCGGCTAAACGAACATTCTGGCCCCTGATGCCGATAGCCAAAGAAAGCTGGTCTTCGGGCACTATGGCTCTGGCCAGTCCCCTTTTTTTCTCTACTTCCACTTCAGTGACTTTGGCCGGCGAAAGGGCGCTTTTAATAAATTCAGCCGGATCTGACGACCATTTGATAATGTCAATTTTTTCGCCGCCTAATTCATTAATCACCGCCAAAACCCGCGTGCCTTTTTGACCGACCATTGAACCGATCGGATCCACGCCTTCCTCTATGGAAGCCGCGGCGATTTTGGAACGGGAACCAGGCTCTCGGGCAATAGATTTAATCTGAACGCTTCCCCCGCTGATTTCCGGCACCTCTAAAGCAAAAAGCTTGCTGACCATTTTTGGATGGGCCCGCGAAAGAATAATGCTCGGTCCCCGCGAGTCTTTCTGGACCTCTAAAATATAGACCTTCAGGCGCTGGCCGGGCCGATACCGGTCATTAAATACCTGTTCCTCTGGAAACAAAATGCCGGTGGCTTTGCCGATGTCTAAAAAAACATTCTGCCCTTCTATCCGCTGGACCAGGCCGCTGACTATCTCGCCTTCCTTTTCTTTATATTCATTATAGATTGCTTCCCGCTCGGCTTCCCGCAGACGTTGAATAATCACTTGTTTGGCTGTTTGAGCGGCGATCCGGCCGTATTCTTCATGGACTTCTAATGGAAATTCCAATTCATCGCCCGGCTTAACTTTTTTTATCTTGCCAAGAGCCGGGTCCTTAATTTTTTTCGCTTCTTCAATCATTATATGCTTTTCCGGATTGAACCTAAATCTCTTTTCTTCTTCTTCTTTCTCTATCTCT
Organism: Candidatus Portnoybacteria bacterium RIFCSPHIGHO2_02_FULL_39_12; assembly: GCA_001819555.1. Taxonomy (GTDB): domain Bacteria; phylum Patescibacteriota; class Minisyncoccia; order Portnoybacterales; family UBA2143; genus WO2-40-15. The sequence goes on along the minus strand of MHMZ01000029.1, from coordinate 20,163 downwards.
ATCTCTATCTCTTTCTCTCTTCTCTTTTCTTCTTCCGTTTCTTCTTCGGTCTTTAACATTGACTGGTCAACGACCAGCTTAACCTGAAAAATCTCCATTTTGCCGGTTTCTAAATAAAACTTCACTTTGATATTCTGGCCTTTTCGGCCGTAATCTCTTTTATAGGCCGCAGCAATGGCCATCTCAATGGTTTCAATCACTTTTTCTCTGGCAATGCCTTTTTCCTCGCAAATTTGTTCAATGGCTGAAAGAAATGGTTGTTTGTCCATAATGTTAAAAGTTTATCATAAATAAGCTCAACGTCAACTTAATAATTGGTCAATTATTGGAGCAGCTCCATTGGAGCAGTTCTGGTTCCAGAACTGCTCCAATGGAGCTGCTCCAATTAAATATTCTCTACCCCTGTAATTTGAGCAATAAAAGGACTCATGGCTCGCAAATCATTTTTGTTTAATTTATAAATATCGTTATAGCCAACGGCGCCGGCCAGCATTTTAATATTCTCTGTTTCAGTCAATAAAAACTTGGCAATTTTTTTAGCTGTTTCATCAACGTCTAATTTAGCGGTGAGCTTGGGGTCTTGAGTGGCTATGCCGATCTGGCATATTCCCTTATGACAAAGACCGCATTCGGTGCATCCCATGGCCTTAATTAAAGCAAAGCTCATAAAAACAAGGTCAGCTCCGAGCGCTATTGCCTTGGCCGCGTCAGCGCCGCTCTTTAACCCGCCGCCAATCCAAAGTTCCTGCGGCGCTTTTAACTTATTCAAGGTCTTTCTCGCCCTGACCAAAGCAGCCATAGTCGGCAAGCCAACCTGATTAAGCATTACTTCCGGCGCCGCGCCGGTCGCCCCCTCATGGCCGTCAATGGCAATAATATCTGGCTTGGCCAAAACCGCTATTTTCACGTCTTCTTCAATACGGCCGGCGGCCAATTTTAAAATAATCGGTTTGCCGGCGGTTAATTTTCTCAACCAGTTAATTTTATTTTTCAAATCTTTGACTGAATTAATGTCCGGGTGAGCGGCCGGCGAATGCGCCGCTTCATTCGTATTTATTTTCCTTATTTGAGCAATCTCCGGCGTCACTTTAAAGGCCGGCAATAATCCTCCTTCTCCCCCTTTAGCGCCTTGCCCAATTTTAATTTCAATGGCGTCGGCGCTTTTAAGATATTTCTCATCAACGCCAAACCTGGCCGTGCTGTACTGGGCGATTAAAAATTTCGCCAGCTTTCTTTCTTCGATCAGCATGCCGCCTTCGCCGGTATTGGCTATGGTGCCGGCCAAAGCGCCGGCTTTAGCCAAAGATAGTTTGGCATTCTTTGAGACGGACCCGAAGCTCATGGCCCCGATAACAATCGGAATATCTATTTTAACCGGCTGTCTGCTTTTTTTGCCGATAACCGCGGCTGAATTTATTTTTTCTTTGAAATAATCAACCGGCCTTTTGGCCAACTGGGCCGGCAGAAAAATCAAGTCCTCCCAACTAATCTGGCCGGTCTTTTTAGACCGGCCGCTTGAAATAGCTGGCTGAATAGGAATGTTGTTTGGATTAGTCATAGATTTAGCAAAATAAGCGAGATAAGTAAATTAAGCAAGATAAGCTTAACATAAATTTGCTTTTGAAGCGCAACACCTCATAATTACAAACTATGGAGGTTCAACCTCCATAGTTTTATGCTTAATAAACCGCGTTTTTAATATGTCTTAAATTTGCTCGCCGGGTTTGTTCGTCTAATTCTACGGCGATTACATCAATCTGCCAATTGGTTTCCGGCGGATAATTTTCTTTCAAAAGATAAGTTTGAGCTGTCCTAATTAATCTTTTTTGTTTAAAAAAACCGACTGATTCTTCGGGCCCGATGAAACTATTTTGATTTTTCTTTCTGGTTTTCACTTCAACAAAAACAATCTCTTTGTCTTTAGAAGTAATAATATCAATTTCACCCCACTTCCTCTGATAATTCCTGTCTAAAATATGATAGTTTTGTTTTTTCAAATAGTCAAGAGCGATTTTTTCGCCTAAATTTCCTAATTGTCTTTTTGAAGCGGACATAAAGAAATATTACAATAATTTTTCCGGCCTGACAAATTCTATCTAATTCTATCTATAAGAAAATAGGCCCAGTACGAAACTGGGCCATAAAAAATTAACAGAACTAAAACCAATAGGACCATCTATCTTCGGGCTTAAGCGGTATTTCTTCAGTAATTAACAGCCCATCAATTAGCCAGTCCTCTCCTATGTGTTTAAGCAAATAAATTTCTACTTGGGTTGAAATTCCATCAACAGCCGCAATAACTGCCTTAACAACAACTATAGCCGTTGAACCATTGATTTTTTCTTTGGTAATTTTCCCTCCTAAATGCTCGTAGCGAATTTTCGCTAGAGCGCTTTGAATCTGCTTTCCCCATTCTTCTGGAGACATTCCCTAAAGTTGAATCCATTCCTTCACCACTTCCTTTATAAAAAAACTTTACTAAATTGAATTTCTTTTTTGGTGGACCTGATGGGAATCGAACCCATATCCCTGCAATGCGAATGCAGTGCTCTGCCACTAAGCTACAGGCCCGAATCTAAATTTTTACTTTCGGGCTGCCCGGGGTCGAACCGGGGCTAAATCCTCCCGAAGGACTCGTGCTACCACTACACTACAGCCCGCTATTATTTTAAACATTGGAGCAGCTCCAATCCGCAACTACTTCACCCAATATCTCTTTTTTATTTCCAAATCAACTTCTTCTTTTTTTTCTTTGACTTTTCCGAGCGTTTCTTTTAGTTCTTTATCGGAAAGCTGATTTAATTCTTGGGCCCGTTTCCCAAGATATTGGCTGGTATTTTTCTTTGGCTCATCCAAGACCTCTGAAAGCAAAGCGTTTAAAATCAGGCCGACTCTTGGGCCGGGCCCAATGCCTAAAATCTTCATCACTTCGTCGCCGTTTATTTTTAACATCTTAACGGAAATCGGGTCTTTGGAAACTTTTTCAATCACATATTGAAGATGACGCAGTTTATAAGGCACGGCTTTGGGCACGCCGCTACCTAATCTATCAGCCACGCGCAAATTGAGTAAGTCCTGGATATTTTCCGGGCCGACCCGGCGAAGTAGCCGGCGCACCGCCGCTTCGGTTACCTCGCCTACGCCGTAAACAAACATATGATTGCGAACCAAAGTGGCCACTTTTTCAATTGTCTTTTTAGGAAACTTCAACCGCTCTAAAATAACCGCGCTGAATCTGGCGCCTAATTGGTCATGATTGTAAAAAGTGGCGTCCGGACCCTCCCCTCTTTTGGTCTGGGGCTTGGCGATATCATGAAACAAGGCGGCTAATCTGACTTCCAAATTATAGCCCCGCTCGGCCGCGTATTTTAAAGAAAGAATTGAGTGCTGATAAATAGTGTAAATATGGTGCTTATTCTGGCTTACGCTAACGCCTTTTTCTAATTCCGGAATAATATATTTCAAAAGATTGGCTTCTCTTAAAAGTTCAATTCCCTTATCCGGCTCCTCTGACATAATAATTTTTATCATTTCATCCCTGACTCTTTCTTTGGCGATGGCCTGAAGCCAGCCCGCGTTTTTCAAAATGGCCTTAAAGGTTTTTGACTCAATCTGAAAATCCAATTCTACGGCAAACCTTACTGCTCTTAACATTCTTAGGGCATCCTCATTAAATCTTTCTTCCGGCTCGCCCACCGCTCTGATAATTTTATTTTTCAAATCCTTTTGCCCGTCAAAATAATCTATAATTTTTGCCCCGTCTAAAGCCAAAGCATTGACAGTAAAATCACGGCGCGCCAAATCTTCTTTCAAATTTCTGGTGAACCTTACTTTATCCGGGTGCCGCTTGTCAGTGTATTTTTCGTCAATTCGGTAAGTGGTGATTTGAATTTCTTTTAAAGCCGGTTTTTGACTTTTGGTTTGAATTGTCACGGTGCCGAATTTATTCTCATAAAAACTTCCGGGGAATATTTTCTGGACTTGTTCCGGCTCGGCATTAGTGCAAACATCCCAATCATTAGGCTCCAGACCGCGCCCGCCTTCGCTAAAGCTTCGGCCGACGCTAAAGCTTTGGCGGACAAGTCGGCGGGCAAGCAAAAAATCGCGCACGCAACCGCCCACCGCGTAGGCCTCAAAACCGCTCTTTTTTAATTTTTCTAAAATAACCTGAACTTCTTTTGGAATAATCACTCCTTTAATCGTAATCTAAAAATCTTTTTTTGGCAATTGCAAATTTAAAAGATTTATGCTATGATAGCCGCATGAAAAGATTACCTCCTTTCCTTAAAAAATACTTTTGGGATGTTGATTTTGAGAAACTTAATCCTCATAAATATCCTTATTTTGTTATTGAAAGGATTTTAGAATACGGAGACGACAAACCGGCCAAATGGATGTTAAGGCATTTTAATAGAGCCGAACTCAAACAAACTCTTTCTAAAAGACGAGGGATCTCGCGCCGCAGCGCTAATTATTGGGCCTTAATTTTAGGTATCCCTAAAAATCAAATTCTATGTTTGAAGAAACAATATCAAAGCAATCTTCAAAAAACCTGGCCCTATTAGGAAGTTCAAAAATATTGAATAACGCCTATTTGGCCGGCGGCACGGCCCTAGCCTTACAACTGGGTCACCGTATTTCTTATGACCTTGACTTTTTTACAGAGAAAAAATTTAAAGCCCAAATTTTCCTAAAAAAAATTAGCCAATTTAAAGATTATCGCCATGAACGGGTTGGTTGGAGAACGATTTTAGGTAAATTGGGCGATGTTAAGTTTAGTCTATTTTATTACTCTTATCCCCTTTTAAAGAAACCTGTTAAATTTAAAAATATTAATTTAGCGAGTATTGATGATATCAGCGCAATGAAAATAGCTGCTATTAGTGAAAGAGGAACAAAAAGAGATTTTGTAGATTTGTATTTCATTCTCCAAAAGATTCAAATTAATGATGTTTTGCGTTTTTATGAGCAAAAATATAAAAAATTAGCTTCTAATTCAGTCCATATAAGAAAAAGTTTAATTTATTTCGATGACGCCGAAGACGAAAATATGCCAAAAATGTTAAAACAAATTTCGTGGAAAGAAGTAAAAAGTTTTTATGAACAAGAAGTCAAAAAAATCAGCCAAGAAATTTTAAGATAAAATTGCGCCCGTAGCTCAATGGATAGAGCGTCTGGCTTCGGACCAGAAGGTTGCGCGTTCGAATCGTGCCGGGCGCGCCAAGCGCCCATAGCTCAATTGGCAGAGCAGGACTCTCTTAAAGTCAAGGTTCCAGGTTCGATCCCTGGTGGGCGCACCACTATAAATATGGCTCAAATTTCCAAAAAGTTTGGGGAGAACATCAAACGCATACGCTTGAAAAAGCGTATGTCGCAGGGCGATATTTGCCGAGCTATTGATATAGATGAAGCTACATGAGCGCGATTGAGGGCGGTAAGATAAATGTTACTTTAGTGGTTTTAGAAAAGCTCGCCAATGCGCTTGATGTTTCAGTTGATGAGTTATTGAAATAATTTTATGAAAAAAGTTTTTATCATTCATGGTTTTGAAGGAAGTCCAAATGGCGGTTGGCGGCCTTGGTTAATGGGCGAATTGGAAAAGCAAGAAATTTATACTTGCGCGCTTTCAATGCCAACGCCAGAAAATCCAGTTTGTGGTGAATGGGTTGATGAAATTTCGCGACACATTGAAAGAAATACTAATAACGGAATTTATCTTGTAGGACATTCTCTTGGTGCGTCAGCAATTTTACGCTATTTAGAAAGCGCTCAAGCAAAACCTATTTCCGGTGCTGTTTTGGTTTCGGGCCCATCTGAAAAGAACGACAACAGGAAAATTGATAGTTTTCTGGATAAAAATTTTAATTTTGAAAAGATAAAATCAAATTGTAAAAGGTTTTCCATTATTCATGGTGATAACGACCAGAACGTACCGATAGACAACGCAAAATTTTTATCCCAAAAATTAAATGATGAGCTTATTATTGTTGAAAATGGAGGTCACTTAAATGGATCGGACGGTTGGTTTAAACTTCCACAATGTCTCGAGGCGTTAAATAAAATAATGAAATAATATGTCATTACAGAATGTAAAATTTGTTGTTTTTGTTCCAATTCCCCACGCTGACGCTGTACGTCAAGCTCTCGGCGAAGCCGGAGCGGGAAAGATAGGAAATTATGACTTCTGCTCTTTTTCTTCTCACGGCACGGGTCGTTTTCGCGGAAATGAAAAGGCAAATCCTACTATTGGTAAAGCCGGAAAATATGAAGTTATTGAAGAAGAAAGAATTGAAGCAATTGTGCCGCGAGAAATTTTGAATGAAGTCATTAAAAAAGTAAAAGCGGTTCATCCATATGAGGAAGTTGCTTTTGATATTTATCCGCTGGAAAATTTATGAACACCACAATTTTAGTAATCGGAATAGTTAAAAATGGAGATCGGGTTTTGCTTCGCAAAAAGCCCGACGGTTCGCCGCCCTACAAAGAAACTTGGTATTTATTCGGCGGCGAACTCAATGCCGATAATCAAAACCCAGATGAGGTTTTAATATCAACCCTGAAAAAACAAGCTGGGGTAGATATTAAAACCACTGAACGCCTCGGCTGGGACACGGAAACAAAACCTGACCATGATGGAAACATGACTTTTTATATCTATCTCGATTGTCTGTGCGAGTATATTTCCGGTGAGCTTGTCCCAGCCGAGGGTATTGAAAAACTAGAGTGGGCTCCAGTGGAACAACTTTCGAGTTATGATTTAGTTCCGCCATCTCGAAAGTTGTTTAAAAAGATTGGTTATTTATAAAATTGGCGGCGAAAAAATTTTGGCCTCCCGCGAGGGCGCGGCGGAAGGGATGTGGCCCGCTTCGCCGGAGCTTCAGCGAGACGAGGAAGAATTCCGCCGCGCCCGAGCGTTCCGCCGGAGCGCCTGCCCGCCGAAGCCTCGGCGCAGGCGGGAAGCGGAGGCGGTCAGTTCCGTTCAAAAAATGTTTGAGCAGAGTTGTATAATTCCACCCCTAAACAAAACACCCGCATCAAGCGGGTGTTTTGTTTGTTAATTCGTCCACAAGTAAAATTTGCCTTAATTAAAAAGATATGATAAACTAAAAGCGCTATGTTGACTTCAAAAGAAAAACAGAAAATTATTGAGGGGCATAAACTGCATGAGAAAGACACCGGCTCTTCGGAAGTCCAAATCGCGATTTTAACCGAACAAATTGAACAATTAGCCAAACACTTGAAAAAACACTCCAAAGACAATCATTCCCGCCGGGGGCTTTTGAAAATGGTCATAAAGCGCAAAAAGCTTTTAGATTACCTCAAAAATGAAGACGAAAAAAGGTATCATAGCGTAATAAAAAAATTAGGATTAAAAAAATGACCATCATTAAACATAAAGAACAACGGGTCGGCGTTCTGATTGATGTTCAAAATATGTATCACTCGGCTAAAAACCTCTATGGGGCGCGGGTTAATTTCAAAGAGGTGATGAAAGCGGCCGTGGCCGGCCGAAAGCTAATCCGGGCCATTGCCTATGTGATAAAAACGGAAACCGGCGAAGAAAAGGCCTTTTTTGAGGCCTTAACTAAAATGGGCATTGAAGTAAAAACGAAAGACCTCCAGATTTTTTACGGCGGACTAAAGAAAGCGGACTGGGATGTGGGTATGGCGGTTGACGCCATCCGGCTCCTGCCTCTTTTAGATGTTATTGTTTTAATCAGCGGCGACGGAGATTTTTGCCCCTTGGTTGAATATCTTAGAAATGAAGGCCGGCAAGTGGAAACAATCGCCTTTGGCAAAAGCGCCTCGGCTAAATTGAAAGAGCTGGCTGACGATTTTATTGATTTAAGCGAAAATCAAAATAAGTATTTATTAAAATTAAAAACATAAAAAGTCATTTCAAATAATAATTTTATGCAACCTAAACAATTTAAGATTGATTTTGGCGGACGCGAATTAAAAATTGAAATCGGCCGATTAGCCGAACAGGCAAATGGCGCGGTTCTGATTAGTTACGGAGAAACGGTTGTCTTGGCCACGGCCGTTATGAGCCGATTCCCAAGAGAAGTAAATTATCTGCCTCTTTTGGTGGATTACGAAGAAAAACTCTACGCGGCCGGAAAAATCAAAGGCAGCCGCTTTATCAAAAGAGAAGGCCGAGCCACCGACGAAGCTCTTTTGACCGACCGAATGATTGACCGATGTTTAAGGCCGCGTTTTGACCAAAGAATCAGAAACGACATCCAGATTGTCGCGACCGTCCTTTCTTTTGACAAAGAAAACGACCCTGATATCCCCTCTCTGATCGCTTCCTCATGCGCTCTTTTAATCTCTGATATCCCCTGGAATGGCCCGATTGCCGGCTTAAGGGTCGGCCGAATTGATAAAAATTGGATTCTTAATCCCACCTATGAGGCCCGGGAGAAATCAGACCTTGACTTGGTCGTCGCCGGCACGGCTGAAAAAATCAATATGCTGGAAATCGGCGGCCAAGAAGTTCCGGAAAAAGAAGTGTTAGAGGGTATAGAGTTCGGCTTTAAACACTTAAAGAAAATCATTGATTTTCAAAAAGAAATTGCCGTCTCTCTAAATGTTTCCAAAGCTGTTTTGGAAA
>MHMZ01000029.1:0-11533 GCA_001819555.1 Candidatus Portnoybacteria bacterium RIFCSPHIGHO2_02_FULL_39_12 | reverse complement strand
AGAACTGATTGAAAAAGTTAAAGATTTTCTGTCTCCCCGGCTAAATGAAATTATCTATCAGCCCCAAAAAACCCAGCGAGAAATCGGCTTGAATCTCCTAAAAAAAGAAACAATTGAAGCGCTGGCCGGCCAAGACGAGGAAACGCAAAAACAGGTTGACGGACTTTTTGAAGAAGAAATTGACCAGCTGGTCCGCCGGAATATTTTAAAAAATGAAAAAAGGCCGGATGGCCGGCGCCTGGACGAAATCCGGCCGATTGACTGCCAAATTTCATATCTTTTTCGCGCTCACGGCTCCGGACTTTTTAAACGAGGCAATACCCAAGCTCTTTCTGTGGTCACTTTGGGCGCGCCGGGCGACGAACAAACTATTGATAATATGGAAATAGAAGAAAAGAAGCGCTTTATGCATCACTATAATTTTCCTCCTTTTTCAACCGGCGAAACTGGACCAATGCGGGGTCCGGGACGCCGGGAAATCGGCCACGGCGCCTTAGCGGAAAAAGCTCTTTTGCCTTTAATGCCTCAAAAAGAAGAATTTCCCTACGCGGTCAGGGTAGTTTCAGAAATTCTCTCTTCCAACGGCTCTTCTTCCATGGCTTCGGTCTGCGGCTCCAGCTTGGCTTTAATGGACGCCGGAGTGCCGATTAAGGCCCAGGCGGCCGGCATTGCCATGGGACTGATGCTAACGCAGCCAACAGCCAACCTGTCTCGCGACAAGACGGGCATGTCTCGCGACAAGGCGGACATCCAACAGCCAATGGATTACAAAATTCTCACCGACATTCAGGGGCCAGAAGACCATCATGGCGATATGGACTGTAAAATCGCCGGCACAAAAAAGGGCGTGACAGCCGGCCAAATGGATGTTAAAATAGAAGGAATCAATTTAGAAATTCTTAAAAATGTTTTTGAACAAGCCAGAAAAGCCCGGCTCTTTATTCTTCAGGAGATGGATAAAGCTATCAGCCGGCCCAGAGCCGAGCTTTCGCCTTTTGCTCCTCGTATTTTAACCATCCAAATTGACCCCAAGAAAATCCGCAATGTGATTGGGCCGCAAGGTAAAATAATCAACGGCATTATCAGCGAAACCAAAGTGGCCAGCATTGATATTGATGACAGCGGTTTAATCTATATCACGGCCAAAGACGAAGCGAGCGGCCAAAAAGCTCTGTCTTGGATTGAAAGCCTCACCAGGGAAGCAAAGCCGGGTGAAATTTTTCAGGGCAAAGTCACAAGAATTCTTGACTTCGGCGCTTTTGTGGAAATTCTTCCGGGCCAGGAAGGTTTGGTCCATATTTCCGAATTAGCCCCCCATCGCGTGGAATGGGTAGAAGACGTTGTAAAGCTCGGCCAAATTATTCAAGTAAAAGTAAAGAATATTGATGAATTGGGAAGAATAAATTTATCGCTAAAAGACGCTCAAAAATAAAAATCACAAATCACAAATCCCATCCCTTCGACCCCCGCTTCGCCGAGGCGAGTAAGCTCAGGGACTAATAGCAGTTAGTTCTTGAGCGAAGCGAGCGTAAGTGAGTTGAGTCGAAGGATTGAAATTTGGCGCTTGTGATTTGGAATTTATTAAAAATGGATCTCCAGCCTCCTACTAATCAAGCTCCATCATTTCCCAATCCGGCCAAGCAGGAAAAACCGGCAATTCGGACAATGCGGGGCGACCTTGAGCGTCTAAGTAAAGCAAAGACAGCCCAAGCGCCGGAAAAACTGCCGGTTTCGCCTGTTCACCCGTCCAGCGAATCCCAGCCCAGCCAACCGGCTCCGCCTCTGCCGCCTCGACCTCTACCGCCAAAAAAAATTCCTGAAAAATCGAAAGGACCAACGCCTAAAAAAAGCAAGCGCGGCTTAAAATGGTTTATCGGCTTAATTATTGTTTTATTTGTCGGAGCCGGCGGTTTTCTTTATTGGTGGAACTACATCCGCTTTCTTCCTCCTCTGGCCTCCCTGACTCATTTTGAATGCCAAAATAGCCAATGTATTGAGGTTGAAGGTGAAGGGGAAAATCAATGTCTGGCTAACGCTGATTGTCTGCCTGAAGAGCCGGAAGAGCCAAATTCATTGATTCCCGTCTCTGAAACCAAAACCATTGAAATTTCAATCAGTCAGCCCGAAAATCAAACGCCTGAATCGTTACTTTTGGAAAAAATCAAGACCGCGGTCCTTCAAGAACAAGGCCCGGGTCTTTTAAAACGGATTTTAGTTAAGATAATTAACGGAGAAAAAAAATACGCTTCTTTAGGAGAGCTGATTTCGGGCTTAGGCATAAATATCCCTCAAAATATTTTAACTGATTTAAAGGATTATACTTTATTCTTTTATACTCAAAATGAAGGACCGCGCTTAGGTTTGATTATAGAAACAGCCGGAGATATAAAAGAAAATTTGACCCTTTGGGAAACGGCTATGACGGCCGATTTAGAGCCGTTATTTTTAGAAGCGGTCAAAGAAGAACCGGAGAACCGGACATTCCAAGATAATGTTTACCAAAATATCGCTATCCGCTACTTAAACCTGCCTGACCCGTCTTTAACCATTGATTATGCTTCAATCGGCAATAAACTTATTATTACCACTTCCAAAGAAACTATTTATCAGGCGCTTGAGGTCTTGCTAAAATAATAATGGCTAACCTTAATTTAGAAAAAGCGATTATTTCTGTTTTAGTTTATCATGACCTTTTGGATTATCCTTTGACCGCCTTAGAGATTTTCAAATATCTGGATAAAAGTTTTTTAAAAGATCATCCTTCTCTTTTTGAAGTCCAGACTTGCTTGGAGAAAAGCCCTTGGCTTAAAAATATCCTTGAACAAAAAAAAGGATTTTATTTTATTCAAGGCCGGGAAAAACTCGCGGCTAAAAGAATCAGCCGGCGAAAAATTGCTGACAAAAAATGGAAAAAAATTCAGAAAATCGCGAATTTTTTGCAGTTTTTGCCCTATTTAAGAATGATGGGAGTAACCGGCTCTCTTACTTTAAATAACACGCGACCGGGAAGCGATTTGGATTTACTGCTAATTGTAAAACCGGGCAGAATCTGGACCAGCCGTTTTTTAATCACCGGCCTAATCAGCTTAATGGGCAAAAAAAGGCAGGCGCAAAACACCAAGGATAAAATCTGTCTCAATTCTTATCTGACTGAAGACGCTTTAGAAATTAAACCCGAGATTAAGCCCCATGACCGACACGCGGCTTATGAGTATTTCCGCTTAATCCCCCTTTTAGAAATAAAACCGGGACTTTTTCAGAGTTTCCAAAAAGCCAATGCCTGGCTTAAAAACAATTTCTTCTTCTCTGACAATCAAAAAAATAACTTAAGGACTATTAAAGCGAATAAATGGCTCGGCTGGTTAAGATTTTTCTTGGAAAAATCGCTCAATAATAAATTAGGCGACTTTTTAGAAAAAAATTTAAGCCAATGGCAAAAAAATAAAATTAAAAAAAATCTCAAAATCCTTCAGCCGGATGACCAAATATTTTTTAGCGACCAATTCCTGATGTTTCATCCTCATTCTAAAGCGCCTCGTTTAGCCAAGGCCTACCGACTAAAAATGAAGAGGCTTTTGGGTTAATAGCGTAAGATTTGCCGGTGTTATTGTTTAAGAGATATAAAAGTGTAAACAACGCTAGAAAATCTTACAAATATCAACTCCTTTCTACTTGTTTACAACTATTTACGGAATTGCTACTATGAAAATACCTATGGCCTCACACTTCACAAAAACTCTAAAGGCACAAGATGTAGGCCGCTATTTCTTATATCTCGCTAAGCAGAAAGGGAAGCCGATAACGAATAAAAAGCTCCAAAAGCTGGTCTATTACGCACAGGCCTGGTCTTTAGTTTTGAATAACAAAAAGCTCTTCAGCGAACCGATTGAGGCGTGGGTGCACGGGCCAGCAGTTCGCAGCTTGTATCTACAATATAAAAAGTTCGGCTTTGAACCGATAAAGGAAGAAATAAAAGCCGATACACTCAACATTTCAGGTAAAACAAAAGAGCTTCTTGATACTGTATGGAACGCATACGGAAAACTGGATGCTGGTTATTTGGAAATGCTCACTCATTCCGAGGAGCCGTGGCGAGAAGCGAGAGAGGGACTTCAGAGTTCGGAAAGTTCTGGAAACGAAATATCACTTAGGACAATGAAAAGCTATTATTCCAAGAAAATGGAAGAAGCCAAGAAGAGAAAATGACCGATATTCCAAAACTAGCAACAGAACCGAGCGATGAACAAAACAAACTTTCGCAAATCGCTCAAGAATTGCCTCAGGAGACAGAAGCACCTGAGGCAATTCCTTATGTAATCTCTTTTGCTAGATATAAGAACAAACTCTGCGAAATTGATGGTTTGGGTAAAAATAAAGGAAACATGGCCTTATCTATTCTAAAAGAAATCGGGACTAAGGTTTTTTCAAGAGCAGATTTTCAGCGGCACAATATCAAAACGGATGGTATTACGAACAATAGCGAGTATAAGAAACTCTACAATGGGTTGGCTCCCGATATTGAGGTTAGAGAACTTTTTTTACAAGGAACTGGTCGCATTTTTTATTTTGACATTGAACCAGAAAGGATTTTGTATATCGTGGCCATCAGAGAAAACCACCTTGAAACCGATAAGGTTAGACGCTAACAAAACCTCTTTGGCCCAGTAGCGTCATAATACCGCTAAGCTCAAGTTCTTTGCTTTATACCCTTCCAATCTACTGCTTTGAACTCGTTCAGCAGTGGGAGCCAGTAAAATAACCCTCATTTGCGAGGGTTGTTTTGTTTAAACTTTATTTAAACGGTAATTTATGATATTCTTAATGATAAGAAGATAAAAAATTAACTTTATGTTGACGAAAGTGGTTCAAGAAAAAAAATCAACAAAAATTAAGACTAACAAAGTGCCTGACTTTGAATATGGGACTATTTGGGAAGACCCTGTAAGCGGTCACAAAATAGGTTGTTTGGATGCCTCAAAAAAAGAAGATGTTGAAAAGTTAATGGACAACAAAAAGGCGGCCCTGGCCATTCAGGATCCGCCCTATAATGTTGACATAAATAACGAATTTGGAAATCTTCCTCTGAATAAATACATCAATTGGAGCGAGAAATGGATTGATGATACAATAAACGCTCTTGGGGAAAATTCATCGCTTTATATTTGGCTCGGCGCTGATATTAGGAACGGTCTTCAGCCATTGCCCGACTTTATAATTATGATGAGAAATAAGCCGGTAAGAGTGAGAAATTTTATTACAATGAGAAATCAAAGGGGTTATGGAACGCAAAAAAACTGGATGGCAATTAGACAGGAACTGCTCTATTATATTAAGGGCGAACCGATCTTCAATGTTGATGCAGAATATACTGACATTCCTAAAAAAACAAAAGGATACTATAAACGGGTTAATGGAAAATTGACCGAGAATTTTGAGAGAAGCAAATCGCTGACCATACGAGCTGGGAACGTTTGGCACGATATCCAACAAGTTTTTTATTTAATGCATGAAAATATTGAAGGATGTTTTGCTCAAAAACCACTTAAGTCCGCAGAGAGAATTATTGAGGCGAGTAGTAAACCCGGTGATATCGTCATTGACTTTTTTAGTCATTCTGGGTCAACTTTATTACAGGCCGAGATGAATAAACGAATTGCTTATACAATGGACATAGATCCGTCTTATTGTAAAGTTACTGCCGCCCGCCTTCTTCGTTTCCGCCGCACAGGAGAGACGGGCTGGGGCCGGACTAATGTTTTAAAAGATGGTAAAATATTGTTAAGCGACGAAGATTTAATTGGCTCACCTACATTACTTGATTTAATATAGTTTTATGAACAGAAAAGATTTAGATAAAAGATTAAACGAATGGATAAAGGATTTGCCTCAAGAAGACCGAAAAAGTCTTCTGGCTCGTTTGTCCGGGTTGAAATCTGTTTTTCCTTTTAACGAATACGAATACCGCTTGATGTATTTATTGGATAAAGAAATTATATCTTTTAAGGAATACGAGGTTTTGAGAAAGGCATATGTAGATGTAAATCCTTATTTGCGTTTGTATGGGATTGCTCCGCGCGTTTTTGGTGAAATTTGGGCCCAACAACATCTCGTAGATATTGACCAGCGTTTTAAGAAACCGTCAAAAGAAATAGATAAAAATTATTCCGGGGACTACGACCTTTACTTAAAAAATGACAAAAAGATAATAAAGATTGAAGTTAAGGCGTCGCGGGCAATAAATACCAAAGTCAGGGGCGGTTTGGAAGAAACGGCTTTGAACTTCAAATCAAAAGAGCCATACTGGATGAATTTTCAACAGCTGAAATTGGATATGGCTGATGCTTTTGTTTTTATTGGCGTCTGGATAGATAAAATCATTTATTGGGTTTTAACTAATGACGAAGTAAGGAAACATCCGACCAGAAGCCATCAACATAGAGGCGGCATAGAATACCAAATCGGAATTACGAACAAAAATTTTAATGAATTTAAACAATTTATCGTAAAACCAACTCGTCTTGTCAGCACAATTAAGAAAAAAGTAGAAAAATAGAGTTGACGCCATTTTCCTCCTAAACTCAATGGTCAAAATCCCCATTAAGGTTAAAAAAGATGAAGTTTTAGATAAAGAAGTCAGCGACGAGCTGAAAGTTGATTTAAGGAGCCGGCCGCTCGGCTCTGACGCTCTTATAAAAAGAGCCGGCGTAAATGAAGAAAAAATCAGGCCGGCCTCAAAAACAAACAGCCGGTTTAAGCAGGGAATAATTCTCTTGTTGGTTATCGCCGGCGCTGGCCTAAGTATTTGGTTTTTTAAATCCTCCCGAGAGCCGTTTCCGGCTAAAATTATTCCTCCGTCAGCCATCACCTCGTCTCTTATCAGTCAAGAAGCGCTTTATGGCCAAATCCTTCCTTTTCATCAAAATCTCTTAACGCAATCATCGTTCTATCAACAACTTACTGGTGGAATAAACGATTATCTGACGCGGCTTAATTTAGATTTTCAAAAAGACATTTTGCCTCTCTTTAAAAAACAGTCAATCATCGCCTCTTTCCCGGCTGATAATGGCCAAGCGCTTCCTTTTGTTGTTATTCTTCAAAAAGAAGCATCCTCGGCCAAAATTGACCAAATTCTAAACCAATTGGAACAAGAGCTAAAAAAAGACTTCTATTTATCTCCTCGAATTTACCGCCAGATTAAAATTACCAATTTTAAGCCCCTTTCTTCAAGCTCTTCCGATTATTTTTACGCTCAAACAGAGAATTATTTAATAATTGGCAATTCTCTTAAGTATCTGGAAAAAACCATTGATTTAATTATTAGATAATGTGAATAAGATGTGGATAAACTGGGGTTGACAAAGCGCCTTTGACTAAAGTAAACTGATAAGGCAATCTTCTGCTGATTAAATAATTTTGTTCTTTATCAAAAGCTTCGGAGGGAAGCTCTTAATTGGCAGGAGATTAAAAGGTCTGTTTTTCTGAATCAAATAAAATAATAACTGATGGTCGTTTGCCCTACAGAAAAAAGAAGACAAAAATTTGCCTTCTCTTTTCTGTAGGGCAACGCCTCCTCTGATTTAGAAAAACAAAGAGGGGCATTGACCCTTAAAACAATACTTTCGGGGTTTTCAATGCCCCTCTATCATATCATAGATTTTTATTATAGTCAATATCTTATTGGCTTTTTTTAATATTTATCCAAGAGGACAAGGCCGTAGGCCGCAGTCCGATTGGAAATGAAGCTCCACGGGCAAGCCCGTGGTATCCTCACTTTACGGTTAAGCCCTTCGGGCTTGCCCGTGGTGCGGAATCCCGCACCGAAGACCATTCATCAACGGGTAAACCCGTGGTCTTCTGGTGCGTGGATAAATATTAACCCCGCCCTAATTTTGCCAAGCTTCTTAGCCAATAATGTAATGTACGAAATAGCCCTTGGATTAGTCTTGCGGCGCAGAGGGCGAACCCCAATAGTATAAATCCTTCGGATTTAACTACGGGACAAGTAGCCCCGACCCCGCCCTCTATGCTATTGGATTTAATCTTCAGAGTAAATTTTATTCTAATAATATGACAGGTTCTCTGGATAATGTCGAAGGGCTTAGAGGGCGGGGGAGCGCGCCGCCATATAATACCTCGCAAAATTAGGGCGGGGTATTTATCCAAGAAGACAAGCCGGGGTAATTTACTTTAATTATTCTTTATGATAAAATGCAGTCATGGAACAAAAACTCCAAAAACAATTTCAAAAACAGCTGGAAAAAGGAAAAAAACAACTGACGAATGATTTAAGGAATTTTGCCCAAAAAGACCCTAAACTAAAAGGAGATTGGGATACCCAATTCCCTCGATTTGACATTCATCGCTCTGATAAAAACGAAAGGGCGGATGAGGTAGAAAGGTATGAAAGTTTGCTCCCCATTGAACACGCTTTGGAATTACGGCTCAAAGACATTGAAAAGGCCTTAGAAAAAATCAAAAAAGACGCTTACGGGAAATGCGAAAAATGCAAGAAAGAAATTGAATTGAAACGTTTAGGGGCCTGCCCGGAAGCAAAATGGTGCATAAAGTGCGCCTCGTAAAAGTTTTAAGTTTCAAGTTTTATGCCCATTGCTAAAGTTTATTCGGCGGCCGTCCTTGGCCTAAATGCTCAACCAATTGAAGTGGAGGTTGATTTATCCGGCGGCCTTCACGCTTTTCATATTGTCGGCCTGCCTGATCTGGCCGTCAATGAAGCAAGGGAAAGAGTTTCGTCAGCTCTCAAAAACAGCGGTTTTACTCCGCCAATCCACAGCAAGCGCCGGGTCATTGTCAATCTGGCGCCGGCTGATTTAAAAAAACAAGGTCCGGCTTACGACCTGCCCATTGCCGCGGCTTTTCTTTTGGCTTCAAATCAATTAAGAACAGGTAATTTTGAGGATAAAATTTTAGTCGGCGAACTATCTTTAGAAGGGCGAATTCGTCCAATAAACGGGGTTTTGTCTATTTGTTTAATGGCCAAAGAAAAGGGATTTAAAACTCTATTGGTCCCCCAACAAAACGCCGTTGAAGCCGCTTTGGTGGAAAACTTAGAAATCATTCCGGTTCAGTCTCTCGTTCAGGCGGTCAAACACCTTAATGGCGAAGAGATTATTGAACGCCAGCCGATTACCGAAATAAATCACTTTTATCATTCGGAAAATTTCTGGGATATGGCCTATATCAAAGGCCAGGAACACGTCAAACGCGCCTTAGAGATTGCGGCTTCGGGCGGTCATAATATTTTAATGACCGGTCCGGCCGGCGCCGGAAAAACACTTCTCGCCCGCGCTTTTGTCTCAATTCTTCCGCCTCTTAATAAAGAGGAAGCCATAGAAGTGACTAAAATCTTTAGCGTCGCCGGCTTTCTTTTAAAAAATCAAGGTCTTATCTCAACCAGACCCTTTAGAAGTCCTCATCATACTGCTTCAACCGCCTCTTTGGTTGGCGGCGGACCTTATCCTAAACCCGGCGAAATCACTTTAGCCCATCGCGGCGTTTTGTTTTTGGATGAATTGCCGGAGTTTAACCGCGATGTTTTGGAAAGTTTGCGCCAGCCGTTAGAAGACGGGCTGATTAATATTTCGCGCGCGGCCGGCGCGCTCACATTTCCGGCTCAATTCACCCTGATCGGCGCCATGAATCCCTGCCCCTGCGGGAAATTAAGCGAACAAAACGAGGAATGCCTTTGTTCGGCCGGCCAAATTTCTAAATATCAAAGAAAAATTTCAGGCCCTCTTTTAGACAGAATTGACCTGCACCTGGAAGTGCCTAAGGTTGAATATGAAGAATTAACCGATGAAAAAAAATCGGAGCCGTCAGCCGCCATCAAGCAAAGGGTAAAAAGAGCCAGAGAAATCCAAAGACAAAGATTTAACAAAAATGATATCTTCCTTAACAGTCAAATGAATCTTAAACATATTAAAAAATACTGCCGCATTGACAGTCAAAGCCGGGAACTTCTCAAAATAGCTATGAGACAAATGAATTTATCAGCCCGCTCCTATCATCGCTTATTGAAACTTAGCCGAACCATCGCTGACTTGGCTAAAGAAGACAATATTCAGCCAAACCACATTGCCGAAGCTATCCAATATAGACCAAAACATGAAACTTGAAACATTATTAAACACTAAAAAACCGCCTCGGGCGGTTTTTTATTCTCTATTCTCTATTCTCCATTCTCAAATCTCTATCTCAAATCTAATATATATATCCCTTTATCAGCCCGCTATTTTGATTAAGAGTTCTGACACTTTTGACTCCCCAACCAGCATAATTCATTTCAGAAACAGTAATCCAGCCATCTTGAACCGCCTCTACATAAGCCACATGTCCGTAAAGCCGGATAAGCCAAGAATCGCCCCTTAAAGAAACAATGGCGCCTAGTTTTGGCTCGCAGTTATTGCCAAGACAAACCGGATAACCCATGGCTTGGGCATTAGCCAACCAATCCTTGGCATTGCCGGACCAAGGAATAACTCTTTTTTGAGCCACATACCAAGTACATTGGCCATAAGGGAATTTTCGGCTCTGACCGGTGCCAGGCCCGGCATAGCTCTGATCAGCGATGCGCTTTGGCTGAGCTTTTGGCTGTGCCGGCGCCGGCATTTCACCGCCGGGAACGACTAATTTTTCTCCGACCTCAATCCGACCGTCAGCCGGCAAATCATTAAAAGCCATAATATCCTCAATCTCCGCCTTATAATAATCCGCTATCCATTTAACGGTCTGGCCGCTTTTCACTTTATGCAAAACCCCGCTTATCGGTAAAACAGTCAACTCGTCGCCCGGTTTAATAACGCTCGTTTCTTTAAGATTATTGGCCCAAAGCAAAGTTTCGGTGGTAATGCCGAAAAAATCAGCGATACTTGAAGCCGTATCTCCGGGCTGAACAGTATAGGTAATAAGGCCGGTCCGGGGCTCTTGACTGATAAAAGCGGCTGGCCCCAAAGAAGATAAAAGAGCTGTTTCTCCGACGCTGGCCAAGGGATTTTCTTTTTCAGTTTCCTCGGATTGAGGGGCGCTTATCGGCTCAATCTGGCTGGCCAAGATAGCCGAAGAATTAAAAACAGCCGAGGCATTGGCTGCTGATAAATACGGCGAACCAAGATTTAATAAATCGGCGTCGTTTAATTCTTCTTTAATAGCCGGCTGTTTCTGATTGTTTGAATTTAAAACCAGCTGTTCCAGGCCGGCGCCGGCGTTAAAAACCGACCAAAACGCGCCAAATAAAATAACCGCCGCCAAGAGCAGTTTGGGCCTGCTTTTTAAGGTCTTTAAGGATTTAGACGACTTAAAGGCCCAGAAAAGACCGGCTTTTATGTATATCTCTATGCTCTTTGAAACCGCATAGAGATATTGAAAGATTATATACATTTTGAATAGAAAATAATCGGCCAACTAAAACAGACAAACGACCCAATCTATTCACAAACGAATATAATCAGGTTATCAAATCATCTGGTCTGTGTCAAGCCCCTGTACTTGACGGGCACATAGGTGACACTTTAATAGA
>MHMZ01000028.1:4000-8830 GCA_001819555.1 Candidatus Portnoybacteria bacterium RIFCSPHIGHO2_02_FULL_39_12 | reverse complement strand
TTCTCAATTCTAAAATCACCCGCTCGGCTGTTTTTTTGCCGACCCCGGAAACTTTGGTCAATAAACCAATTTGGCCGCTTGAAATAGCGGCCCTTAAATCTTTCAACGAAGCGACAGATAAAATGCCCAAACCGGCCTTTGGGCCCAAGCCGCTGATAGAAATCAAAAGCTCAAAAAATTCCAGTTCTTCAAAAGACAAAAACCCGTAAAGTTCCAGAATATTTTCCCTGACATAAAGATGGATAAATAGTTTTACTTTTTCTCCTTTTTCCGGCATTTTAGCCAAAATCTGAACCGGACAAAAAACCCTATAACCCACCCCATTGACATTAACCAAGATAAATCTCTCAGTTTTTAATTCAATTTTTCCCTCAATTGAAGCAAGCATCTATTAAATCCTATCATAAACTTGTAAAAAATGAAATATAATGCTACGATGCCAAATAGCTACGAAATTACGAAAAATAATAATTTCGTATATTCGTAAACAATTCGTAATTCGTAGAGAATATGCCAATAACCAAATCAGCTAAAAAAGCCCTGAGGCAGAACAAAAGAAGAAGAATTATCAATTTAAGGCGGGTTAAAAAAATGAAATCCCTGATTAAACAAATCAGGGGCTTGATTAGCTCCAAAAAAAAAGAAGAGGCGCTGAAACTCTTATCCCAAGTTTATTCTGCGATTGACAAAGCGGCTAAACGAGGGGTGATTAAAAAAAATACCGCGGCCCGGAAAAAGTCGCGATTGAGTAAAGCAATAAATCAAACTATATAAGCGAGATAAGCTAATAAGTAAATTAAGCAAGATAAGCTAATAAGCTTAATTTACTTATTAGCTTATTTTGTTTATCTTACTTACTCAATTTCTCTCCAACCGCTAATCTTATAACCGCCGCCAGGACCTGACTTAAAAAGCAAATCAGCCAATCCAGTTTCATAAATGACATTGGCGGTATTTTGAAGTTTAATCTTATATCCAGCCGCCTCTTTTAGATAATTAGCATGATTTTTTAATAAAATCTCTCCGTGGCTGGCATAAAGTAATAAATCACCAGAAACAGAATTTTCAGTTTCAATTGCCCTTTCACTTCCCCCATTTTCAGAGCTATTATTTTGAGAAATGACTAAAATATAAGATCCGGCAATGCCTGAATCCTCAAACCTAACACTATTTTTAAGCATGACCCGACTATTTTCTAATCTATTAGACGGGTTATCAGCTATAATAGCCACGCTCTTTTTGCCTAAAGAAGAGTCAAGACGGATGACGGCAGAGTTTTCTATTTCCAGATTGCCCGTCACCCAAACCGGCCCAAAAAGAGTGACAATGGGACTGCCCTGGATTTTCAAATCACAAGCAATTTTTATTGGCCCTAAGCTAATATCTGATTTAATCACATAAGGACAGGGAGAGGTAATTTCTGATAGAGCGGCGGCATTTTCCCATTCTTCAATAGTGCTATCCGGGATAGGTAAAGTACTTGTGGCCTGATCCGAGCTATTTGGATAAAGAATTCCACCCACAGTACTATTAAAAATATCAACATAATAGGCATCGCCATCGATGGTAGTATTAGAGATATTATGGCTATAAACCGAACTAGTAGCGTAAATACCGTCAACTAAACCATCAGGTCCGGCTGAAACAACATCTCCTTTAACTAAATTAGAATTAAATCCCTGAACCGGCCCATTGGAATAAACATTGCCGGAAACTAAAGAATTATTTTCCATGACCAAGCCCCCTTCGCCCACTTGAAGACCGTAATGAAAAGAAACACCTGAATCAGTGGTTAATTTTATTTTGATTTTTCTGATTAAATTAAAAACATCGGCTGTTGAAATTATTTCCTTTTCATCGCCCGATAAATCAACCGTCGCCACGGCCGCTGAAAATCCATTAAGCTCTAAATTTTCATTAATATTATATTGCCGGCCGGTCTTTAAACGATAAACTAAATCCTCTGCCCCGGCCTCGGCTAAAAAATAACTTTGCTTGGAGAGAATTAAATCCCGTGAAATCTTTGATTCTCTAAGAACCGGCGAAACTAACCCGAAAATAACGGCCAAAGAAATCAAAAGCAGAAAAATGACCGCGGTAATCACCGCCTGCCCTTGACTATATTCTTGATTCTTAATTCTTGATTCTTGATTCTTCATTTGTAGCTTCTTCTTAAAATTGCTGTATTATAAAATTTTTCTGATTTTTGTAAATTGCCTTCTCCGCTTTGAAGTTCCAGTTCAATTTTAATCGCTTTTGAAAGAGGCGTTTCAATTAGCCGAAAAATCAAGCTGGTCGCCTCCACTTTAGAACCGGTCAAAGATTGAGGACTGGATAAATCCCCTTGAAGCGTTAAAGCGGCGGCGGCTAAAAAAATTTCTTTTTGAACGGTTGTTTCAGTCAGCGGGTCAATGGTTTTTAAGATAAGGCGGCCCGGCGAAACATTCAAAATACTTCCCGAAACGTCTATGTCATCGGCTAACCTTATTTCTCTAACCATTCTTTCCAGAGCCACTTCAGCCGAAGAGTTAATGCGATTAGCTGTTTTAAACCGACCAAAGGATTCGGTCAGAACCAAAATTATATCCACGACCAAAATAGAAAAAACAGCCAAAACCGCCACATAGATTATTATTTCAATAAAAGTAAAGCCCCTTGATGGGATTTTCATACAGAGGCGGGAGATTAACTCCCGAAAAGATTAGTCAGGTAAATGGAAATGCTTTTTGTCGTAGTGCCTAATCTCTCTTTCCAGGCAACAGAAACGGAAACTTTTTTTGTTCCCGGATCTAAAAAGCCAAAGGCGGCAATATCGTCATTTGTATCGCGATAAACATCTTCAATTATAAAACTTCTCTCAAAAATACCGTCAATATAGACATTAGTGAATGTTGGCTGCCAATTCAAGCCGTCAAAATCAAGATAATAAACAGTATCAGCGCTTAAGGGAGCGATTTTGGCGCTCCAACCGCCATCTCTTAAAGTCCTGACCGCTTCCAGGCCCTCTTCTATCAAGAAACCGGCCTTAACTCGGTTGGCGCTTTGGAAAACCATTTCTAAAGAAAGGCGAGAAACCGCCATTAAGCTGAAAAGCGAAATTGAAATAATGGCTGCGCCGACAATAATTTCCAGCGCCCCGAAGCCGGATTTTTGATGTCTTAAGCTCATCTTTCATTAGGGTCAGACCCTCTTGAGGGTCGGACCTTTGTTTACTAATCTGCGCCAATAATACCGCTTGGCTCAATGATAATGCTTTTTATCTTTAACGGATTGGCTTTTGACCTGAAAAAAACTTCGCCGTATTTGTCGGTTTCGCCTGTCAGCCGTTTAAATATCAGGTCAGCGCCGCCGCCATTTAAAGAAATATCGTATATTTCTACCGAAGCCGGGAGAACCAACTCTCTATTATTTGAATTTGGCTCAACAAAGCTTACTCCCTTAAAAAGGACTATTCGCGATGTTTCAAAATGAAGACTGTATTGAGAGGCGTTCTCTGACGATAAGGTCATTGAACGCGCCTGACTTATAAAAGAGATAGTCTGGCTAACTGCGCTATTCAGTGTTTGACTCTTGTAAAAAGAAGAAAATCCGGCAACCATGACAAGGATAATAATAGCTGAAACAGCTATAACGACTAATATCTCAATAAAAGAAAAACCCTTGTTCATGATTAAAGTCCCGACATTACTGAATACATAGGCTGAATCATAGAGATGGCGAAAAAACCGACAATCGCTCCGATAATAACCATCAGCACCGGCTCAATGATAGACGACAGGCCCTTAGTCAGATTGGCCACTTCTTCATCGTAAAAATCAGCCAAAGTTTTTAGGGTCTCGCTTAAGCTGCCTGTTTCTTCGCCGACCTGAATCATCTGAATAATCATTAATGGATAGAGGTCTTTATATTTTCCCAGGGACTGGCTTAACGGCTTTCCTTTCTGGACCTGTTGAGCAGAATCAAAAAGCGCTTCTTTGAAATAAATATTGCCTAAGGTGTCGGCTGTAATCTGAAGCGCCTTGACAAAAGCCACTCCGCTGTTCACCAAGGAAGATAAAGTTCTGGCCAAACGGGCTGAATTAACTTTTTGGACAATGCCGCCAAAGGGAGGAAGCAGCAAAAAAAATTTATGAAATATTTTCTGGCCGGATTTTGTTTTAACGCTTAATCTCAATAAAATAACGGCGGCCGCTAAACCAACCAGCCCTAAAATTAAGTTATTTTTTAAAAAATTACTAACGGAAATAATAGTTCTGGTGGTGAACGGCAAATCTATCTTTAATTCAATAAAAGTTTCATTCAGCTTAGGAACCACCATCACCATCATCAAAACGCCAATGCCAACCATTGCGGTTAAAACAACGGCCGGATACATCATCGCTCCCCTTACCCGGGAAATCAATTGGTGGTCTTTGTCCATCTGCTCTGATAAAACCTTCAAGATCTCTTCCAGATTGCCGGCTGTTTCTCCGGCTTTAACCATATTGACATAAAGTTCGTTAAAGGCGGCCGGGTGTTTGGCTAAAGCGCCGCTAAAAGATTGGCCGGCCCTGACATCTATTTCTACTTGGCTAATAATTTTTCTGAACTTGGAATTTTTACTTTGTTTAGCCAAGGTCTCTAAGGCGCGGTTCAAAGAAAGGCCGGCTTCAATCATGACGGCCAAATGCCGGCTAAACATCATTTTTTCCACCAAGGAAACATGGCGAAGCCCGTTTAACAAGGACAAAAAACCAAAATCAGGCCGACCTGTTTTTTCCTCCCGACCTGTCTTTTTCGCTGAAATTAAAAACAGGCCTTCTTGACGAAGATTATTGGCTAATTCATGTT
>MHMZ01000028.1:0-3970 GCA_001819555.1 Candidatus Portnoybacteria bacterium RIFCSPHIGHO2_02_FULL_39_12 | reverse complement strand
CTTTCGTCACCCTCAACACTTCCTCAATACTCGTCATGCCCTGAACCGCCTTAACAAACCCGTCTTCTAACATTGTGAACATCCCTTCTTTTTTGGCTTGAACTTCAATAGCATCGGTCGTCGCTTCCCGGGTAATTAAATCTTTAATACTCTGGCTGACTTCTAAAACCTCATAAATGCCGAACCGGCCTTTATAGCCGTCTGGACATTCTTTGGATTCCCCGGGACGATAAAACTCAATATCGGGCCAATCAAGATTCGGGGCGATAATTTTTTCCTGCTTGAGAGTGTTAAGAACGCGCTCTAAATCAAACTGCTCTTTTAAGCTTTTTATCTCCGGCTGGCTCAATTTATAATTCTTTTTACTGTCCGGATAAAGCCGCCTGACCAATCTTTGAGCAATAATGACATTGGCGGTTGAACCGATCAGAAATGGCTCAACTTTCATATCAATTAAACGCGGGAAAGCGCCGGCCGCGTTATTGGTATGCAAAGTGGAAAGAAGCAAATGCCCGGTTAAAGCCGCATTAACCGCCAGAGAAGCGGTTTCGTTGTCCCGAATCTCGCCCACCATAATGATATCCGGGTCCTGCCTGACTAAAGACCTCAAACCATTAGCAAAAGTCAAACCGATGCGGGGTTGGACCTGGGTTTGGTTAATCCGCGGCATGCGGTATTCAATCGGGTCTTCAATGGTGGAAATGTTAACTTCAGGCGTATTTAAAATATCCATAATAGTATAAAGAGTGGTGGTTTTGCCGCAGCCGGTCGGTCCGGTCACCAAAATCATCCCGTTTGGTTTTTTGATATTTTGATGAATTATTTCCAAAGGCGAGCCTCTTAATCCAAGAATTTCCAAAGTCAGGCCTTTGGCGTTTTCCGGCAAAAGCCGCATGACAATCTTTTCTCCGTCATAAACCGGCAGAATTGACACCCGAAAAGAAACCTTGGTCTCGTTGGTTTCAATTTTAAAACGGCCGTCTTGGGGCAGACGATGTTCGTCAAGTTTAAGATTTGAAAGAACCTTAATTCTGGCCGCCAAACCGGAATGAATATTTTTTGGCAGGGTCATGGCGTCGTGTAAAATACCGTCAATGCGATAACGAACAATGACTTCTTTTTCCAAGGGCTCAATATGAATATCAGAAGCAAGTTGTAAAATGGCGTGTTTTAAAAGAGTGTCAATTATCCTTATGATTGACACTTCCTCGGCCGCTTTCGCCAATTCCTCCTTTGTCTTCTGAAGGCCTTTTCCCGGCCAAGAAATAATCTTGGCTTCTTTTTTAATCAGTTCGCCAAACTCCGCTTCTAAACTCTTTTGATATTGCTTGAGGGTATTTTTAAGGCTCTCTTTGGTGGTTAAACAGGGCAAAATCTTTAAATCTGATTTTTTCTTAATAAATTCAATGGTTTGCAGGTCTTCCGGGTCCAACATCGCCACTTCCAGCTCTTTGCCCCGCTTTCTAAAAGAGATAATATTATGCTTTCGGGCGATTGGTTCAGGAATAATTTGTAAAACTTCTTTGGGAATAATTTCTTTTTCCAGATTAACAAAAGGAATGCCTAAGATATAGGCCTCCAATCTGATGAGCCGTTCCTCGGCGATAAGTTTTTGCCCAATTAAAACATCGCCTAGTTTTTTACCCGTTTTTTGGGCTTCCTTCTCCGCTTTCTCAAGCTGTTTTTCAGTCGCTAAATTAGCGTCTAATAAAAAAGCTTTTAGTTGCGATGGCTCAACGCGCATGTTTGAATTGTTGGATCGCTCGCTCCGCTCGCTTATTATAATTGTTAGAAATGTTGAAATTGCTTAAACAATTCTAACAAGGCCGAAGGCCGATCTAACAAGCGAAGCGATCAAACATTCCAACATTATTTTAAGATGTCTTTTATCTTCGCGACCACTTCTTCTAATTCGTAGTTGGCTTTGACTAAATAGGTGCTGGCCCCCAGGTCCAAGGCCCTTTCTACATCCGCGCTGCTTTCCAGGTTGGTCAAAATAATCACCGGAATAGACCTGGTCGCCTCGTCTTGTTTTAATCCCTTTAAAACCTCAAAACCGTCCAGTTTAGGCAGAATTAAATCTAAAAGAATTAAATCCGGCTTTTCTCTTTTAGCCAAAGCCAGGCCGGTTTCTCCGTCCAAAGCGCCTTTAATTTCGTAACCCTCTTGTTCCAAAATCTGCCCAACAGTTTTTTGAAGAGTTGATTCGTCTTCAATAAATAAAATTGTTTTCATGTTTGAATTGTTGGATCGCTCGCTCCGCTCGCTTGTTGAAATTGTTAAAATTGTTTATTCAATTCTAACAAGGCCAAAGGCCGATCTAACAAACGAAGCGGTCAAACATTCCAACATTATTTAATTGGCAACTCAAACCAAAAAATACTGCCCTTCCCTTCCCGGCTCTTAAAACCGATTTTTCCCCCCGAGGCCTTGATAATCGCCCGGGCAATAAATAGACCAAGACCGGTCCCCTCGGTCTGATATTTCATAATATTTTGACTGCGAAAAAATTTATGAAAAATATATTTTTGTTCATTTTTCGGAATACCAACTCCATTGTCATTCACTTCGCATCTGATAAAATTATTTTGCCGCCTTAATCTGATTTTTACCCGGCCGCCGCCGGTAATGTATCTTATGGCATTATCAATTAAATTCTGGATAACCAGTTTTATCCGCCTGGGGTCGGCTGAAACTTCAGGAAGATTCTTTTCCGCCTCAAATTCAAGGTCAACATTGCTGGCCTGGGCCAAAGAAGCGTATTCGCCGATTAAATCATTGAGTAATTTCAATAAATCTATTTTTTCCGGCCTAAGGCCCATTTCCCCTTGTTCAATCCGCGAAACATCTAAAAGGTCGTTGACCAAGTCAATCATCCGCTGGTTGGTCTCGGCCATCATTTTTAGTTGGGCTTCCTGTTCCTGAAATCCCTTAAGCCGGCCGCTTAAAATCAGATTAAGCGACCATTTTAAGCTGGATAAAGGAGTCCGCAACTGATGCGAAGCCACGCTCACAAATTCGGACTTCATCTGGCTGACTTCGGCCAACTGGTTAAAACCCTGGATAATAAAATAGCCGATAATCATTAAAACAGCGGTCACGCCTAAAATAATTAAAGCGACTATTTCCGGCTCTTGGGCATATTGATTGGCAATAAAGTAAATCCCCAACATGGCCCCAATGGTAATCAGGCCGATAAGAATCACTAAAAAACTCGGGCATTGCCAGAGCCCTAAGCCATAACGCCGGCATTGTTTAACAAAATTTAATTGCTGATAGAATTTTCTGAAAGCCACTCCTTAATTATACTAAAATTTGGAAAACAAGTAAAATTAAGCAAGACAAGCGAGATAAGTAAATAAAGCTTATCTTGCTTAATTTACTTATCCAAGATAGGATAAAAACAACGGGGTATAGTGTAATGGCAGCACGATTCCTTCTTGCCCGCCAAAATTTCGTCGGAGCGTAGCCTAGCGGCTTAAGGCGTCTGCTTTGGGAGCAGAAGATCCTGGGTTCGAATCCCAGCGCTCCGACCAGACGAAACTTAACGGATTTTGCGGGCGGTTTGTTTGCCCGCCCGGCCTTATTTTAATATGAATTATTTAAAAGAAGAATTAGAAAAAGTTAAAAAAGAAACCAAAGAAAAGATTATTACCTTGATTCTGGCTGGATTCGGGCTGGCCGCGGCCCTGGCCTGGAACGAAGCTATTCAAAGCTTATTTAGTTTTTTATTTCCAAAAACCAATGGAATAATCGGAAAATTTGTCTATGCCGCAGTCATTACAGCGGTGGTAGTGCTTATCACTTTACAATTAAAGAAAATAGCCGACCAAAACAACAAAAAGAAAGAATAAAATCAGATGCGGGTGTAGCTCAATGGCAGAGTTTCTGGTTTCCAACCAGATTACGTGGGTTCGATTCCCATCACCCGCTCCAGAATTAGACTTTCCGATTTTTGACCAGCCATTTC
>MHMZ01000027.1:6804-21518 GCA_001819555.1 Candidatus Portnoybacteria bacterium RIFCSPHIGHO2_02_FULL_39_12 | reverse complement strand
ACCCCACCAATCACTCAACTACGAGACGCCGATAAAGTTCAATAATTCTATTAAAGTGTCACCTATGTGCCCGTCAAGTACAAAAGCTTGACATTTAAAATTAAATAAAATATTATTAAATTAAGAAGCCGTAGATAATAGGCAGCCGAAGACCTATTGAGGCGATGAAATGTTTTTTATCTATGGCTTATTCATAGATTTTTTTATGCTCACTAAACAACGAAAGCAAGAAATTATTAAAAACTTGATTGATAAATTAACCCGCCAGAAAGCCGTTGTTTTTGCCGATTATACCGGATTAAAAGTTAAGCAAATTCAAGACCTAAGAAACAGATTGAAAAAGGAAGGAATAGAATTTCAGGTGGCTAAAAAAACTCTGATTGATTTGGCTTTGGAAAAAGCGGGTCTTAAGAATATTAAAACCAAAGATATTCAAGGCCAGATTGCCGTGGCTTTCGGTTATCAAGACGAGGTTAGTCCGGCTAAAATCATCTATAATTTTTCAAAAGAAAACGACGCTTTAAAAGTCTTAGCCGGGGTTATTCAAGGAGAATTTTTTGAAACAGATAAGATAAAAGAATTGGCTAAATTGCCTTCGCGTCAGGAGTTACTGGCTAAATTAGTTGGTAATATTGCCGCGCCGATGTCGGGATTAGTCAACGCTTTAGAGAGTAATCTAAGAAATTTTGTTTATCTATTAAGCAAACTAAATCATGAAGCATAAATTATGAATTATAGTTTTGTCTTTAATTCTTAATTCTTGATTCTTGATTCTTAATCATGTCAGAAG
Source organism: Candidatus Portnoybacteria bacterium RIFCSPHIGHO2_02_FULL_39_12 (assembly GCA_001819555.1). Classification (GTDB taxonomy): domain Bacteria; phylum Patescibacteriota; class Minisyncoccia; order Portnoybacterales; family UBA2143; genus WO2-40-15. The sequence goes on along the minus strand of MHMZ01000027.1, from coordinate 20,728 downwards.
AAAAACAAGAGATAAAAGAAAAAAAAGCCAAAGCGCCGGAGAAATTCAAGGATTTGGTCAAACAGATTGAAGAACTTTCTGTTTTGGATTTGGCCGAGCTGGTTAAAATCTTAGAAGAAAAATTCGGGGTGAGCGCCGGAATGCCGATGATGGCGTCTCCCGCAGCCGGAGCCGCTGCTTCTTCAGCCGGCCAGCCGACCGAGGAAAAAACCGCCTTTAATGTGGAGCTTAAATCCGTTGGCGACGCAAAAATCAATGTGATTAAAGCAATAAAAGACATCACGGGTAAGGGTTTAAAAGAGTCTAAAGATTTGGTTGACGCCGCGCCAAAAGCTGTCAAAGAGGGAGTGACTAAGGCCGAAGCGGAAGAAATTAAGAAAAAGCTGGAACAAGCCGGGGCAACAGTGGAAATAAAATAAACATGAATTTGAGGAGCCTCGCTCCTAGGCTCCTCAAATTCATGACATCATGTCCGAACAAATCTTAGAACAACTTTTTGATTCGCCGCTCAAAGTGAAACTGCTTAGACTTTTTCTTCGCAATCCGGAGAAAAGTTTTCTGCTTAAGGAAATAACCAAACGGGTCAAAAGCGATATCCGTTCCTGCCGCCATCAAATTGAAAAACTAAAAAGCATTAATCTTCTCGGTTCCAGATATCGGGCTAAAAAAAGAATTTATTTTATTAACCCCCGTTTTGATTTTTACGGCGAACTAAGAACTTTAGTCTTAAAATCCAACCCGGCTTCTAAAGAAAAATTAATAAAACGCTTAAGGAATTTGGGCCGGATAAAATTGGCTGTCCTTTCGGGAGTTTTTCTAAATGCCGAAAATCCGCGCGTTGACCTTTTGGTTGTCGGCGACCTTATTAAAAAAAGGAAATTAGATAATTTCTTAAAAGATTTGGAAGCCGAAGTGGGAAAGGAAATTGATTACGTGGTTTTAACCACTGAAGATTTCAAATACCGCTATGATATGTTTGACCGCTTTTTGCGCGATGTTTTGGAAAAGCCCCACGAGAAGCTGATAAATAAATTAAGGATTTAAGGGCGCGTAGCTCAACTTGCCCGCCCAAATTTTTGGGCTCGTAGCTCAGTGGTTAGAGCGCTCGGTTCACATCCGAGAGGTCAGAGGTTCGAACCCTCTTGAGCCCACCAGAATTTAGGCGGGCCAGGTGACTAAAGGTCGAAAATAAATAATCATTAAATAAATACTATGTTTGAGCTAAAAAATAAAATTGCGTTAGTGACCGGCGGACGGCGCGGCATGGGTAAATCCCACGCGCTGGCTCTGGCGGCTCAAGGAGCAAAAGTTGCCATAACCGATGTAAACGCAAAAGATTGTCTGCCAGTGGCGGAAGAAATAAAATCAAAGGGCGGCGAGGCAATATGTTTTCAAATGGATGTCTCAAATAAAACCGAAGTTGACCAAGTATTTGATGAAGTGGTCAAACAATTCGGCCGTTTAGACATCTTGGTGAATAACGCCGGCATTTATTTCCCCAAAACAGCCTTGGAATTGACTGAAAAAGATTGGGATAAAATGATTGATATCAACTTAAAGGGACAATTTCTCTGCGCCCAACGAGCCGCTAAAGAAATGGCGAAAAATAAATGGGGCCGGATTATTAATATCTCTTCGGTCGCTTCTGGCCAGGTCGGAGTCGGCATTTTAGGAGGCGCTCATTATACCGCTTCAAAAGGCGGCGTTATCGGCCTGTCAGAGACACTGGCTGTTGAATGGGCTCCCCTTGGCATCAATGTAAATGTTGTTGCTCCCGGCGCCATTGACACGCCAATGATACAAGAAGCGCAGCTGCCAAAAGAAGCTATGGACGCTATGCTTAGCCGCGTCCCCTTAAAAAGAATCGGCAAACCCGAAGAAGTTTCCTCTATGGTTGTGTTTTTGGCTTCCGAAGAAGCAAGTTATATCACCGGCGCCGTATTTTATGTGGATGGCGGATGGCTGGCAGTGTAATTTTGTGGTTTTGGGGATAAATTGTGGATAGAAAATCTAATCATTGATAAAAAATGGCTCTATAGAGCCATTTTTTAATTTAAGGAATAAAAATTCAGACCTGATTTTATGTGTTTGACAGAGATAGATAAGTGGCATAAAATAAGAATCAAAGGGTAAATTGTGGATAAAAGTGGGGATAAGTGAAGGAAATTGTGGATAAAGGGCTTTGTCCAAAAATCCAAGCTAATAAGCGCAGGATTTTTGGCAACCAAACCTTTACCCTGTTAAATAATTTTAAATTTTCTATACAGCATGTTTTATTATGTATATGTTTTACAATCATTAAAAGATAGTAAATTCTATACAGGTTACACAGAAAATTTAAAATTAAGATTTGAGGAACACCAAAAAGGACGCGTGGCATCAACAAGAGATAGAAGGCCGTTGAAGTTGATTTATTACGAAGCTTGTTTAAATCAAAAAGATGCCAGACATAGAGAGAAATATTTAAAGACCTACTTTGGTAAAATGTTTCTAAAGAATCGCCTCAAATCTTATTTAACAGGGTGCTGATTTTTTAAGCTAAAATAAATTTTAGAAAAAAATCGCATGCTCATCGGCGAATACAAACATACCATTGACGCTAAAAAAAGATTGGCTATTCCGGCTAAATTAAGAAAGGAATTGCAAAAAGGAGCGGTCTTAACCAGAGGATTGGATAATTGTCTGGCCCTCTACCCTTTAAACGAATGGCAAAAAATGGCTGATAAGCTGGCCGGGCTGCCGACCGGTCAAGTTGACGCCAGGGGATTTAATAGAATTATTTTAGCCGGCGCCGCGGCCGTGGAATTTGACCGGCTGGGAAGAATCTTGATTCCCGATTATTTAAAAAAATATGCCGGCTTTAAAAAAAATGTGGTTATTGCCGGCGTCTATAACCGTTTGGAAATCTGGGACCAAGAAAAATGGGAGGCCTATAAGCAGAAGATTGAAAAAGAAGTGGGGGATATAGCGGCTAAATTAAGCGAGCTGGGAATCTAACATATTATTCCCTGAGCTTGTCGAAGGGATAATATATCGGACAAAAATTATGTCTTCGACAAGCTCAGACAATAATTTTTTCTTTTTGTGAAAATTTATGAGATGCACAAGCCAGTTCTTCTAAAAGAAGTTTTAAGATATTTAGACCCAAAGCCAAGAGAAAATTTTATTGACTGCACAATTGGTTTTGGCGGACATGCTTTGGCTATTTTAGAAAAAAATAAGCCCGATGGAAAAGTTTTGGGGATTGAACAAAGCAAAGAAACATTGGATCAATTAAAACAAAAGGCCGGTTCTGACAGGATTATTCTCGCTCAAGGGAATTTTGCGGATTTGAAAAAAATTATCAGGAAAAATATTGAAATATCAAAATTTCAAGATTTCAAATTCCACGGCGTTCTTCTTGATTTGGGCCTGTCTTCTTGGCAGATAGAAAAAAGCGGCCGGGGTTTCTCTTTTTTAAGAGACGAGCCGCTGGATATGAGATTTAATTCAGAGAACAGCGAACAGCGAACAAAGAACAGTGATTTAACTGCTGAAAAAATTGTCAATGAATGGCCAAAAGAAAATTTAGAGAAAATATTTAAAGAATATGGAGGAGAAAGATACGCTAAACAAATTGCTGAAAAAATTTGTCAAAAAAGACAGGGTAAAAAAATAAATACTACCAAACAATTAGTGGAAGTAATTCGTCAGGCCGCGCCGCAGAAATATTTCTATGGCCGAATCCATTTTGCCACCCGGGTTTTCCAAGCCCTAAGAATAACGGTCAATGACGAACTGAATAATCTTTCTAAAGCCCTGCCCCAGGCCGTAGAAATTCTTGAAAGCGGCGGCCGGCTCGCAGTTATTTCTTTTCATTCTTTAGAAGACCAAATTGTTAAAAATTTTTTCCGCCAATTGGCCAAAGAAAATAAGTTAAAAATTCTGACCAAGAAGCCAATCAGGCCCGGTCAAGAAGAAATCAGCCAAAACCCGCGCAGCCGAAGCGCGAAGTTAAGGGTGGCAGAAAAATTGGAATTTAGGAGCCTAGCCTTTTAGGAGCCTCGCTCCTAAAGAATTTTAGGAGCGAGGCTCCTAAAGGCTCCTAAAATCTCCTAAAAGGCTATTGTTTCAGGTCTTATGACTTATATCAAATCAAAATCATTCCATCAAGCGAAATCAATTTCCAATCGGGGAACGGCTATTTTAAGTTTAATTATTTTTATTGCTTTCTTTTTAATGAGCTTTTTCTATCTTATTCAGACTAACGGCGTCGTGAGCAAGACCTACCAAATCCGCCAAGAAAAACAGCGGCTTGAAAAATTACGGGCGGAGAAATCAACTTTAGAAATAGAAGCAGCCCGGCTTCAGTCGCCGGCTAATTTGGGAGAAATAGCCAAGACATTAGGAATGGAAGAAGCCGTCAAAGTGGTTTATCTGAAGGAAAAAGGAGCAGTGGCGATTAAAAAATGAGGCGTTTTACTCAATGGCGTATCCAAATTCTTTTTATTATCACTCTTTTTATAGGCGGGATAATCATAGCCCGCTTATTTTCGCTTCAAATCCTTAAATATAATTTTTACAGCGCCTCGGCCCAAAACCAGCACCAGCTTTATCAAAAATTATTCCCAAAAAGAGGGGGAATTTTTATTCAGGATTTAAAAAGCAAGGAGTATCTGCCCTTGGCCACCAATAAAGAATTTCAACAGGTCTACGCTGTCCCTAAATTGATTCTTCAAGAAAAGAGAGAAGAAATAGCCCGACAATTATCTCCTTTGCTTGATTTAGATGAAGAAATTATTTTAAACAGAATCAATAAACCCGAAGACCCTTACGAGCCCTTAAAACATAAAGTAGACGAAGATCTGGCCCAGCAGATTCAATCGCTTAAGATTAAAGGAATCGAACTAGTTAAAGAAACCTGGCGATATTATCCGGCCGGTTCTTTGGCCAGCCATTTGGTCGGCTTTGTCGGTTTAAAAGATGAAATGGAAATAGGCCAGTATGGACTAGAGGGTTATTACGAAGAAAAATTAAAGGGCGCGGCCGGTTTTTTGGAAGGGTGGAAAGATATTCTTGGTTATTTAATTCCCGCGGCTGCCCAAAAAACCCAACCGGCCCAAGACGGCTCTGATCTGATTTTAACCATTGACCAGAATATTCAGTTTAAAGCCGAGAAAGAGCTGGAAGAGGTAATCAAAAAATGGTCGGCTGACGAAGGAACTATTATTGTTATGGAGCCGAAAAGCGGCGCTATCCGAGCTCTGGCTAACTGGCCGAATTTTAATCCGAATGAATACTTTAAAGTTGAAGATATTAATGTATTTCTAAATTCGTCAATTCAAAAAATCTATGAGCCGGGCTCGGTCTTCAAACCGATCACTATGGCGGCTGGCCTAAACCAGGGACTAATCAATCCCCAAACCGCTTATGAGGATTTGGGCTATGTTAAAATTAAAAACAGCATTATTAGAAACGCCGCCGACAGAAGTTACGGCGTCTCAACAATGACCAATGTTTTAGAAAATTCTATCAATACCGGCGCTGTTTTTGTTCAGCAAAAAATGAGCCACGAGGCCTTCCGCCAATATGTAGAAGATTTCGGTTTTGACCGGCCGACCGGTATAGATTTAACAGGAGAGATTGGCGGCGATATTTCCAATTTATCAGAAAACCGGGACATAAACTTTGCCACCGCTTCTTTTGGCCAGGGAGTGGCGATTACGCCTCTAGAACTGATTACAGCTCTCGCCGCTGTGGCTAATCAGGGAAAAGTTATGCGACCGTTCGCGGTTGAAAAAATTATTGAACCAAACGGCCAAGAAATTATTACTGAACCCCAAATAGTTAAAGAAGTAATTTATCCAAAAACAGCCGTTCAATTGACCAGAATGCTGATTAGCACGATAGAAAACAGTTATGACCGGAAAGCCCAAGTTAAGGGTTACGACGTGGCCGGCAAAACCGGCACCGCCCAAGTGCCGAATCTGGAATCGGGCGGCTATTCTGATAAAACCATCCATACTTTTGTCGGCTTTGCGCCGGCTTTTGACCCGAAATTTATTGTTTTGATTAAAATAGACAACCCCAAGGGCATTCGCTTTGCTTCTGATTCCATTACGCCGGTTTTCAGGCGGCTGGCCGAGTATATGTTTAATTATTTTGAAATTCCGCCGAAATAATATAGAATTTAGAATTTGGAATTTAGAATTTAGAATAAGAATTATGAATTAAGAATATAGAATTAGAATTTTATTATTCTAAATTCCATATTCTATATTCTCATTCAAAATTCAAGATTCCAGATTCTAAATTCATTACCAAATGCGTAGTATTCTCCAATATCTCCTCAAAATTCTCTCTCAAATCGTTCTCTGGAAATACCGGCCGGAAATTGTGGCGGTCAGTGGCAGCGTCGGTAAAACCACTGCCAAAGAAGCGATTTATACAATACTCAAAGCGCATTTTCGCGCGCGGCGAAATTTAGAAAACTACAATAATGAAATAGGCGTGCCTTTGGCTATTTTGGGGCTTGAGACCGGCGGCCGTTCAATTAAAAAATGGCTGAAAATTTTTTTAAAAGCCCTAGCCGTGATTATTTTTAAAACAGAATATCCGGAGATTTTAGTTTTGGAAATGGGGGCGGATAAGCCGGGCGACCTTGGGTATCTATTGAGCTTTGTGCCAATTAAAATCGGGGTCATCACAGCCATCGGCGAATTTCCGGTTCACTTGGAATTTTTTCCGGAAAAAGACGCTTTAATTGAAGAAAAATCATCACTGGTAAAATCTCTACCCCGAAAAGGCCTGGCAGTTTTAAATTATGACGACTTATCGGTAAGAATGATGCGGGAAAATATTTCTTCGGGCGCTCAAATAATCAGTTACGGCTTTGGCCAGGGGGCTGACCTAAAAATTATGAATTATGAATTAAAAATTAAGAATTTGGAAGAAAAAGATTTTGGGGTTAATTTTAAATTAGAAAATAAAGGAAGCATGGTGCCGATACGGCTTAAAAAGTGTTTAGGCAAACAGCAAGCTTACGCCGCGGCCGCCGCGGCCGCGGTTGGTTTAAACTTTGGCTTAAATTTAGTCAATATCTCGGCCGGTCTTGAAAAATTCCGTCCTTTGCCCGGCCGGACTAATTTAATAAGAGGAATTAAAAAGACCTGGATTATTGACGACACTTATAATGCTTCGCCAAGTTCCGTTATTGCCGGCTTAGAAATTTTAAATCAATTTCAACCTAAAAGAAAAATAGCGGTGTTGGGCGATATGCTGGAGTTAGGGGAAAAGACCGAAGAAGCCCACCGGCGAGTCGGGAGAGAAGCGTTTTTAACAGCGGATCTGCTTCTATTGGTCGGGGAGCGGGCCAGATTTATAGCCGATGAGATGAAAAAAAATGGCTTTTCCGAAGAAAAAATTTTTGAGTTTGACAGCGCTGAAAAAGCCGGTCTGGCCCTTCAGGAAAAATTAGAGGCCGGGGATATTATTTTAATTAAAGGCTCGCGGGCCATGCGAATGGAAAAAATAGTCAAAGAAATTATGGCTTTTCCGGAAAAAGTTTCTAAAATACTGGTCCAAATCTAAGGGGGTCGCAAACCCTTAGATTAAAAATATAAGGTTTTACGACACCCTTAGATTAGACAGGTTTAGAGATTGATGTTAATCTTAAAATATAAGGCCCCATCGTCTAGCGGCCTAGGACATGTGCTTCTCAAGCATAAAACCGGGGTTCGACTCCCCGTGGGGCTGCGTAATTATCAGCCCAGCACCTTTTTCGCTCTGAAATTCACGGCGGCGCACTCGCTCGCCTAACGGCTCGCTCGGGGCTATTCGCCCTCTGCGCCGCGAGAAATAAATATATTTTTAATTATCTAAATTCTTTTTAATTACACAACGAAAAAGGTGCTGGGCGCTCAAATTTGTAACAAAATTAAAATTTTGACAAATTTGGCGAAAGGAGGTGAAAAAAATGGAGGAAAAATTAATCGGCAAAATTACTCACTATTTTACCAATATCGGCGTGGGCGTCATTGAAATTACAGACAACAAGCTGAAAGTAGGGGACTCAATCCACATCAAAGGGACAGCCACTGATTTTGAACAGAAAATCGCCTCTATGCAAATTGAGCATGAAAATGTCAAAGAAGCCGAAGCTGGCCAGGCTATTGGTTTAAAAGTAGACCAAGCGGTGAGGGATAATGACCAGGTATTTAAAATAATTGAATAATCAATTATTTTTAAATTTCTAATATCTAAATCCTATTATTAGAAATTAGGATTTAGGAATTTATTGTATGCTTCCTTATTTCATCTATGACCAAATAACTCTCGGCCCCATTACTGTTTACACTTGGGGTTTTTTTGTTGGTTTAGGTTTTTTGGCCGGCTGGTGGCTGGTTTTATTCCAAGCCAAGAGAAAAGGGCTTGATTCTTCCCGGTTTTTTAATCTTTTTATTTTCATCTTATTGGGCGGTCTAATCGGCGCCAGATTGGGTTATGTTTTACAATTCCCGAGATATTATTTCTTTCATCCATTAGAGATTTTTCAGGCCTGGGCCGGCGGACTGATGTTTTATGGCGGACTATTGGGCGCTTTACTTTTGGGCTGGCTTTATTTGAGGCTAAACTTCCCACATCGCGATGTGGGAAGTTTAGCCTCCCGCATTTCATTCTGGCGAATAGCTGATTTAATCGCCCCGGCCGCGGCTTTGGGAATTTCTATCGGCTATATTGGCTGTTCTTTAATCAATGACCATCAGGGAGCGCTCACTGCTTTGCCTTGGGGAATTTTATGGCCGGATGGCATTTTACGCCACCCAGTGGCCCAATATCTGGTCTTAAATGGCTTAATTATGTTTTTTGTTTTGTGGTTCTTGCGAACCCGCCTTAAAAAACCAGGGCAATTATTTATTATTTCTTTATTCTGGTATAGTTTAGCCCGTTTTTTATTGGATTTTACCCGGGCAACCGATACTTATTTAGCCGACCCTCACTACTGGAGCTTATCTATCAGCCAATGGGTTTCTTTAGGGATAATATTATGGATAACTCTATTGGCTAAGAAAAATTTTTATGTTAAACTAAACATATGCAATTCAACAAACATCAAGTAGATAAATTATCAAGTTTTTTAATTGACCTCGCTAAAATTTTATTTGCTTCGTCTGTATTTGGATTTTTTATACCAGGTTCTTCGGGTCAAGTTAATGTTATAGTGTTTATTGTGGGAGCAATTTTTGCTTTCGGCTGTTTGATAGGAGGACTAAATTTACTAAGCAGATTAAACAATAGTCATCAATTATGAAATATCTCATAATCGCTTATATCATTACTGCTATCATTGTGACAATAATTTATATTGTGGCAATGAAAAGTAAAAAATAATTATGAACGATCTTATTCTTTACATCATTGCTGGAGTGATTTTGGTAATTATGTGGGGTGTTATTATTTTTTATAAACCACATTCCACTAAATAAAATATCCTATAAGAAAATGCTATAAATTTTGAGACGGCCGTTTTGTGACGGTTTTTTTATTTTAAACAATAAAAAAACCGAGGCGGGAGGGCTTCCGCCTCGGCTCTAAAACCAGGATACCTGGTCATTTTCTCCTATTTTTTATTGTTGTTCTTTTGATAATTTACGGCATTTTTTTGACAATTTAGGTCTTGATGAGGTAAGATAATGGAATAGCGGAGCGAAGCTCCGCGATATTGCGAAGCTCTCTCCGTTCGCTTTGCTACTCCCAACAAATGAACACCTTACTTTTAACTGCTATTTTTATCTTAATCGCTCTGGCTATAGGAATAATATTTTTTTTATTATTCAAGAAAAGACCGGTTAGGCAAGACGAATCCTTAATGCTCATTCAGGAACAAATAAATCAGATTAGCCGGGTCCTGGACAATAAATTATCCGAATCGGCCAAAACAGCTCAAGTCCAATTTAGCCAAAGCGCCAAGATTATCCGGGATGTGACTGAAAAATTAACCAAGCTGGACAATACCAATAAACAGGTCATCGGCTTTGCCGAGCAGCTGCAATCCTTAGAAAATATTTTGACTAATCCAAAACAGCGAGGGATTTTGGGAGAATATTATTTAGAAACTGTTTTAAAAAATGTTCTGCCGCCGAGCTCTTATCAGATGCAGTATGATTTCGGCGACGGCGACATTGTTGACGCGGTGATTTTTGTCAAAGACAAACTCATTCCGATTGATTCCAAGTTTTCCCTGGAAAATTACAACCGGATCGTTCAGGAAAAAAACGAAGCGACGCGAATAAAACTGGAAAAGCAGTTTAAACTTGACTTAAAAACCAGAATCGACGAAACTGCCAAGTATATCAAGCCAAAAAAGGGGACGATGGACTTTGCTTTTATGTTTATTCCGGCTGAAGGAATTTATTATGATTTACTGGTCAACCAGGTCGGGGCCTTAAAGGTCAATACCCGCGATTTAATTGAATACGCCTTTAAGGACAGACACGTGATTATTGTTTCGCCGACTTCTTTTCACGCTTATCTTCAAACCGTTCTTCAGGGCCTGCGGGCGCTTGAAATTGAAAAATCGGCCCAGGAAATCAGAAAGAGAGTGGAAAAACTGGCTAATCATTTAAACGGCTATGAAGTTTATTTAAAAAAACTTGGAGATAATTTAGGCACCACCGTTAATATGTACAACAGCGCTTCAAGAGAGTTTAAAAAAATTGACAAAGATGTGGTCAAAATCACCGGAGAAGGGAAGTCAAAAGTAGAGATTCAGCAAATAGAGAGGCCGTCTGTTGAGTAAATTAGAATGGGGGCTCCAGAATGGGGGCTGCCCCCGATATATCGGGGGCAGCCCCCCAAAAAAATATGTTCGCAGTCATCAAAACCGGCGGGAAACAATACAAAGTTTCGCCCGGTGATAAAATTAAAATAGAGAAATTAAATCTTTTAGAAGGCGAAGAAATAACTTTTGACCAAGTTTTATTATTGGAGAAAAACAAAAAAACAGAGATTGGGACCCCGCTGGTCAAAAACGTCAAGGTTATCGGTCAGGTCTTAAAGCAGGGTAAGGGCAAAAAAATAATTATTTTCAAATATAAGTCCAAAAAAAGATACAAAAAAAAGACCGGCCATCGCCAGCCCTATACCGAAGTAGAGATTACTAAAATTTTATCCACGCACCAGAAGACCACGGGTTTACCCGTGGATGAATGGTCTTCGGTGCGGGATTTCGCACCACGGGCAAGCCCGAAGGGCTTGACCGTAAAGTGAGGATACCACGGGCTTGCCCGTGGAGCTTCATCTCCTGCCTAAAAGAGCGTTGGTTAGAGTATTTTCATCCGCGTATTCCAAATCAGCGCCTTGAGACAGCCCGCGGCCCAAACGGGTTATTTTTATATTAAGCGGCTTAAGCAACCGTTCTAAATAGAGAGCCGTGGTGTCGCCCTCGGTAGTGGGATTAAGGGCTAAAATTACTTCTTTTATATTGTTCGCTGTTCGCTGTTCGCTGTTCGCTAGTTTAATTCTCCCTACCAACTCCTTAATCTTTAACTGTTCCGGGCCGAGGCCGTCAGCCGGCGAAATCAAACCGCCTAAAACATGGTAAAGCCCGCTGTATTGCCGGGTTTTTTCTATAGGAATGATGTCCAAAATATCCTCAACCGCGCAAATAACGCTTTTGTCTCTTTTGGGGTCCTGACAAATAGAACAAAAACTCTGGCTATTTCCGGCTAAATTAAAACATTGAGGACAAAGCCGAAAACTTGTTTTTAGGTTTTTAATAAGAGCGGATAATTCATCTAATTCTTTTTGCTCCTGATTGATTAAATAAAAAACCAGCCGAAAGGCGGCTTTGGGACCAATCTCGGGCAGTTTGGCTAATTGAGTGATGAGGTTTTGGATAGCGGATGGAAATAGCATCTTAGGAAATACCCGGGAACAGCCCCAGGCCCGCGGGGGCTGCCCCCGCTTGGTTAAAATCTCTTTTCCAGATTCTTGAAACTGACTTGTCCCTCATTAAAGAAAAGTTCAACTTTGCCGGTCGGGCCGTTTCTGTGCTTGGCAATAATAATATCGGCAATATTTTTACGGTCGGTGTTGGTCCGGTCTTTGTCTTCCCGATAAATTAAAAGCACCACATCCGCGTCCTGCTCCAGGCCGCCCGAGGCCCTTAAATCGGAAAGTTTGGGGATGGAAGGCGAACGGCCTTCAACTGCCCGGGAAAGCTGAGAAATGGCTAAAACCGGTAAATTCAGTTCTCTGGCCAAGGCCTTAAGCGAACGGGAAATTTCGCTGGTCTGCTGGACTTCGCTGTCGTTTATATTGCGGCCCAAAATCATCTGAAGATAATCAATAATAATCAAACCAAGAGGTTGTTCGGCCTGAAGCCGACGGGCCATAGTCCGTATCTGAAGCACGGTCGGAGAAGGATTGTCGTTGATAAAAATAGGCGCGGTTGAAAGCTCGTCCATTGCTTCTTGGATTCTGGTAAAATCATTATCAGGGCCATCGCTTGATAAGCGGCCTGTCCGCATCCGCCATAATTCCACGCCGGCCTGACCGCAAAGCAAACGGTCAACCACTTGCTCTTTAGCCATTTCCAAACTAAAGATAGCGACCGGAATATTGTTTTTAACTCCGATATGCCGGACTAAATCCATAGCTAAAGTGGTTTTACCGAGCGATGGACGGGAAGCTAAAATAATCAAATCGGATTTCTGAAGGCCGGCCAGATAATTGTCTAAATCATGAAAACCGGTCGGGATGCCCCGCAGAGCGCCGTCTCCGCGATGGAGCCGGTCAATTCTTTCAAAGGCGTCTTCTAAAGCCGCTTTAATCGGCAGAAATCCCTGGGTTAAAGATTTCTGGGCAATGCTGAAAACTTTCTGTTCGGCCGCGTCAACCAGATTGTCCACATCTTCGGTTTCCTGATAGCCCAACTGATTGATGTGATAGGCCGCTTCAATGAGGTCGCGGAGAGTTTTCTTGCGATGGACAATTTTAGCGTAATGGACAACATGGCCGGCGGTCGGCACAGTATTGACCAAATCAGTCAGATAACTGCTGCCGCCCATTTCTTCCAACTGCTCTTTTTCTTCCAAGCGGTTAGTCAAGCTCAATAAATCAATCGGCTCTCCTTTTTCATAAAGCTCAAGCATGGCGGAATAAATCTGGTTATGAACTCCCCGGTAAAAATCGCCCGGTTTTAAAATATCAGCCACCCGGATAACCGCTTCTTTGTCCAGCATCAAACAACCCAAAACCGACTGTTCGGCTTCAATGCTTTGCGGCGGCAAACGGCCTTCTAATTCCTGCTTGGAAATTAAACCGGCTTGCTTATTCATTATTTTCAGTCTATCATATCTGATAGACCTTTCAAGACTTGACTTATTTATCAAGGAAGTCCTTATTTTTATCTCTTTTTTACCTCCGGCCCTTTAATAGTATCTTCTACCTTATACCCCCTGTTTTCAATTTGCTGACGAATTTGGTCGGCCTTGGCCCAGTCTTTATTTTGCCGCGCTTTTTCGCGCTCTTTGACTAATTTTTTAATTTCTTGGGGAATAACTAATTTCTTTTTAATTGGCAAAATACCCAAAACCTTGTCAAATTTAAGCAGTAAATTATAAATTTCTTGGGCTTGTTTGGCGTTTAATTTATTTTGCTCAATCAGTTTATTGCTTTTTTTAATTAAATCAAAAATCGCGGCCAAGGCCTTAGGTGTATTAAAATCATCAGCCATTGCTTTTTGAAAAATCTTTAGGGTCAGACCCTCGTCAGGGTCCGACCCTGACGAGGGTCTGACCCTAAAGGAATCTAACTTCCCGACAAATTCATCAATTCTTTCCAGTTCTTTTTTACTCTGTTCAATCGCTTTTTCGCTATAATCAATAGGGGAGCGATAATGGCTTTTTAGGATAAATAACCTTAAAATGCGGCTTTCACTGGT
>MHMZ01000027.1:0-6782 GCA_001819555.1 Candidatus Portnoybacteria bacterium RIFCSPHIGHO2_02_FULL_39_12 | reverse complement strand
GGGCTGCCCCCATCCCTAAAAAAATCTCTGATACTGATAAAATTTTTCAGGGATTTACTCATTTTTACACCCCGAACAGTTAAAAGACCAGTATGGAGCCAATATCTGACTAATGGTTTTTTGCCGGAAATAGCTTCCATTTGAGCGACTTCGGCTTCGTGATGCGGAAAAATTAGCTCGTTGGCCCCGCCGTGAATATCATACTGCGGCCCGAAATATTTTTCCGTAATAGCCGTGTCTTCAATGTGCCAGCCCGGCCGGCCATCGCCAAAAGGACTTGGCCATTTTGGTTCATCTGATTTGGAGAATTTCCATAAACAAAAATCTCCTTTATTTCTTTTTCCCTTGGCTTCGTCAATACGGGAGACCGCGTCTTCTGCCTGAAGCGCTGTTCTTTTAGATAGTTTCCCATAATCTTTGAATTTAGAAATGTCATAATAAATCCCGTCGGCAATTTGATAAGCAAAACCCTTTTTTAAAAGCCGCTCTACTTGACTGATAATTTCTTTAATGTAATCAGCGGCCCGGGCATATTTATCAACGCTGTCTACGGCTAATCTTTTCATATCTTTAAGATATTCTTTTTCAAATTTACGGCTTAACTCTTTCCAAGATATTTTTTCTTCTTTAGCCCGGTTAATAATTTTATCGTCAATATCAGTGATGTTTTGAAGATAAAAAACAGAATAGCCGAGCTGTTTTAAATATTTGACAAGCATATCAAAAACAATATAAGTCCGGGCGTGGCCAAGATGGGAATAATCATAAACAGTCGGCCCGCAGACAAAAAGATTAACCCTTTTATTTTTAAGGGACCTAAAGATTTCTTTTTTTTTAGTAAGGGTGTTGTAGAGTTTCAATAGTTTTTTAAAATTGTCATCCTGAACGAAACGAAGGATCCCGTGGAAATCGCTCGGGATTCTTCAGTCGGCCTATGGCCTCCTTCAGAATGACAAAATATTTTGTTTGGCTATAACCATTTCTTCTTCTTAAAATAGATTAGCATAATTCCGGCTGTAAAAATCATAAATAAAATAATAAACAGCCAAGCCAAAGGATGTCGGATTAATGGAATCTGCTCAAGATTCATTCCAAAAAAGCCGACGATCACGCTCAAGGGAAAGGTAATAAATGAGATAACGGTCAGGATTTTCATAATATCGCTTAATTTGTAAGAAAGCAGAGAATTGTTGGTCTGCTCGATTGAAATAATTAATTCCCGGAGATTTTCCAAAACATTCCAAACCCTGATATTTGAACCAATCACTTCCTGGGCCAAATGCCTTGTTTCCCGGCTAAAAATCCGCGGAGATTTTTTCTCTAAAATCTCCAAAACCGACCGCTGGGGCTTAATGGCCCGGCGAAAATCAATCAAGTCCTTTTTAACTAAAGAAATTTCATTAAGCATTTCTTTTTCTTTCCCTTTAAAAACCTGGCTTTCAATCTTATCTATTTTTTCAGCCACATGGTCAAGCATGGGCAGACAAGCGTCAATCATAAAATCCAAAAGCCCAAAAAGCAAATGGCCGCTGGTTTTAAAATACTGGCTTTTATGATGCTCCTGAATCCGGCAGTCCTCAAAAAATATTTCAAGCGAAGGAATGTCCCCCTGATGGCTGGTAATGAACGTCTGGGGAAAAACAATAAAATCCAGCTCAATTGGTTTGGTTTCTCTTTTTTTAGAATCAAAAACCGGAAAATGCAAAACCATAAAAAGCTGATTCGGGTATTCTTCAATCTTCGGCCGCTGAATAGACGGCAGAAATTGGCGAACGATAAAAGGATGGAGCTTAAATTTCTCTTTTAAATTTTCTAAGTCCTTTTCTTTTGGTCCGGAAATATCAATCCAGGCGATGTTGTTTGAAATAATGGTTTTCATGTTTTGTTTGTCATTCCGAGCGTCAGCGCCCGCCGGCCAGCGCCTTCGCCCGCCCGTCAAAGACTTCGTCCTGGCGAAATCGGGCGGGGCGCAAGCCGATGGCGGGCAGGAGGAATCCCGTGAAAAACAGCCAACGCTGGCGTTGCTCTACGGGATTCTTCACTTCGCCCCGTTAGAAATTAAAAATTTCTAACGGGGCTTCGTTCAGAATGACATAAATATTTATGGATATTCCGATTATCTCTATTTTACCACACCCGCCGCCTGCCTGACAATAAAATGAGAAGTTCTAAAGATTTATTGTCAAAAATATAGCCTTGGGGTAGAATGATATAGTTGACAAAAGTAATTTTTTGAGTAAACTAATAATAGAATCTATGACTCAAAAAGAAGAAATTATTTATTCTGACGAAGATTCTCAAGAAGATTTTTCTCCGCCGGCTGGCGGAGAAAGCAAAGTAAAAAAACTTAAAAAGAAGCTGAAGGACTGCCAAAAAGAAAAAGAGGGGTATTTAACCGGCTGGCAAAGAGCCCAGGCGGATTTGGTTAATTACCGGCGGCGGCAGGAAGAGGCCATGGAAGAATTTAGAAAATACAGCCAAGAGAATTTAATTAGAGAAATACTGCCGGTTTTGGATAGTTTGGAAATGGGAGTTAAAGAAACAGCTAAGTTAAAATCTATGGGATCCTTCGCTTCGCTCAGGACGACGTTGTTAAAACCAATTAAAAAACAATTAGAAAGTATTTTGGAAAAATATAATTTGAAAGAAATTAAAACAGTCGGGGAAAAATTTAATCCCAATTTTCATGAGGCCGTAGAGATGATAGAATCAAATGAAGAAAGCGGGGTTATTACAGAAGAAATTCAGAAGGGGTATCTGCTGGAAGATAAAGTTTTGAGAGTGGGAAAGGTGAGGATGGCAAAATGAAATCACAAATCACAAATCACAAATTCCAAACAAATCCCTTGGAATTTTAAAAGTGTAGTTAACAACCAAAAGTCCGAGAGCTTATATAAAGCTGTAAGACCAAAAGTGTTAGCAAAACAGCATTATGCCTATTCAATGGCGTCCTTTTAAGGATTTAGACAGGCCTCCTCGTCTGCCCGATGATTTTGAGCAAGACGAATGGATGCCTTTTGTGCCGACTTTTCGGGCCGAGGAGCCGGCTGTTGATATTTATCAAGATAAAGATAATCTTTATGTGGAAATACCTTTAGTCGGCGTCAAGCCAGAAAACGTGGAAGTATCCATTGAAGACAATATCCTGACTATCTCGGGAAAAAGCGAAGATAAAAAAGAAATCAAGGAAAAAGACTACATTAGAAAAGAGATTCGCCAAGGGGAATTCAGGCGGGTCATCAAACTGCCAGTGGAAGTAAAAGAAGATAAAGCCGCGGCCGAAACTGTTTCGGGCCTCTTAAAAATCACCATTCCCAAAACAAACAAGACAATATCAAAAGGTAAAAGGATTCCGATAAAAGTAAAATGACCATTTCTTCTAAATCTTTGATTTAGTTAAGAAATGGTCATCCTGAGCGACCGAAGGGAGCGAAGGATCCCGTCCTAATTCGCTCGGGATTCTGAGTTTATCCTGAGGGAGCGAAGCGACCGAAGTATCCCGTAGAAAATTACCAACGGTCGTCTTCTACGGGATTCTTCGCTTCGCTCAGAATGACAATACTATGACAAAAATAATTGGTATAGACCTCGGCACATCAAATTCAGCCGCCAGCGTGGTGGAAGCCGGCAAACCGGTCATAATTCCTTCATCTGAAGGGACAGTGGTTGGTGGCGGCAAGGCCTTTCCGTCTTATGTGGCTTTTGATAAAGACGCCAATCTTTTAGTTGGCGAGCCGGCCCGGCGCCAGGCCATAACTAATCCGGAAAATACGGTTTCGGCTTTTAAGCGAAAAATGGGCAGTAAAGAAAAATATACTTTAGCCGGAAAAGAATACACGCCCCAGCAGCTTTCCGCTTTTATTCTTCAAAAAATCAAAAAAGACGCCGAGGCGTTTTTGGGCCAGCCGATTCAAAAAGCGGTCATCACGGTGCCGGCTTATTTTAACGACAGCCAGCGCCAGGCCACCAAAGACGCCGGCGCCATTGCCGGCTTGGAAGTGGAAAGAATTATCAATGAGCCGACGGCCGCTTCTCTGGCTTACGGCATTGACAAAGCCGGCCAAGAAGAAAAGATTTTGGTCTTTGATTTTGGCGGCGGCACTCTGGATGTGACGATTATGGATTTTGGCGAGGGAGTTTTTGAAGTGAAGTCCACTTCGGGTGACACTCAACTGGGCGGCACTGATATGGACGCGATTTTAGTTGAATATATTGCCGAAGAATTTAAAAAGAGGGAAGGGATTGATTTTAAAAAAGACCTGACCGCTCTTCAACGGGTAAAAGAAGCGGCGGAAAAAGCTAAAATTGAACTCTCCTCAACTTTAGAAACTGAAATCAATCTGCCCTTTTTGAGCGGGGATACGACCGGGCCAAAACATTTGGTGATGAAAATAACCCGGGCCAAATTAGAAGAACTAGTCAAACCGATTGTTGAAAAATGCCGCGGACCTTTGGAGCAGGCCTTAAATGATTCAAAGCTGACACCCAAAGATATCACTAAAATTATTTTAGTCGGCGGCCCGACCAGAATGCCTATGGTCCAACAGCTAATTGAAAATTATATTGGCAAAAAAATTGAAAGGGGAGTTGACCCAATGGAATGTGTGGCGAAGGGCGCGGCCATTCAGGCCGCGGTTTTGGCCGGCGATATGAAAGACGTGCTTTTATTGGATGTGACGCCTTTAACTTTAGGAATTGAGACCTTGGGCGCGGTCATGACTCCTTTGATTGAAAGAAATACCACAATTCCGACTTCCAAGAGCCAAATTTTTTCTACGGCCGCTGATAATCAGCCGTCAGTGGAAATCCATATTCTTCAAGGCGAAAGGCCCATGGCCGCTGATAATAGAACATTGGGCCGATTTATGTTGGATGGCATTGCGCCGGCGCCTCGGGGCGTGCCCCAAATTGAAGTGGCTTTTGATATTGACGCTAATGGAATTTTAACCGTCAAGGCCAAAGACAAAGCGACTAGTAAAGAACAGCATATCACCATTACCGACTCTTCGGCTCTCAAAAAAGAGGAAATTGAAAAAATGAAAAAAGAAGCGGAAGCCCACGCGGCCGAAGATCGGCAGAGAAAAGAGCTGATTGAAGTTCGCAATCAGGCCGATACTTTGATTTATTCAACTGAAAAAGCTCTGAAAGAAACCGGTGATAAAGTTAAACCGGAAGATAAAAAAGAAGTAGAGGACAAATTAGCAGAACTTAAAAAACTAAAAGATGGTTCAGAAATAGAGCCGCTTAAAAAAGGCTTAGACGAACTCTCCCAAGCTATTCAAAAAATCGGCGCGCAGCTCTACCAAAAAGTCCAGGAGGAAAAAGCCGAGCAAGCAGAGCCAGAGATTAAAAAAGGTCATGGCAAGGAAAAAACCGTGGAAGGGGAGTATGAGGAAGTGAAGGATTCTGCCCAAAAATCCAAGCCGTAGGCGCAGGATTTTTGGCTGTAGAACCTTTACCGAGCACTCAGTGTGAACTATCAGCTTGCATTCTTTAAATTAAGGTTTGTTGATTTATAACAAAAATTTAGATAATCCACACTGAGTGCTCGGTGCTCAATTTTGCAACCAATCGAGCGTCGCCCTCGCTACGCTCGGGCTTGCTCTCTTGGGCAAAATTGACATGCCAACCAAAAACTACTACGAAATTTTAGGCGTTCCCAAAAACGCTTCGGAAATAGAAATTAAAAAGGCCTATCGGCAATTAGCCCTTAAATATCATCCGGACAAAGCGCCGGAAAGCCATAAAAAAGAATACGAAGAAAAATTTAAAGAAATCAGCCAGGTCTATCGGGTTTTATCTGATAAAGAAAAAAGAGCTCAATACGACAGATTTGGAGAGAAATATGAGGAAGCGCCTTTTGGCCGCGGTTTTTCTGAACAGGATTTTCGCTCTTTTTACGATGTTTTCGGCGGCCGCGATATTTTTGAGGACTTGGGCTTCAGCCATATTTTTGAAGAGATATTCGGCTTCGGGCCAACAACCAAAACAAGAAAAGTTCAGGAATACGGAGATGATATTCATCTTGATTTAGAAATCAATTTAGAGGACGCCTTCTACGGAATACAAAAAGAAATTGAATTAAAGAAAATGATTGCCTGCGATAAATGCCGGGGTCAGGGAGGCGAATCGTTTAAAAAATGCCCGGCTTGCCAGGGCGCGGGCTATGAACAAGTCAGAACTCAAAGCTTTTTAGGCATTCTTCTTCGCCAAAAAGTTTGCTCAAAATGCCGGGGCAGGGGAGAATGGCCGGAAAAAATTTGTCCAGCTTGTCGGGGCGAAGGCCGGACCAGAGAAATTAAAACCATTAAAATAACCGCGCCGGCCGGCATTGATAACGAACAAACTCTTAAATTAAGCGAACAAGGACAAGCCGGGCCTTATGGCGGAGAAGCCGGCGATCTTTTTATCACTATCCATATCAAACCGCACAAATATTTTAAGCGCCAAGAAGATGACCTTTATTACAATTTATCTATTAACTTTACCCAGGCGGCTTTAGGTGATAAAATAGAAATACCGGCCATTGACGACCCGCTCAAATTAAAAATTCCGGCCGGCCTCCAGCCCGGCGAAACAATCCGGCTAAAAGGTAAGGGTATACCGCGATTATATGGCCGGGACCGGGGAGATATGCTGGTCAGAGTGCAGGTGGCGGTGCCAAAAAAATTATCAAGAGAACAAAGAAAACTTATTGAAGAATTAGCTAAAGAAGAAAAAAGTTAAAATGTTAGATCGCTTCGCTTGTTAGAAATGTTATAATTGTTTGTAAGAAATCCTAG
>MHMZ01000026.1:31803-33754 GCA_001819555.1 Candidatus Portnoybacteria bacterium RIFCSPHIGHO2_02_FULL_39_12 | reverse complement strand
CCCTGTATTCTAAATTCTTAATTCCCATTCTAAGTTCTTAATTCTAAATTCAAGATTCTAGATAATTTGTATTTGATAATTTATGAAACAACCGGTCTCTGAATTGAGATTAGATTTAGTCAGCAACGACTGGGTCATTATTGCGACTGGCCGGGGCAGAAGGCCGGAAACTTTTAGCCCGAAGAAGCGAGCTCAAAAACCGGCTTCGGCCAAGAACTGTCCGTTTTGTCAGCCGCAAATTTTAGAAAAAGCCATTTTAAAATACGGCGAGTCCAAAAATGACTGGAGCGTTATGGTCATGCCCAATGATTATCCGGTTTTTGCCCAAGGAGAAGACCTTAACGAAAGAGCCAGCGGGCCGAATAAAATTATGGACGGTCTTGGCTTTCACGAGGTGATTATCACTAAAGACCACCGAAAGCAAATGGCTCAATTTTCCCAAAAAGAAATTAAAGAGGTGATTGATGTTTACCAGACCAGATACCTTGATTTAATGAACAAAAAATTCATAAAATACATTTCTATTTTTCATAACCACGGCCAAGAGGCCGGCGCTTCCATAGCCCATCCTCATTCTCAATTGATGGCTATTCCGGTCATAGACCCGGATTTAAGGGGAAGCGTTGAAGGAGCGGAGAAATATTATCTGAAAAATAAAAAATGCGTTTACTGCGCTATGATTGAATGGGACTCCAAAGAAGGCAAAAGAATAATTTATGAAAACGATAAATTTATTGTTTTATCTCCTTTTGCTCCTAAAGTTTCTTTTGAAACAAGGGTTTATCCGAAAGAGCATCTGCCTTATTTTGAAAAGATGAGCGAAAAAGAAAAAGAGCTTTTTGCCGAGGCGTTTGGAATTGCCTTGACGAAGCTTTATCAGGGACTCGGCGACCCGGCCTATAATTTTTATATCCACACCGCTCCCTGCGACAGGGGGAATTATAAGCATTATCACTGGCATTTGATTATTTTGCCAAAAACCGCTGTTTGGGCCGGGTTTGAATTGGGCACGGGCATAGAGGTTAGCACTATTGAGCCGGAAAGGGCGGCGGATTTTTTGAGAAAACAATAATTTTTTAAAAATCCCAATTTCAAAATCCCAAGGTCAAATAAAATCCCAAATCCCAATGTCTAAATAATAATAAATCTGGGATTTGGACATTGAGATTTTATTTGACCTTGGATATTGGGATTTGGGATTTATAGAAATGTCATTTCCTCCTCAACTTATCACTTTTTTAATCGCTGCTTTGCCGCTTTCAGAATTGCGCGGCGCCATTCCTTTGGCTTTAACCGTCTACGGGCTTTCGCCTTTAAGCGCTTTTATTTGGGCGGTTTTGGGCAATATGGCGCCGGTGATTTTTCTGGTTTGGCTACTGGAACCGGTTTCAAGATATTTAAGCCGTCATTTTTATTTTTTCAACCGTTTTTTTACCTGGCTTTTTGAACGGACGAGAAAAAAACACAGCCGTCATTTTGAAATCTGGGGCAGTCTGGCTTTAGTGACTTTTGTGGCTATTCCTTTGCCTTTGACCGGCGGCTGGGCCGGCGCGGCCGCGGCTTTTGTTTTCGGCGTGCCCAAAAAACTTGCCCTACCTTTGATTTTTTTAGGAGTTGTTATGGCCGGGTTGCTTGTAACTTTAATTAGCTTAGGAATTCTTGGAGTAGCTCCATTGGATATTTAGGAGCCTATATTTAGGAGCCTCGCTCCTAAAAGATTTAGGAGCGAGGCTCCTAAGTCCAGGCTCCTACCAAAAACTTTTATGAATCAACGACCGCTTATTATCGCCAATTGGAAAATGAATCCGACTACGCTTAAAGAGGCCGAGCATCTTTTTGAA
The DNA here is from genome assembly GCA_001819555.1 of Candidatus Portnoybacteria bacterium RIFCSPHIGHO2_02_FULL_39_12. Taxonomy (GTDB): domain Bacteria; phylum Patescibacteriota; class Minisyncoccia; order Portnoybacterales; family UBA2143; genus WO2-40-15. The sequence continues at coordinate 31,913 of MHMZ01000026.1, read as the reverse complement.
GTGGTGAATAAGGGAGTTAAACCAATCAAAAATGTAGAGGTGGTTATTTGCCCGCCATTTGTTTTTCTTTCAGTCTTTAGTCTTCGGTCTTCGGTCTTAAAACTCGGGGG
>MHMZ01000026.1:22103-31765 GCA_001819555.1 Candidatus Portnoybacteria bacterium RIFCSPHIGHO2_02_FULL_39_12 | reverse complement strand
CGATGAAATAGTCAATAAAAAAATTAAAAGCGCTCTCAAATCGCGGCTCAAGCCGATTTTATGCATTGGCGAGGAAATTAGAGACACTTTTGATTCAGAGGGCCGGCCGCTTAATGAAATGAGTTTTATTGTTCAGACCCAATTGGAGAAAGCCCTGAACGGAGTGAGCGCTGCCAAGATAAGGGATGTGGTCATTGCCTATGAACCAATTTGGGCGATTAGCGCTAATGACGGCCTTTTTTGTCCGCCTGATGAAGCTCTAAAAGCAAAATTATTTATTAAGAAAATTTTAAGCAAACTTTACAATCGTCAGACAGCCGAAGGAGTAAGGATTCTTTATGGCGGCAGTGTCAATTTTAAAAACGCCGCTGATTATATTAAAAAAGCCGGAATGAACGGATTGTTGATTGGCGGCGCGAGCTTAAACGGCAGTGAATTTGTGAAAATAGCGGAAAAGGTTGCGAATGCCGGGGGCAGCCCCTAAGCAGCAGCCCTTGAGGGCTACTGCTTAGGGGCTGCCCCCGATCTACTATGAAAACTCTCCGCGATTTTAATTTTTATAATAAACGCGTTTTAGTTCGGGCTGATTTTAATGTTTCTTTTGGCGATGATGGGCGAGTTGATGATAAAGAAGATTGGCGTTTAAAAGCAACTCTTCCGACTATTAATTATTTATTAAACCAAAAAGCAAAGATAATTTTATTAAGTCATCTCGGTCGTCCAGACGGCCGGGCAGTAGAAGAATTAAGAATGGACCCGATTGGCCAAAGAATTTCCCAGTTAATAGGTCAGCCGGTTAAAAAACTTGATAATTGTATTGGCCCGGAGGTGGAGCAGGCAATAAAAAAAATGGAAGCAGGTCAAGTAGTCCTTTTAGAGAATGTTCAATTTCATTCTGGCGAGAAAGAAAATAGTCCTGCCTATATTGAATCATTAGCTAATTTAGCTGATTTTTTTGTTATGGATGCTTTTGGTCAAGCGCACCGAGATTACGCTTCAATCAGCGGTCTGCCTAAAAGATTACCCGGCTGCGCTGGTTTGCTTTTAGAAAAAGAAGTTAAAGTTCTTTCTGAAATTTTAGAAAAACCAAAATGTCCATTAGTGGTAATTATCGGCGGAGTGAAAATTTCCACTAAAATTAAAATGATTGAGCATTTTTTAGAAAAAGCGGACAGTTTAATTTTGGGCGGCGCTTTGGCCAATATTGTTATCAGGGCCAAGGGCCTGGCCATTGGCCGGTCTATTATTGAGGAAGAGATGGTTGAGGAAGCGCAGAAGATGGAGCTGACTAATATTAAACTTCACCTTCCGGTAGATGTTATCGTTTCAGTTGATTCAGGTGGCGAGGCGTCAAGCCGGATTGCGCCGGTCGGCAATATTTCCGACCAGGAGATGATTTTAGACATCGGGCCCGACACCATAGAGCTTTTTAAAAGAATTATCAGCGGCGCGGAAATGATTGTTTGGAACGGGCCCATGGGCCTTTTTGAAACGGAAAAATTTGCCGCCGGAACAAAAGCCATAGCCGAAGCAATAGCTCAAGGCCAGGCCTTTTCTTTGGTCGGCGGCGGAGACACTATTAATTGTTTAAACCAGTTAGGGTTATTGGATAAAATTGACCATATTTCCACTGGCGGGGGAGCCATGCTCAAATTTTTGTCCGGCGAGAAACTGCCGGGGATAGAAGCCCTGAAAATAACGAACATTGAACAGTGAACAGCGAACAATATTATTTCGGATTTTACTGTTCTTTGTTCAATGTTCTCTGTTCGCTAATTTATGATTTGGCGTCTTCATCCGCCTAAATTTTCTGAAAGAAAATTTTGGCGTCTTAAACCAAAAGCTCCGGAAGATTTTATTAAACAATTCCCGGAATACAGCCCTTTAGTTTTACAGCTTCTGTATAATCGGGGATTAAAAACTCAACCGCAAATAGATGAGTTTTTTAATTCTGATTATGAGCAAGATCTTCATGACCCATTTTTATTTAAAGGAATGAAAAAGGCGGTCAGCCGGATTTTAAAAGCCGTAAAAAAACAAGAAAAAATAATTGTTTACGGGGACTATGACGCTGACGGAGTTTGTTCCAGCGCTATTTTAATGGATGCGCTTCAAAAAATAGGCGCCCAAAATTTGGCGATTTATATTCCGGACAGAAACAAAGAAGGACATGGGCTTCATTTAAAAGCGGTTAAAAATTTAGCCAAACAAGGCGGCCAATTGATTATTACTTTGGATTGCGGCATTACTGGTTTTGAGGCGGCAGAATCAGCCAATTCTTCGGGTATAGATGTTATTATCGCTGACCATCACCGGCCATTAGAGAAATTACCCAAAGCCAAAGCCGTTATTGATCCGCATCAGCCGGCTGACAAATATCCTTTTAAAGAGCTGGCCGGCGCCGGCGTAGCTTTTAAGCTGGCTCAAGCTTTGTTAAGTAGGGGGGCCGGGGTTCCGGAAGGCATTGAGAAATGGTTTTTAGACTTGGTCGCTTTAGCCACGATTGCCGATGTAATGCCCTTAATCGGAGAGAATAGAACTTTAGTTAAATACGGTTTAGGGGTTTTGGCCCAGACAAAAAGAATCGGTCTTCAAGAACTAATGAAAGCGGTTCGTTTAAATCCGCTGGTTAGCCAACCGTCCTTTAATGGCGAGCCGCCCCTGACCAATCTTGACAGTTATACTCTTGCTTATATTTTGGCGCCCCGGATAAATGTCGCTTCCCGGCTGGACCACGCTAATACGGCTTACCAGCTTTTAATGACTCAATCTAAAAAAGAAGCCGAAGAAATAGCCCGGCAATTAGATATTTTGAATCGTCAAAGGCAGGAAATAACCGATAAAATCGTTAAAGAGATAGAAAAACGATTAGACGGCAAAGACAAGATAGATAAAATTATTTTTGAAGGAGACGCTCATTGGCCTTTGGGCATGGTTGGCTTGGCGGCTTCTAAGATTACCGAAAAATATCATCGGCCCAGTTTTATTTTTAATTTAGCCAAAGAAAAAGCCCACGGTTCTTGGCGCAGTATCCCTGACTTTAATATTATGGCCGCTATTTCCAAGACCGCTGATTTAATGGAAGGTTTTGGCGGCCACCCCGGGGCAGCCGGCTGTGTTATTTTAGAAAAGAATTTAGAATTATTTAAAAAGAAAATTTTAACCATAGCTGATAAACAGCTTAAAGAGGAGGACTTGAAGCCTATTTTAGAAATTGACACCCGACTTTTTCCAGAAGAAATATCTTTTAAAAATTATGACCAAATTCAATCTTTCGCTCCTTTCGGTCAGAACAATCAAGAGCCAAAATTTCTAATTCAGAGTCTTGAAATCAGAGATTTAAGGGTAGTGGGCAACAACGGAAAACATTTGAAATTGGAATTCCTTATTCCTGAACAGGAGGGAAAACTTTTAAGACGGCTTAAAGCCATTGGTTTTGGCTTGGGAGAGAAGGGAGAAAAATTGAAAGTCGGGGATAAAATTGATTTGGTTTTTAAATTTATAATAGACGAGTGGAATGGAACAAGGGATTTACAGATGAAAGTGGTAGATTTAAGGATGTCATCCTGAAGGAGGTCGCCAGAGGCGACTGACCAAAGGATCCCGTAGCTTTTTGGGAGTTTTTGGGAGTCCATCTCTCAAATCTTTTGGAAGATTTGGGAGATGGACTCCCAAATTCAAAACATATGAAGATTATTATTTATACTGACGGCGGCGCCAGGGACAACCCGGGGCCAGCCGCTCTCGGAGTGGTTATCTCTAACGAGAAAAACCAGCCGCTTAAAAGATATTCTGAATTTATCGGAGAAGCGACCAATAATGAAGCGGAATATGCGGCGGTAATTTTCGCTTTGAAAAAAGTCAAGGCCCTTTTTGGGAAAAAGAAGATCAAAAATACGGAAGTAGAAATTCGCTTGGACAGCGAGCTGATTGCCAAGCAATTAGCTCATCAGTATAAAATTCAGGAAGAAAATTTAGGAAAATTATTTCTTAAAATCTGGAATCTGCTTTTGGATTTTGGCCAAGTCAATTTTAAATATATTCCCCGCGAGGAAAATAAAGAGGCGGACAGACTGGTCAATGAAGCGCTGGATAGCCAAGACAGAAATCAGTCGTTTTTATAGCGTTTTTCAATTTGACAAGAGTTTTGTTTGTGGTAATATAGAAAATAACTTAGCTCGGCGCAAGATTTTAGCGCGGGGCAAGTAAGACAGATAGTCGCTTTCGCGTTTTAAGGCGCGGGAGAGGAAAGTCCGGGCGCTCCCTTGATTTTTAATCAAGGAGCAGGGTAGCGGGTAACGCCCGTCGGTCGCGAGGTTAGAGTTGCGAACAGAGACGCCAAAGCCCGAAAGGGTTGAGGCGCCGAGCGTTATTTTGGCGCTTGGCGAGTCCTGATAGAAATATCAGGGGTGAAACGGCTAAATACTTACCCGGGCGCAAGAGCAAACCTAATCAGGGTCTTTTTTATGATTCTTGATTAGTGAAAAGTAGCTCGCTTGAGCCCAATGGTAACATTAGGCCCAGATAGATGACTATCATTTCCCGCCACTTTTATAAAAAGCGGCGGGGACTACAGAACCCGGCTTATAACTTACTTGTCCCGCGCTGAAATTTTGGCGCGGGCTTGGATTTTACCCCGCAAACTATGGAGGTTGAACCTCCATAGTTGATTAAATCTAATACATAGGCGCGGGGTTTACAAATTTAAAAGCGGTTTGGATTCTTTATTGTCAAGGACTTGATTTAGTTTTTATTTATGGCAGAATAGAGACAATGAGACGCTCGGAACTTATTTTTACCGCTATTTTAGTGCCTTTGGATTTTTTGATGCTTTTGGCCGCCGGGTTTTTGGCTTATTATCTGCGGGTTAGCGCTTGGCTGGACCAATACCGGCCGGTGCTTTTTCATTTAAATCTGCCTTTTGAGAAATATTTTCTTTTAATTTTTAGCGTTTCTCTTTTCCTTTTAGCGGTTTTTGCTCTGGTCGGCCTTTATAAGATTAAGCCGGTTCGGCGGACCCTGGATGATTTCTTTAAGATTCTAATCGGTGTTTCAGCCGGCATCATTATTTTAGTTTTTTATATTTTCCTTCGCCGGGAATGGTTTGATTCCCGTTTTTTAATTTTAGCCGGCTGGCTGTTGGCTATCTTTTTTTTGACTGGCGGCCGCTATTTGATGAGCAAAATCCAGACATTTTTAATCAAGAAGTACCAATTCGGCGCTCACCGGGTTTTGGTCATTGGCCGGGACCGCGTCAGCCAGAATATTATCCAGAGCATTAAAAGAGAGCCGAATTTGGGTTATGTTTTGGTGGATAATCTGATTGAGCCGGACTTAGAAGAGATTAAAAACAAAGTCAGAAATCCGGGCGTTGAGGAAATAATTTTAGCCGACCCGGATTGGCCAAAGAAGCGCGTTTTGGAATTGGTGGATTTCTGCGAGGAGAAGCATCTAATTTTTAAATTTGTGCCGAATCTTTTTCAGACCCTAACGGCCAATGCCTTAGTTGAAACATTAGGCAGTCTGCCGATAGTTGAGTTAAAAAGAACGGCTTTGGACGGCTGGGGAAAAATCATTAAAAGAGCCATTGATATTTTCGGGGCTGTTTTGGGTTTAATTTTAATCGGCTTGTTTTTTGGTTGGGTGGCGCCGGTTATTAAATGGGACAGCGCCGGGCCGGTTTTAGTTAAGTTAAAAAGAGTGAGCCGGGGAAAAAATTTTAAACTTTATAAATTCAGGTCAATGGTTAAAGGGGCCGAAGATTTAAAAAAATTTTTATGGACTTATAACGAGAGGAAAGACGGGCCTTTGTTTAAAATGCGAAACGACCCGCGAATAACCAGGGTCGGCCGTTTTTTAAGGCAATATAGAATTGACGAATTGCCCCAACTGCTTAATGTTTTAAAAGGGGAGATAAGCTTGGTCGGGCCGCGGCCCCATCAGCCGGACGAGATAGCGAAATACAAAAAACATCATAAAAAAGTTTTAGCCATCAAATCAGGGATAACCGGTTTGGCCCAGGCCGGCGGCAGCGCGGAATTGTCTTTTGAGGAAGAAGTAAAATTAGATACTTACTATATTGAAAATTGGTCTTTTCTTCTTGATTTGAAGATTTTTTTTAAAACATTAATGATTCTTTTTAGAGATAAGTCAGCTTATTGAGTATTTGTCCAAATTTTTGATTTGGCAACAAATACTTAACCCCCTCCTTTTGCGCAAGCGCGAAAAGGAGGGGGTGCTCAATGTTGTAGCTAAATTGGTTGCTTTAGCAACCACCCAGCACTCAAAATTTTGAGTGCTGGGTGCAAGCGGAGCTTGCATTTCGCTACGCTTGAGCTCCGCTCATAAATTTAGACAACATTAGCATGAAAGTCGCTTTAGTCCATGATTATCTAAATCAATATGGCGGAGGAGAAAGGGTCTTGGAGGCCTTGTGTCAGATTTTTCCCGAAGCGCCGATTTATACTCTGCTTTATGACGAGAAAAGAACCGGCGGCGCTTTTCGCCATAAAAAAATTTATACTTCATTTTTACAGAAAATCCCCTGGCTTAAATCTCACCACCGGCCTTTTTTGATATTTATGCCCTTGGCTATTGAGCAGTTTGATCTTTCATCATACGATTTAGTGCTTTCTGATTCGGCCAGTTATGCCAAAGGAGTGATTACGAGGCCCAACACCCTTCATATTTGTTATTGCCATACGCCAACCCGCTACGCCTGGGACGACAGCCATAGATATATTGAAGAATTTGGCTATCCGGCTTTAATCAAAAAAATCACCCCTTTTTTTATGAATTATATCCGGCTTTGGGATAGTCAGGCCGCTCAAAGAGTGGATAAATTTATTGCCAATTCCCATTTTGTCGCCCAAAGAATCAGGAAATATTATCATCGTGAAGCGGTCGTTATCCATCCGCCGGTTAAAACAAATTTTTTTCAGATTTCTTCAAACACCGACGACTATTTTTTAATGGTTGGCCGGTTTCTGTCTTACAAGCGCTTTGACTTGGCCATTGAGGCCTTTAATCAGTTGGGTTGGCCTCTAAAAATTATCGGCGACGGCCCTCAAAGAAATCAATTAAAAAAACTGGCTAAAAGCAATATAGAGTTTCTGGGATTATTGACAGACGAAAAATTAAAGAATACTTACGCGCATTGCCGGGCTTTTATTTTTCCTCAAGAGGAAGATTTTGGCATTGTCGCTCTTGAGGCGATGTCAGCCGGCCGGCCGATTATTGCTTATCGGGCCGGCGGCATTTTAGAAACCGTCAAAGAGGGGGTGACCGGATTGTTTTTTGACCAACAAACAACGGAATGCTTAATAGAAACTCTTAAAAAATTCAATCGTTCGGATTTTGACCCTCGGGTAATTCGCCAGCATGCTCTGGAGTTTGATGAAGAAGTGTTTAAGGAGAGGATAAAAGAATTTGTGAAATCTCAATTCAAAGTTTAAATGTCAAATAGAATTTAGAATTCGGAATTTAGAATTTGGAATAGGAATATAGAATATTGAATTTAGAATAAAATTTGAATCCCTATATTCTTTATTCTTAATTCTTATTCTAAATTCTATATTCTAAATTCAAAATTCTAAAATGACTATCGGCATTGATATCCGGGTTCTGGCTCGCGGCGCTCGCACCGGCGTAGAAGAATATACCATCGATCTTTTGGCTCGCTTATTTGATTTGGATAAATCAATTCAGTTCAAGCTTTTTTACAATGCCTATCAGAAAGTGTTTCTTAAATATCCTTGGCTTAATTTGCCCAATGTGGAGCTTTACGATTTTAAAATTCCTAATCGCTTCCTTTTTATCTCGGCCCGCTATTTTAATCAGCCGAAAATTGACCGGCTTTTGAAAGGCATTGACGTTTATTTTAACCCTCATTTTTTTGTTGCGCCCGTCTCAGCCAAATGCCGGAAAGTAATCACTTTTCATGATTTGTCGTTTGAGCTTCATCCTTATTTTTTTTCTTGGCGTAAAAGAGTTTGGCAGAAATTTCTGATGAAGACGCAAAGAGAGGCGGAAAAGGCCGATAAAATTATCGCGGTTTCAGAGTCAACTAAACAAGATTTAGTTAATCTTTATAAAATTGAGCCGGAAAAAATCAAAGTTATTTATTCGGGAGTGAATGAAGAATTTAGAATTAAGAATTTAGAATTAAGAATTAAGGAAAAAATTAAAAAGAAATATAATTTGCCGGAAAAATTTATTTTGTATTTTGGAACCATTGAGCCGCGCAAAAACCTTATCGGTTTAATCAAAGCGTTTGAATTATTAAATACAAAATACAAAATACAAAATACCAGATACAAGCTCGTCATCGCCGGCGCCAAAGGCTGGCTTGAGCAAGATATTTTTAAAGCCGCCCGAGAGTCAAAATACAGCCGAGATATAATTTTTACCGGTTTTGTTGAAGAGCAAGACAAAGCCGAGCTTTATAACTTAGCCGAGCTTTTTGTCTACCCAAGTTTTTTTGAAGGCTTTGGTTTCTCGCCTTTGGAAGCGATGGCCTGCGGCTTGCCCACTATTGTTTCTCATAACTCATCTTTGCCGGAAGTGGTCGGCGAGGCCGCCATTATGATTGACCCGTATAATATCGATGAATTGGTTTGGGCCATGGAAATGGTTTTATTAGATAAAGATTTAAGAGAGCAATTAAGAGAGAAGGGAATTGAACAGGCAAAAAAATTTTCCTGGTCAAGGTGCGCTCAAGAGACATTAGAGATTTTAACAGAGGCAGGAAATAAAGAATAAGATATTCCCTGAGCGAAGCGTCGGCGAAGCCGACGCGAAGTCGAAGGATATAAGTATTCGACTTGCTTCGCTCGCTCAGGCAATAAATACTAAATGTTTTATAAAGACCAAATAAAAATCATGGAACCCTGCACTTTTTTCGCGGATAGTCTGGGGCGGCCTGCTTCGCCCATTGAGGGGTGGCCTACCGCGCCCGACATCGCCTTTGGCGAAGTCAAAGGCGGGCGGGTTCGGCCGCGCAGGCCGCGAGAAAAAAAATTAGTTTTTGGCCTATCTAAGATTTTTGGTATTGATACGGCGAAAAAAGCGCGGGGTTCTCAATCCTCTAACCAAATCAGACCTGCCCGCCATTCGCCTGAGGCGAAGCCGATGGCAGGCGGGGATTTGGAGAGGATTGGAATTGACGCGCGATTTTTCGGGTCCAGACAAAAGGGATTAGGCCGGTATGTTCAAAAGTTGGTTGAAGGATTAGAAAAAAATACCAGATACCAGATACCAGATACCAGATACAATTTTATTGTTTTCCTCCGCCGAGAAAATTGGCATGACTACCAACCTCAAAATCATCTTTTCAAAAAAGTTTTGGCCGATTATAAATGGTACGGTTTTAAGGAACAGATTTTTATGCCCTTTAAAATCCGGCAAGAGAAAATTGATTTAATGCATTTCCCGCATTTTAATCTGCCGATTTTTTGCCCAACGCCTTTTGTAGTGACCATTCATGATTTGGTTCTTAAAAAATTTCCGACCCGCCGGGCCTCTACTTTTGGTCTAATTTTATATCGGCTAAAAAATTTAGCTTATCAGTTGGTTATTTGGTTGGCGGTCAAAAGAGCCAAAAAAATAATTGCGGTTTCTAGTTATACTAAGCAGGATATTTTAAGATATTTTAAGGTGAGGCC
>MHMZ01000026.1:712-22093 GCA_001819555.1 Candidatus Portnoybacteria bacterium RIFCSPHIGHO2_02_FULL_39_12 | reverse complement strand
CCCCCCATGGGGGGCAGCCCCCCAGCCTGGCTGCGGCTGTCCCTGTCCCCCAAAAACCCTATGTGCTTTATGTGGGCAATGCCTATCCGCATAAGAATTTAGAAAGACTGATTTTAGCCTTTGCTAAAATCAAAAATCAAGAATATCAATTGGTGTTGGTTGGAGAGATAGATTATTTTTATAATAAATTAAAAGAATTTGTCCATAATTCAAAATTCATAATTCATGATTCCGTTGTTTTTATTGGTCTTGTTTCAGACAAACAATTAGAAACTTTATACCAAAACGCTTCTCTTTATGTTTTTCCCTCGCTTTATGAAGGTTTTGGGCTGCCGGCCTTAGAAGCCATGGCTTTTGGTTTGCCAATAGTTTCTTCAAAAGCCGCCAGTTTGCCGGAGATTCTGGGCCGAGCCGCTTTTTATTTTGACCCCGATGACATTGACGGAATGGCTCAAGCGATTAAGCGCGGCTTAAGAGACAAAGATTTGCGAGAAAAATTAAGAGAAGCGGGCTTTGAACAGATAAAAAAATACAGCTGGTCAAAAATGGCCCAAGAAACTTTGGAAATCTATCAAAAATCTTTTTAGATATGGTATAATCTAAAGTGTAAACAACGTTTAAGTTTCTTACATCTAACGAGATACAAAAAATGAAGGAGGGTAATCAAAAAAATATTAAAAGGAACAGCCGCGTTTTATCAGCTATGTTTGATGTTCGGCCGGTTAATGAAAGAGGCGAACTGGATAAGGAAAAAATCAATCAAATAGCGGCGATTTTGGATTTGAGAAAATTAGACGTAAAAAAAATAGAGATTGGGATAGGATTTGGGAAAGAAAGGCCCCGAATAGAAAAAATCCCGGAAACAATAGAAGAAATTTTCCCGGAAGAAGACATTGAGTCAATCAGCGAACCCTTGCCGACCAGAGAAGAAATTTTAGCCGAGCTGATCCTGATAGACGAAGAAGAAGAAAATTTAAAATTAATTCCTGATTTAGCCGAGTCTTTAGCCGAGCCGGAATTTAAAAAAGAAGAAATAGCCGTTCGGCCAGACGCGGCAGACGAGAATTACTTCCAAGTGAGCAAAGGGAATAATTGGAGCAGTTCCAATAAAATTGGAGCGGCTCCAATTAGAGCCCGCCGGTTTTTTCGCAGAAAAGAAAAAAGAAATAATATTTTCGGTCTGGCGGTTTTTTTGCTGGCCGGATTTTTAATCTCTTTTTCTGTTCCTGTTTTAGGCTGGTTTAGTTCCGGTTTGGAGATTAAAGAAAAAATTACGGCCAGCAGTTTAGACGCTTTTAAAAATCTTCTTTCGGCTCAAATATCCTTGAAAGAAACCGATTTTTCCGGGGCGGAAAAAAATTTCAGTTTGGCTTACCGGGATTTTCTGGAAGCCAATAGCGAGATTAGAAATTTGGGCCGTTTGACTTTGGGTATCTTGGAGCAATTACCCGGCGGTTCTTTGGTTGAGAGCGGCGTTCGTTTGGTAAAAGTCGGTGAAAATTTGGCCCTGGCCGGCGAAAATCTGTCAGCGGCGATTAATTCATTTTCTTATTTTGATTTTAATGGCTTTAATTCCGGCGCGCCATTGACGGATTCAATCGCCTTGAGTCTGGAAAAATCAGGCCAGGCCCTTGAAGCCGTTTCTTCGGCTTTAGAAGAATTAAATCAAGTTGAAATTCGTGGCTTGCCTGAAGAACTTCAAGAAAAGACCTTAGCCCTAAAAGAAAAACTGCCTTCTCTTGAAAAAATACTCGGGCAAAGCTTAGATTACTTCATAGCTCTTTTGGAGATTTTAGGTCAGGACAATCAGCGCCAATATCTGCTGCTTTTTCAAAATAACGGCGAAATGCGGGCCACCGGCGGTTTTATCGGCACTTACGGATTATTGACTTTAGACCAGGGTCAAATTAAGAAACTTTTTATTGACGGAATTTTTAATCCGGACGGCCAGCTCCAGGAAAAAATTATTCCTCCCAGGCCCATTCAAAAAATTTCAACCGGCTGGTCTATGCATGATGCTAATTGGTTTATTGACTTTCCGACTTCGGCCAAAAAAGTGGCTTGGTTTTATGAAAAATCCGGCGGGCCCACGGTTGACGGAGTAATAGCCATAACGCCGACAGTTATAGAAAGATTATTGGAATTAACCGGCCCGATTGAGATGCCGGAATACGGCCTGGCTCTAACCGCCGAGAATTTTGTGGAATTGGTTCAAAACGAGGTAGAAAGCGATTATGATAAAAAACTCAACCAACCCAAAAAGATTTTAGCTGATTTCGCTCCAAAATTCATTGAAAAATTAACTCAATCGGTTTTACAGGGGGAAATCCTAAAAGCGGTCTTGGCCGGCTTTAAAGAAAAACATATCCTGCTTTATTTTATTGACGAAGAGCTGGAAAAATTTGCCCAGGCGCAAGGGTGGGCCGGTCAGATTTTAGAGACAGACAAAGATTATTTGAGCGTGGTTTCCTCTAATATTAACGGTTATAAGACCGACCGCGTAGTTGAAGAGGATATTGAGCACGAAACAAATATCCAGGCCGACGGCTCAATTATTGACACGGTGGCTATCACCCGCGAACATCAGGGCGGTAATTTAGAGTATGATTGGTGGAATCGGGTCAATAGCAATTATTTAAGAGTTTATCTTCCCCGGGGCAGCGAGCTTTTAGACGCTTCGGGCCAGACGCTTGAAACATATATCCCGCCGCTTGATTATGAAAAGCACGGATTTAAGCCGGATCCCTTGGTTAAATCCATTGAAGAGTCAATGATTATTGATTCAAAAACCGGCACTCAAATTTTTGAAGAAAACAACCGAACCGTTTTTGGTAATTGGGTTTATGTCAGTCCGGGCGAAACCGTTAAAATCACTTATCAATATAAACTGCCGTTTAAGATTGATCTGATCAAATCAAGCGACAGTTATAGCTTGTTAGTCCAGAAGCAAGCCGGCAGTCCGGGGAGTCAGTTTAATCACATTTTAAAGTTTCCGGATAGCTGGCAAAAAATTTGGCAATATCCGGAAAACGGGGAAGGGGAGAGTGATTTAAAAATAGATAGATTTTTCGGAGCAATGTTTGAGTTTTAAATTGAGGAGCCTCGCTCCTAAGGTTTTAGGAGCGAGGCTCCTCAAAAAAGGCTCCTCAAAAAAGGCTCCTCAAAAATTAAATATGCTTAATCGTATTTTTAATCACCAATCCAAAACAATTTTTTCCGCCGCTGTCATTTTAGGGGCGGCTTCTTTAATGAGCCGGATTTTGGGCTTGGTCAGGGAAAGTATTTTTGCGGCTAAATTCGGCGCCGGCGATACAATGGACATTTATAACGCGGCTTTTCGGATTCCTGATTTAGTTTACAGCTTATTGGTCCTCGGCGCTTTATCAGCCGGCTTTGTCCCGATTTTTACCGCTTATTATCGGGGGCAGCCCCCGCCGGGTCGGGGGCTGCCCCCGGGCAGCGGCCCTCAAACTGAAGCCTGGTATATAGCTAACGGCATCCTCAATATCATTGTTATCAGCGCTATCATCATCTGCGGTTTTTTAATTTTATTATCTCCTTGGCTGGTGCCTCTGATTGCTCCGGGTTTTGGTCCGGAAAAATCCGTCTTAGCCGTTAATTTAACGCGGCTGATGTTTTTAAGCCCGATATTTTTAGCCGTGAGCGCGGTTTTGGGCGGGATTCTTCAATCCTTAAGAAAATTTTTTATTTATTCTTTGGCGCCGATTTTCTATAATCTGGGCATTATTTTCGGCGCCTTGTTTTTAGTTAAATCTTGGGGCATTTATGGTTTGGGCGTTGGCGTGGTTTTAGGCGCTTTTTGTCATATGCTGATTCAAGCGCCGCCGGTTGTTTTATCCGGTTTTAGATACCGGTTGATTTTTGGTTTAACTCACCCGGGCATCCGCCGGCTTGGCCGTTTGATGATTCCGAGAACCCTAAGTTTGGCCGTTAGTCAGTTTGATTTAATTGTGATGACGATTATCGGTTCCACTTTGGCTTCCGGCAGTATTGCCATTTTTATTTTTGCCTATAATTTAGCCAGCTTGCCTTGGGGCGTGGTCGCTGTTTCATTCGCTTTAGCGGTTTTTCCCGTTCTTTCTCAATTTGCCGCTCAAAAAAACTGGCCGCAATTTTTAAAAAATTTTTCCGGCGCCCTGCGCCAGATTTTGTTTTTTATTATTCCGATGAGCGCCTTACTTTTAGTTTTAAGAACTCAAATTGTTCAAGTTGTTTTCGGCCACGGCCTTTTTGGCGCCAATCAGTTTAGCCAGTCAGCGGCTGATTTAGTCAGCCGGACTCTTTTTTATTTTGCTCTCGGCCTTTTTGCCTTTAGTTTGGACCAGTTTTTAGCCCGCGCTTTTTTTTCTTTGGAAAACACTAAAACCCCGTTTTTTATCGGGGTGGCCGCCACCTTGGTCAACATTTCCGGCAGTTTGGTTTTTATCCGTTATTTCTCCGTGGCCGGCTTGGCTTTGGGTCTTGTCTTGGCCGCTTTAATCAGGGTGAGCCTGGCTTGGGTTTTTTTAAAAAAAGAAGTCAAAAAATTTTTTGCTTTGCCGGAAAGAACGGACGCCTTGGGCGAGAAGCAAATTTTTATTTCCCTAATTAAAATTGTTTTTGCTTCCTTGGCCGCCGCCTCCGCCGCTTATTTAATTTTATCTTTAACCGCTCCCTTAATAAATTTAAAAACCACTCTGGGAATTTTTGTTCAGGGACTGATGGCCGGTTTGGCCGGTCTTTTAACTTATTGTTTTTTAACTTTTCTTTTGCGCTTGCCGGAAATGGTTGGTTTATGGCAGAAGATAAGAAAAAATGAATAAAAATATCTTTATCATAATTAGTTTGATTCTTTTAACAGCGGTTGGATCGGGGATTTAAATGACAAATCTAAAAATTTCTGCTATATTAAAATCGCCTTTGAGGCGATTTTTTAGGTATGTCTGATTATCAAAAAAACATTCGCAATTTCACCCTTCTTAGCCACATCGATCACGGAAAATCAACTTTGGCTGACCGGCTTTTGGAATTGACCGGGACAATTGAGAAAAGAAAAATGCGGGAGCAGTTTTTGGATATGATGGAGCTGGAAAGAGAAAAGGGGATTACGATTAAGCTGCAGCCGGTGAGGATGGAGTATGATGTTGGAAGGGTTAAAAATGTTAGAGATGTTGGAAATGTTGGAAATGAACAACTTCAACAAGCGGAGCGATATAACAACTTCAACAAGCGGAGCGATCAAACATTCATTCTAAATTTAATTGACACTCCCGGCCACATTGATTTTTCTTACGAAGTTTCCCGTTCTTTAGCCGCGGTTGAAGGAGCGGTTTTGTTGGTTGACGCGAGCCAGGGCATTCAAGCCCAGACTTTGGCCAATTTGAACTTGGCCCGGCAGCAGGAGCTGGTGATTATTCCGGTGATAAATAAAATTGATTTGGCTATTGCCCGGATAGAAGAAACAGAAAAGGAAATAAGAAATATTTTGGGAGATTTTCTCGGGGGCAGCCCCCGCAAAGCGGGGGCTGCCCCCGACATTCTAAAAATCTCTGCTAAGAATGGCGCTCATGTTGAGCAAGTTTTAGAAGCGATTATTGAAAAAGTGCCGCCTCCCAAAGGCAGAGCCGAAGCTCCTTTAAGGGCTTTGATTTTTGATTCTCAATACGATTCTTATAAAGGCATTATCGCTTATGTCCGGCTTGTTGACGGCCAAATTAAAAAAGGAGAAAAAATTTTAATGCTCGGTTCAGAAGCCCAAAGCGAAGTGATTGAAGTGGGGTTTTTAAAGCCGGATTTAAGAGCCGCGGCTGTTTTAAGAGCCGGAGAGATTGGTTATGTAGCCACTGGTCTAAAAGAGATTGAGAAGTGTCGGGTGGGGGATACGATTACATTATTAAGGCCTGACCTTTTTAGGAGCCTCCTTTTTAGGAGCCTCGCTCCTAAATCTTTCAGGAGCGAGGCTCCTAAAAAGGAGGATCCTAAACGCAGCCGAAGTATGAAGACCGAAATTAAGCCCTTGCCCGGCTATGAAGAGCCCAGGCCGATGGTTCTTGCCGGATTCTATCCAATTGAAGGTGATGATTTTGATTTGCTTAAAAATGCTTTGAATAAACTTAAACTAAACGACGCTTCTTTGCTGTTTAGCGTTGAATCGTCCGCGGCTTTGGGCCGGGGATTTCAATGCGGTTTTTTAGGTCTTCTTCATTTAGAGATAGTCAGCCAGCGCCTTAAAAGAGAATATGGGCTGGATTTGATTATTACCGCTCCTTCTGTTTCTTATGCGGGAAGCTTAGCTTCCCGCCTGGAGGAGCCGTGGGTTAAATTGGAGATTATTACTCCTGACCAATATCTGGGCCAGGTTATGAAATTAGTTTCCGGTCTTTCAGCCGTCCGATACAAAGACACTCAATATCTGGGCCCGGAAAAAGTTTTATTGATTTATGAAGCGCCTTTGCGGGAAATAATTATGGATTTTTACGATCAGCTCAAAAGCGTTACGGCCGGCTATGCTTCCATGGCTTACGAACCCATTGGTTATTTTCCGGCCGATTTGGTGAAATTGGATATATTGGTGGCCGGCGAAAAAGTTGAACCATTTTCAAGAATGGTTCCGAAGGAAATGGCCTATCAGGAAGGAAGAGCCCTGGTTGAAAAACTAAAAAAAGCGATTCCCCGCCATCAGTTCAGCATTCCTGTTCAGGCCGTTTTAGGCAGCCGGGTCATCGCCAGAGAAACTATTCAGTCGTTAAGGAAAGATGTGATTGCCGGTTTATACGGCGGCGATTATACCCGCAAAAGAAAACTTTTAGAAAAACAAAAGAAAGGCAAAAAAAGAATGAAGCAGTTTGGCCGCGTCAGCATCCCCCAAGAAGTATTTTTAGAGGTCTTAAAAAGATAAGCTTTTTGCCGAGATTTTTGGGAAGTTTGAGGAACTTTTGAGGAGCCTCGCTCCTAATTTTCTATTTTCTCCTAATTTTATTAGGAGCGATTTATTAGGAGCGAGGCTCCTCAAAAGTCTTCCCAAAAATCTCTCAAGATCTCATTGCTTTTTTGAATAATTTTTGTTAATATTTAGAGCAGGGGAATTAAAAGAAAGGCAATCATACTTAAAACCACCAGACCGGCTAAGACAATCCAGACCAGACGAAAAATCTTTTGGCGGGTGATTTTTTTCATGCCAATTTTCTTCAAATTTTAATTTGATTAGAAAATTGAGCGCCGAGCACTCAACGTTTTGAGCGCTTGGTTGCTCCTTATATTGGAATATATCAAAAATTATTAAAAAAAGCAAATGACCCAACAGGCCCATCACAAAAATTTTATTAGAAAACTTCTCGGCTCAAAAATTTTTCTTTTTTTGGTCGCTTTGGCTTTAATCTGGCTGACTTTGGGAGTTGGCCGGGAAAGTTATAGAAAATATCAGATAACTAAAGAAATCAACGCTTTAAGGACAGAAATTTCCAAACTGGAGGGAGATAATCAAAGACTGGATAATTTAATAAAATATTTCCAGGACCCTTCTTATTTGGAAAAAGAAGCGCGGATAAAACTGAATTTAAAGAAGCCCGGAGAGAAAGTAGTGGTGGCGCCGGAAGGAAGCTTGGCTCAAGCGGAGCAGTCTGTTTCTGAAAAAACAGAAGAAATCCAGAGTTTTTTAAGCAGCCAGCCAAGAGTCGAGACGGCTAATTGGTGGAAATGGTGGGAGTATTTTTTCCAATCCTCTCCAAATCTTTGATTTGGTTAAAGGATTGAGAACCCCCTCCTTTTCGCGCTTGCGCAAAAGGAGGGGGTCGTCGGCGGGATTAGTTGAGTGGTTCAATGCAACCTTCCCAAGGTTGAGACGCGGGTTCAATTCCCGTATCCCGCTTTGCCGTCTTAGCTCAATTGGTAGAGCAATCGCTTCGTAAGCGATAGGTTCTCGGTTCGATTCCGAGAGACGGCTTAAAAGGCGCGTGGTGAAGTTCAATCCCTTTCGCCGGCTTGGTTTATTTTTAAAATTATGGTAGAGTGGCAATATGGATAAGCCGGAAAAATCAGAAGATAGATATGACAGCAAAAACGCTATTTTATCAATTTACGCCGGAGCCGGCGGCGCTGACGCGCAGGACTGGGCGGAAATGCTTTTGCGGATGTATTTAAGATACGCTAAAAAAAAAGGCTGGCCGGCTCAAGTTCTCCAGATTAAAGCGGGCAAGGAAGCGGGCATTAAAAATGCCACTTTGGAAATAAGAACGGCTTCGGCTTACGGGATTTTAAAAAACGAAGCCGGCGTTCATCGGCTGGTGCGGCTTTCTCCTTTTAAAGCGGCTAAAATACGCCATACTTCTTTTGCTTTAGTTGAGATTCTGCCGGAAATTGAAGAGACGGAAACAACTATCAAGCCGGAAGATTTAAGAATTGACACTTACCGGGCTTCCGGCCCGGGCGGCCAATATGTCAATGTGACAGAATCAGCAGTTCGCTTGACCCATCTGCCGACCGGCCTAGTCGCGGCTTGCCAGTCAGAACGTTCTCAAGGCGAGAATAAAAAAAGAGCTCTCAAGCTTCTTTACACCAAGCTTTATCAATATCTTTCCGTTAAAAAAGAGGAAGAAAGGATTAAGCTGCGCGGGGAGCGGCCTTCAGCCGAATGGGGGAGCCAGATTCGGTCTTATGTCCTGCATCCGTATAAAATGGTCAAAGACCACCGGACTGGCGTAAAAAGTTCAGAGCCGGAAAGAGTGCTGGACGGGGAGTTGGATAAGTTTATTAAATAAGCTCTATGATAACCTTTAAAGATGTTTCTAAAATTTATTTGCCCGACCACATCGCTCTCAATAATATTAATCTGACAATTCAGCCGAAAGAATTTGTTTCTTTGGCCGGTCCTTCGGGCGCCGGCAAATCCACCTTATTAAGATTGGCCATCAGGGAGGAACAGCCGAGTAAAGGCCAGATTTTTTTGGAGGAGCAGGAAATCAACCATTTGGCGGCAAAGGACCTGCCTCAATTGCGGCGTAAAATCGGGATTGTTTTTCAGGATTTTAAATTACTGTCCAATAAAACTGCTTACGAAAATATTGCTTTTGCCATGGAAGTGGGCGGCCGGACCAATCAGGAGATTGAGGAAGACGTGCCCAGAGTTCTCCGTTTGGTCGGCCTTCACGACCGGGACGAACATTTTCCTGACCAGCTTTCCGGCGGGGAAAAACAGCGGGTGGCCATTGGCCGGGCCTTGGCTCACCGGCCGACAATTTTAATCGCTGACGAGCCGACCGGCAACCTTGATTTGATAAACACTTGGGATATTATCCGGCTTCTGTTAAAGATTAACGAATTGGGCACGACGGTTATTTTGGCCACTCACGACCGGGAAATTGTTAATACCTTGGACAGGCGGGTGATTACTTTGGAAAAAGGGAGAGTTATCAGGGATGAGGAAAAGGGGAGATATATATTATAGAATCCTGAATTTAGAATTTGGAATTTGGAATGAGAATATTGAATAAAGAATTTAGAATTTATTTTTGATTTCCTAAATTCATTATTCTTAATTCTTATTCTAAATTCTAAATTCCAGATTCTAAATTCTAAAATTATGCTTACCACATTATCTCGTATCGTTAAATCCGGCTGGTTGAATTTTTGGCGCAATCGCTGGCTTTCTTCTTCGGCCATCAGCATTATGGGCCTGACTATTTTTGTTACGACCAGTTTATTGTTGATTAATGTTCTGACGAATTCTTTGGTTCAGATTTTGAGGGATAAAATTGACATCAGCGTTTATTTTAATTTAGAAACGACGGAAGAACAGATTCTTGAAACCAGAAAAAGTTTAATTGATTTAGAAGAAGTTGAAAGCGTGGAGTATGTTTCGCAGGAAGAAGCGCTTGAGAAATTTGAAGAAAAACATCAGGATAACCAGCTTTTAATGCAGAGCATTCAAGAATTAGACGATAATCCTTTGGAAGCGAGTTTGAATATCAAAGCCGGAACCGCTTCCCAATACGAACAGATTGTTGATTTTCTGAACGGCTCCCAATACAAAGAAATCATTGATAAAATCAATTACAGGCAAAATCAGGCGGTTATCGCCAGATTATCTTCCATTACCGCCGTGCTTCAGCGAAGCGGCGTGGTTGTTTCAATTATTCTGGCTTTAATGGCGGTTCTTATCACTTTTAACACAATTCGTCTGGCCATCTATAGTTCTCGGGAAGAAATAAACGTGATGAAGCTGGTTGGCGCCGGCCACTGGCACATCCGCGGTCCTTTTATTGTTGAAGGGGCGTTTTACGGTTTGGTCGCGGCTGTTATTGTTTTAATTATTTTTTATCCCGTGCTTTGGCTGCTTTCTCCAAAAATGACCGCTTTTTTACCCGGTTCTGACCTCTTCTATTTTTTCCGGATAAATTTCTGGCAGATTCTTCTGCTTCAGATAGCGGTCGGCGTCAGCTTGGGAGTAGCCAGTAGTTTAGTGGCCATCAGGCGGTATCTGCGGGACTAAGAAATTTACGATTTACGATGCCGTGAGACTAATTTTGCCGGGTGGTGTAATTTTGGTAACACGTCGCGCTCTGGACGCGAAGATTCCAGGTTCGATTCCTGGCCCGGCAGCCAAAGGACTTTTTTATCGAGGGACCGAGGTGTTTTGTTTATGTCGAATGATCTTGTAAAAATAAATCGGAAGCTTTTAGAATTACTTTGCCCAGAAAGGGGCTATTTTGGACGTGTGTTTACGTGGGGCAAAGACCAACAGAATATGAATTTATCGGTTATGAATTATCAGAAAATTTTCTTCCAACATTGCAAAATATGTCAGAGGTATAAAGAGGAGAAATAAGAACTAATATTCGTTAGCTGATTATGAAGTTTTGTATATTTAGAAATAAGTTACTTTCATTATTAGAAAGTGAAATTGAAGAAATAACATTTGGAGAAATTTTAAGATTTTCTAAGACTGGATTTGTATTAGAAGAGATGATGAAACAACAAATTAATGACTCAGGTCCATTTAGTGAGGCACTTACAACTGCTATTGAAAAATTTGCCAATAAAACGGAAAATGTGGAAATACACCTAGCTCTTAGTCTTTCGGCTATTTATGACCTTGGTCCAAAAAACGAAATCGCAATCTGCTTTGAGATGAAAAATGGATTTAATGGAAAAATATCTACTTTTTCTGATATTGTAGCAAATATAGAAAACGCGACTCATGTAGATTATTCGCTAATATGTAGAAAAACAGAATGGTGTTTTCAGATAAAACGATACCCATCGGCATATTTAAAATTCAGTGAGAATGGAATTTTGGCTTATCTAAAAAAGCTTTTTAATGAGAAGTACGGAGAAATGTCTGATATAAATTTGATTATACTGCTTCAGCCAGAGCAAGAGGCGGCAACAACTCCTATTAATTTTGAAAATATTTATCAATCAGTAAAGCCTATGCCCAGAAAGATTTCTTATGGTGAGGTTAGTTTTATATTTAATGCTAACATGAAAGATATGATGTTGATCCGGGTTTTTCCAGGGTTTGTAAAGACAAAAATGCCATTGGAGTTTAAAAGTCCAAAATACCAAGAATTACAGAATAGATGGGCAGAAGAAATACACAAACATAAAAGTCAAAAGATCTCTTAATATTTTCTATGTTAGTTTAACTGCGGGGAATGCTAGTCCTAGGGATTCAGAGCTACCCTTTTATTAGCCAGAACCAGTTGGCTTTTGATGTATGTTAGTAATTCTTTTTTCTCAAGGATATTTTCTTTTAGCAGGATATACTTGGCGTAATTCTTGATATCAGCTTCTTTGGAAGTTGATTTTTTTATGCTATAATATCACTAATGAGTCTGTATTATCAAAAACCAAAATTTACTCTTTTTTTAGGGGATAGTTTAGAATTATTAAAAAAGTTTAAAGATAATTCAATTGATATGATTTTTGCTGATCCTCCTTATTTTCTTTCAAGCGGCACTTTTACCTGTCAGAATGGTAGAATGGTTAGTGTTAAAAAAGGAAATTGGGATATAAGTAATGGAATAAAAAAAGATTTTGATTTTCATTTAAATTGGATTAAAGAATGCAAAAGAATATTAAAGCCAACAGGCGCTATTTGGATCAGCGGCACCTATCATTCAATTTACCAATGTGGATTTATATTACAAAGCACTGGCTATCACATCTTGAATGATATTTCTTGGTTTAAACCAAACGCTTCACCAAATTTAAGCTGTCGCTTTTTTACCGCCAGCCACGAAACCCTACTTTGGGCCAGAAAAGACAAAAAAGCTAAACACACTTTTAATTATGAAAAAATGAGAAATAGCGAATGGCCAGAGGATTTTATTAAGAAACCAAATTCCCAAATGCGTTCTGTTTGGGCGATTAATACTCCAAAGGCAATTGAGAAAAGATTTAACAAGCATCCAACACAAAAACCAATAGATTTATTAAAAAGAATAGTTTTATCCAGCACTAATAAAGACGATTTAGTTTTAGATCCCTTTACCGGCAGCTCAACTACTGGCTTAGCGGCCTATCTTTACGGCAGAAGATTTATCGGTATCGATAATGAGAAAAAATATTTAGATTTATCTATTAAAAGGTTTGAAGAATTAGATAAGAATTTGAAGAATAAATTTAAGAAATAATTTTATGAAAAAAGGCGGAGTAGGCGGAGCCAATACGAAAACAGGTTTATACTTTGAAGGAAAAGTAGATTTTTTAACTTTTATTAAAAATCAAAAAGATTACTCAACGAAAGGTAATGAGATATTCTATAATGGTAAAAAAGTTGGTTTAACTTTTAAGAAATATGGACTTTACAAATTTTTGGAAAAGAACGGCGTGGATTATACAAAAATTATATCTAAGAGAATTTTACCGGATGACGCTATATTTATCGTTGCCAGAAATACCTTGTTTATTATTGAAGTTAAATTTCAAGAAGTTGCTGGTTCTACCGATGAAAAATTGCAAACCTGCGATTTTAAGATAAAACAATATAGAAAACTTTTATCTCAAATTAATATTAATGTTGAATATATCTATATATTGAACGATTGGTTTAAAAAGCCGGAATATAAAGATGTTTTGGATTATATTATTTCTGTTAATGGTTGTTCATATTATTTCAACTATCTGCCCTTAAAAAAGATAGGATTACCGGTACCGAAAAACTTTTAACAGCTTTACATTTTAAAATTAAAAAAATGATTCTAAAATGATTCTAATATGAATATTAGAGAATCAGTCATTAATTTCCGCGGTTGCTTAGCCGCAATTAAGTTCTAAATAAATTTTACGACTATTTTTTTGAAAAAATTTGGCGCAACCTTAAATGGACAAAAAATTAAAACAACAACTTACTGTTATAATTGCGGTTAGTTTTTTGGTTTCGGCGGCGGTCGGGTTTGTGGCCGGCGGTTTGGCCGGTCAATTGTTTGGGCCAGGGGATTTAGGAGCCTCGCTCCTATTTAGGAGCGAGGCTCCTAAATTGAAGGCTCCTAAATTGATAAAAACCCAGGAGGAATTGGTGGTTCAAGCGGTCAAAGAAGCGGCGCCGGCTGTGGTTAGTGTTATTGTGGCCAAAGACCTGCCGGTTTTGGAAGAATATTTTGAAGAAGATAATCCTTTTGAAGGCGATGATTTTTTCAGGCAATTTTTTGGCGATGATTTTTTTGCGCCTTTTAAGTTTCAAACGCCCAAATATCGGGAAAAGGGGACAGAGAAACGAGAAATTGGCGGCGGCACCGGTTTTATTGTTTCCTCTGACGGTTTGATTTTAACCAACAAGCATGTGGTGGAAGATAATGAAGCGGACTATACAGTTTTAACCAATGAAGGAGAAAAAATCTCGGCTCAAGTTTTGGCCCGCGACCCAATTGAAGATATCGCTATTTTAAAAGTGAACAAAAATAATTTGCCCGTTGATTACGGCGCTTTGATTATTCGAGGCGAAAGTCCGGCGGACTTGGCCGTTATCCCGGCCAGCCCGGCTGATAAAGCCGGCTTAGCGGAAAACGATATTATTTTGGAGGTTGACAATGAAAAAATCAGTCGGGAAAATCCTTTAGCCGGAATTATTCAAAAGCGCCAGCCGGGCGATTTGGTCAGTTTGAAAGTTCTGCGTCAAAGGAAAGAAAAAATGCTTCAGGTTATATTAGGCGAGCAGACATAAAAAATCCTATCTCTCACTTCTCACTTCTTAGTTCTCAATTCTTAACTTGTGGATAAGTTGATTGTTATATTTATCTTCTTTTGATAAAATAAAAGATATTTATCGCGCTATGATAAAAATTAAAATTAAAATCATTTTCATTTTAACCGCGGTCTTTCTTTTTGGTTTTGGTTTGTATCTGGCTCAAGCCGCCGAAAACAGCTTAGAGGGCTATGCCTGGTCGGAAAATATCGGCTGGATTAGTTTTAATTGTTCCAATAACAATTCCTGCGCCGTAGTTGATTACAGCGTCAAGATTAATGAAGCCAATGGCAAATTTTCCGGCTATGCCTGGTCCGAGAATCTCGGCTGGATTGATTTTTCGCCCAATCCTTCTTATCCGGCTCAACCTAATAAATCAGCGGAACTTGATTTTTCAACCGGCCAAACAAGCGGCTGGGCCAGAATTGTTTCTTTAAAAGATTACTCCGACTCCGGCTGGATTAAAATGAGCGGCAGTAATTACGGAGTTGTTTTGAACAGCGGTATTTTTGACGGTTTTGCCTGGTCTGACGAAATCGGCTGGATTGATTTTTCGCCTCAATACGGCGGAATTAGATACAGTTGTTTTTGCAATAATTGGGCCAATACCGGCTGCGGCGTTTCTCCCTGCGCTTTGTCTGAAATGAAACAGACGAGGGATTGTACGCCGGCTGGCTGTCAGGCGCAAGAGCAGTGCGCGGTGAGCGCCTCGTGCCTGCATACCGAGTGCAGCGCAGACCGGCTGTGCGTATCCATGCCCGGCGCCGGGACAGACGAATGCTCAACCGACAGCGATTGTATTCCTCAAAAGTGGCTTTGGTGGGAAATAGGGCCGTAAATTTAAAATCTATAATCTGGAATTTAGAATTGAATAGCTGTTTGGGAAAATATTTTTAATGATGTCTTTTCTCAAATCTCAAATCTCAAATCTCAAATCTATTAAAGGTTTTACTTTAATTGAGCTGGTGGTGGTCATAGCCATTATGGCTCTTTTGTCAGGGTTTGTTTTGGCTAATTATCGCCAAGGGCAAAGCCGATATGATTTAGAGACCGCGGCGCAAATTTTTATCGCCAACCTTCGGCGGGCCCAGAATTTAGCCATGGTCGGACTGGAACAGAACGGAGCTTCGCCTTTTGGCTACGGAATTTATACTCCTGACAGTAATTCGTATCTGATTTTTTATAATCAAACCGGCGACAATGATTATCAGCCAGCCAGTATTGATTTAGAAGTTATTTCCTTGCCCAGCCGGGTTTTTATCAGCCCGATTGGCCGAAGTATTTTTTTTACGCCGCCTGACCCGACTACCTATATCAATGGAGAAAATTCAGGCAGCCAGAGTTTTACCTTGACCAAAGACGGAGAAATTAGAAGTGTCACTATTTATAGTTCAGGGAGAATAGAATAAGATTTAGGAGTCTTAAGATTTAGGAGATTTAGGAGCCTAGATTTAGGAGCCTCGCTCCTAAATTTTTAGGAGCGAGGCTCCTAAAGTTTATTATGCGTCAAAAAGCATTTACTTTATTAGAAGTTATTGTTTCTTTGGGAATAATTGTGGTTGGTTTGGTCGGGTCTTTGACTTTAGTTAGTTTTACTATTTCCGGCAGCGCCACGAGTTCATTAAAGTTGATCGCGGCCGGTCTGGCCCAGGAGGGGATAGAAACGGTGAGGAACAGTCGGGACAGCAGCGGCAACTGGGGCAGTTGGTACAGCGGCATTTCAGACGGTTCTTACCGGGCAGAAATTAATACCAGTAATTTTAAATGGACCATTGTCGGGGATTCAACTCCCTTTGAAGAAAAACTAAGATTTAATTCAGCCACCGGTCTTTATTTTTACAGCCCTCCTTCGCAGGGCTCGTTGACTTTATTTTCCCGGGGGCTGACTGTTATCAGCGGCCCGGACGGGGAAAAACAAATCTTTTCGGAAGTCAGGTGGCAGGAACGGGGCCGAAACCGCAGTTTGAAAGCAGTCGGTTATTTATATAATTGGAAGTAAATCAGCGAACAATGAACAATGAACAGCGAACAGTAAATAAAAAAAGCAAGGGTTTTACTCTAATAGAATTATTGATAGCCATAGCTGTTTTTGCTATGACCATGACAGGAGTAGTGATGGTTTTTATCAGAGCGATTGAGGGTCAGCGCAAAACAGCCAGCCTTCAGGAAGTTCAAGAAAACGGAAGATTTATTATGGAAATGATGGCCAAAGAAATCAGAATGAGCACTATCAATAGTTCAGGCGGCGAAAATCAGACCTTGGACATTACGGCTCATAAGGCAACCGGCGACGAATCAGTGGTTTATGCGTTAAGCGGAGGACAGATTTTAAGAAACGGGCAAGCAATTACTTCCGGCAAAATTCAGGTTAATCAATTAAAATTCTATATCAATAAAGGGTCTGGCGCTCAAGATATGGCTACGGTTGTTTTGACTCTTGAAGATAAAGAGCAGAAGATAGAGGAGCAGGCAAAAATAAATTTGGAGACAACCATATCTTCCAGGGCTTATTAGTTGAGGAGCCTCGCTCCTAAAGTTTTAGGAGCGAGGCTCCTCAAATTAAAATGAACAAACAAAACGGGGCTGTTTCATTGCTTT
This sequence comes from Candidatus Portnoybacteria bacterium RIFCSPHIGHO2_02_FULL_39_12, assembly GCA_001819555.1. Taxonomy (GTDB): domain Bacteria; phylum Patescibacteriota; class Minisyncoccia; order Portnoybacterales; family UBA2143; genus WO2-40-15. Next base: position 5,313 of record MHMZ01000026.1, on the reverse strand, counting down.
TGACTATTCTGGTTTTAGCCGGCATTTTGGTTATTGCCTTGGGCATTTCTAAAATTATACTTCAGGAAATCAGAATGACCGGTCAGGTCGGCGAATCGACCAAAGCTTATCAGGCGGCTGATACCGGAATTGAGTGGGCTCTTTATCAAGTGATAAAAGTGAAACAGCCGATTCCGGACAGCAAACTATGCGCCAATAATGGTTGGACTAATTTAGACAGCCAGACCGCTTATTGCTTGGAGATTACTCAAGGCACTCCGCAAACGCCGGAAAAAATTAAAGCCATCGGCCGGGTCAACAGAGTGAGAAGGGCTGTAGAAATAAAGGCCGTTGAGATATAAATTTCATTAGGGTTCGACCCTTGTAAGGGTCTGACCCTCTTATTTGCTCTTGTTTTATTAATTTTTATCTGCTACTATAAACAGAGAACAGAGAACAGAGAACAGAGAACAGTAAAATCATAAATCATACTGTTCATTGTTCATTGTTTGCCGATGCCGGTTCCCAAACAGCGTCATACTAAATCGCGAAGAAACAGGAGACGTTCTCACCACGCTTTAAAAAAGCAGTCATTTTCACTTTGTCAAAAATGCAAAACCCCGGTTATCCCTCATACTCTTTGTTTGAACTGCGGCGCCTATAATAATCGGGAAGTGATTGATGTTTTGGCGAAGCTGACTAAGAGGGAAAAAAAGAAAAAAGAAAAAGAGATGGCGACTCAGGAAAAAGAGCAAGCTGAAGAGGGGAAGGGGTTGACTATGGAAGAATTATCGCGGAAGGATTAGAGGTGTTGGATCGCTCGCTTCGCTCGTTTGTTGAAATTGTTAGAAATGTTAGAATTGTTTATTCAATTCTAACAAGGCCCAAGGCCGATCTAACAAGCGAAGCGATCAAACATTTCTAACATAAAATGGCTAACCGTCATTTGTCTCGTTCTATCGCCATGCAGGCCCTTTATGAATGGGATTTTTGGAGAAAAGATCCGGCCAAACTGGAGGAAATTGTAAATCGCAATATTCAGGAATTCGGTCCGGGGCTGGAAGGCAGCCGGTTTGTTTGGCAGTTGATTGACGGCGTGATTAAGCATCTGGCCAAATTAGATAAAATTATTGAGAAATCGGCGCCTGAATGGCCTATTGAGCAAATTACCATTATTGACCGAAATATTTTAAGAATCGGGCTTTACGAACTTTTATTTGGAAAGCGCGAGGAAGCGCCGCCAAAAGTGGCCATTAACGAAGCTATTGAATTAGCTAAAACTTTTGGCGGCGAATCATCGGGCCGATTTATCAACGGCGTTTTAGGCACGGTCTATAGAGAGATAGGGGAGCCGGGGAAGGAAGAATAGTATCTTGTATCTTGTATCTTGTATCTAGTATAAATTTAATAAAATACTAAATACAAGATACCAGATACAAGATACTAAATAAGTGGATTTGTCATCTTTAGAACAAAAACTAAAAATCAAATTTAATAACCCGGACCTGCTTCAGCAGGCCCTTGTCCACCGTTCTTACATCAACGAAAACCCTGATTTTCATTTAGACCAAAACGAGCGGCTTGAATTTTTAGGCGACGCTGTGTTAGAGTTGGTTGTCACTGAAAATCTTTACAGAAATTACCCTAACCCGGAAGGAGAATTGACTAATTGGCGGGCGGCCTTGGTTAATGCTAAGATGCTGGCCGAGATTGCCAATCGTTTGGAAATAGATAATTATTTATTGCTTTCCAAAGGCGAGGCAAAAGATACGGGCCGGGCCCGCCAATATATTTTGGCCAACGCTTTAGAAGCGATGATTGGAGCGATGTATTTGGATCAGGGTTATGAAATTACCAGTCAGTTTATTGAGCGCGAAATCTTAAAAGAATTGCCGAGAATTTTAGAAAATCAGCTTTACCGCGATCCCAAGAGCCGTTTTCAGGAGATGGCTCAAGACCGGGTCGGCATCACTCCCATCTATAAGGTTTTGAAAGAACAGGGGCCCGACCATGCCAAACATTTTACGGTCGGTGTTTTTTTAGATAAAGAATTGGTGGCTTCCGGAGAAGGAGTGTCTAAGCAGGAAGCCCAGGAAAAAGCGGCCCAAGCAGGGTTGAAGGAGAGGGAATGGGGGTAATCATCAGAGAACAGAGAACAGCGAACAGCGAACAGTAAAAATTTTAAAATAATACTGTTCAATGTTCTTTGTTCGCTGTTCACTATTTTTATGTTGCGTATTCGTTTTCTTCGCATCGGTAAAAAAAACGCCCCCAGTTTCAGAATAGTTTTGACGGAAAAGACAGCCCCTCCTCAAGGGAGGTTTTTGGAAATTCTGGGCTTTTATAATCCGCGTTCAAAAGAAACCAATCTTAAAAAAGAACGGATTATGCATTGGCTTTCCAAGGGCGCCAAGCCATCGGCGACGGTTCATAATTTATTAGTCAGACAAGGTGTCATTAAGGGCCCAAAAATAAAGAAAAAAATTGAAATAAAAACTAAAGAGGAGCCAAAAGAAGCAAAAAAAGAAAAGCCGAAAGAAGAAAAGCAAAGCAAAGAAGCAGTTGAAAAAGACGGACAGATTAACTATGGAGGTTGAACCTCCATAGTTAGGTTATTACTTGACAAAACTTCGGAAGAGAGTAAGCTAAAAGAAGCGTAGTAGTAATACTGAAAAGGTCGAACTACTATAGATTGGTTAGTGATTATAGAATTATGGCTAAACTACCAGTAGATCAAGAATTTTTAGAGTTCGCTGTTAAGTCCATCGTTGACCATCCTGATGAGGTAAAAGTGACCCGAACGGTTGATGAAATGGGAGTCCTTTTGACTCTTAAAGTCAATCCGGAAGATATGGGTCAGATCATCGGACGGCTGGGCTCTACGGCCAAAGCCATTCGGACTATGCTTCGGGTTATCGGCGTTAAACATAATGCCCGAATTAACCTAAAGATTGAAGAGCCGGCTGGCGGCAGAGTTATTAGAACTCGAGAAACATCGCCTACTTTCCAAAAAGCCGCCAGAGGCGTTGACGAAGTAGTTGATGAACTGAAACTGTAAGAAGTGGTTTTACCGCATTTTACAGAAATTCAAAGACCGTGCTATTATGATGATGGTGCGGTTTTTGTTACCCCTACGAAGTACGAAAATTTACGAAATTACGAATTTCTATTTATTTTTTCGTAATTTCGTATAAATTCGTAATTCGTAGAGCTATGACTTTTGATATCATTACTATCTTCCCAAATATCTTCCGGTCCTACTTTAACGAGAGCATCATCAAGCGGGCCCAAGAAAAAAAATTGGTTAAAATTAATATCCATAATTTAAGGGATTATACTATTGATAAACATAAGAAAGTTGACGATCGGCCCTACGGCGGCGGTCCGGGAATGATTTTAATGGTAGAGCCGATTTTTAAAGCGGTTACCGCTTTAAAAAAGCGAACAGCGAAAAGCGAACAGCGAACAGTAAATAAAAGACAAAAAGTTATTTTATTTTCTCCTAAGGGCAAAAAATTTAATCAGCAGATGGCTCAAAAATTTTCTAAATTAGACCAGCTTATTATTATTTGCGGCCGCTACGAAGGAGTAGATGAACGAGTGGCTAAACATATTGCCGATGAGGAAATTTCTATCGGCGACTATGTTTTGACCGGCGGAGAGTTGCCGGCGATGGTTGTTGTTGATGCGGTGGCTCGTTTAATACCGGAGGTGATTAAAAAAGACTCGTTGAAAGAAGAAAGTTTTGGGCTGATAGCTGACAGCCGAAAGCAGAAAGCCGCGATAGCCGAGTATCCGCAATACACCCGCCCGGAGAATTTCCGGGGATGGCGGGTTCCAAAAACGCTTTTGTCCGGCCACCATAGAAAGATTAAAGAATGGCGAGAGAGTAAAAGAAGTTGACAAAGATTTTTGTTTTGCTAAGATGAGATTGAGAGTACTTTGAAAATTGAATATAGCACCAAGCACCGAGCACTCAAAGCGTTGAGTGCTTCGGTGCTCGGTGCTCGATTTTGTATCAAAATTAAAGATTTTGACAAAATCGGCAATTGCAGTTTTGTGCAGTTGCCCCGCCCATTTTATCCAAAAATTCGCAGAATTTTTGGCAACAAAATGGAGCGCCCCCTCTTTTTGCGCAAGCGCGAAAAAGAGGGGGCTCAATTCGTGTAACAAAAATTTCCTTGAAATTTTTGACACTCATTGAGAGTTTGATCCTGGCTCAGGATGAACGCTGGCGGCGTGGATAAGGCATGCAAGTCGAGCGGGCTGTTATCTTCGGATAATAGTCAGCGGCGAACGGGTTAGTAACGCGTAGGTATTTACCTCTGTCTCGGGCATAACCCGCCGAAAGGCGGGCTAATTCCCGATAGTCTCTTTGGAGTAAAGATTAAGAGCAATCTTTTTTGGACAGAGAGAAGCCTGCGTCCTATCAGCTTGTTGGTAGGGTAACGGCCTACCAAGGCGATGACGGGTAGGGGGTGTGAGAGCATGGCCCCCAACAATGGGACTGCGAACGGCCCATACACCTACGGGTGGCAGCAGTCGAGAATCTTTGGCAATGGGCGAAAGCCTGACCAAGCGACGCCGCGTGAACGAAGAAGCCCTTCGGGGTGTAAAGTTCT
>MHMZ01000026.1:0-689 GCA_001819555.1 Candidatus Portnoybacteria bacterium RIFCSPHIGHO2_02_FULL_39_12 | reverse complement strand
TTCCTATGATGGTACCTAATGAATAAGGGGCTGCTAAACTCGTGAACATTCCCGGGCTCGTCCGGGAAGGCGCGACTCCCAAGAGTAATCTTGGGATGCATAACTTGGCTTATATGCTGGAACATCCAATTAACTAAGAGCTACTCTTTTAGAGTGACAATGCTCTTAAAGCTCTTTTTGAGCGTTGGACAATCAGCAGGGAAGTAAGTTATAATTGGAGTAAAGGAAGAGAAAAATTTCTTCACTTGGTAAAACCTTATATTCTTAATTGTTTTAAACATAAATTACCTCCAATATAACTTACCCTTCAGAGACTGAAGTCGTTTTTTAACGACTGAGATAGTAGATACTAGATAATCTAGATAAAAACTACTATCATACGCCGAGAATCCTAAACTATTAGGATTATGAGATAGTCCATTGACTACAACACATTTATATCTATGTGTCAATAGCCAGCAGCAGCGGTAAGACGAGTGCCCCAAGCGTTATCCGGAATTATTGGGCGTAAAGCGTGAGTAGGCGGTTTTGATAGTGGGTGGTTAAATTTCGGGGCTCAACCCCGAAGCCGCCATCCAAACGTCAAAACTAGAGCAGGTGAGAGGCTGATGGAACCTACCAAGTAGGGGTGAAATCCGTTGATATGGTAGGGAACACCAAAGGCGAAGGCATTCAGCTGGCGCCTGGCT
>MHMZ01000025.1 GCA_001819555.1 Candidatus Portnoybacteria bacterium RIFCSPHIGHO2_02_FULL_39_12 | reverse complement strand
ACCTTACTCCAATGGAAAAACTAATCAGTTATTTTTATCCCAAGGAACTGTAAACAACGCTGCTAATTCTTACATATAATCATACCAAAGGGTCAGCAATATTGTTCAAAAAAATGCTGGGCTAGCAACTATAAAAAAAGTATAGCCCAAAAACAGAAGGAAGTTATAAAAGATATAAAAGCTTTTCATAGTATCCATAAAAGAATACCGACAAAAAAAGAAAAGCCAGGATTAGCCAGAAAAGCCCAAGAAGTCTTTAAAACATGGAACAAGGCTATCGAAGCCGCTGGATTTAACCCGAATCCAGTTATGTTTGCTAAAAAATATATTGCCGATGATGGACATAAATGCGATTCATTTGCAGAAAAAATAATTGACGATTGGTTATATTGTCGCGATATAAAACATCAGCGAAATATCCCTTATCCAAATAGTCCCTACACAGTTGATTTTTTGATAAAGGGGAAATTCGTAGAATTTCTCGGGCTTAATGGCGAACTTGAAAAATATGACAAAAATACGAAATTGAAAGAAAAATTAGCAAAAAAGTACAGACTTAAACTTATTAAAATCTTCCCAAATGATTTATTCCCAATTAATCGCCTTTCAGAAATTATAAGAATTAAAAAAAACATAAAATTCCGGGCTCAACTCCAGTCGCCCCGACATTAAACCATGCAACCTTTAATCATCGGCGTTTCCGGCGCCAAAGGCAGTTTTTCCGAACAGGCGGCAGAAGATTTTGCCGGAAAAAATAATCTTAGAAATTATCAAATTAGATATCTGATAAGCGTAGAAAACACTTTAAAGGCCTTGGATAAAAAAGAAATTGACCTGGGCATTTTTCCTATTGAAAATTCCAACGGCGGTGTTGTCCTTGAGGCAATTCACGCCATGAGCCAACATATTTTTAAAATCAAAGAGCTTTTTGAGATTCCGGTTATCCACTGCCTCTTGGGCCATAAAAACGCTTCCAAGGAAGAGATAAAAACAATCGCTTCTCATAACCAAGCCATAAAGCAGTGTAAAATGTATTTAAAAAGAATTTGGCCCAAGGCGGCTTTAGAAGAGACCGCAGATACGGCCAAAGCCGCCGAAGATTTAAGCAAGGGCAATTTGCCGAAAATAACAGCTGTTATTGCTTCTGAAAATTGCGCCCGGCTCTACGGCCTTAAAATTTTAGAAAAAAGCATTCAGGATTTAAAATTCAACTTCACCAGTTTCTTGGCGGTGGTAAAACCCGGCGCCCGCGCCTAAAGTCCTAAAGTATCAACCAATTGCTTTATTAAAGAAATTACCACCGGCGGGGCTAATAAGCTATAAGAAGAAACTCCCTTATCATCTTTAATAACCCAAGATTTCTCTTTTATATTTACTCTTTTTTCTTTTTCGTTCCATTCATAAGAATATTCCGGGGTAATTTCATAATCATCAATAAAATCATTAGCCATACTTTCGGGAATTGAATTTCTTAAAAATATTTTTGGAATTCCGTAAAGAGTAGTAGCTTGCCTCATTAATTCTTCGTCTTTTTTAAGCCGCTCTCTGATTGGTTTAATGCCCAATTCATCGCCTTCTTTGGGACGCATGCGCTCCTTGGGGCATTGCGGATTATCGCAAATTAAATAAAACTCTTTTTTATTTTTATCATAACCCACCTTTGAAGTAGGCAATAATTTAAGATTTCTTGAGGTCTGACAAAGCGGACAAATCAGCCGGCTTTTCATTCTTTGGTCAATCACTTTTTTCGGCGCATTGATTAAGATAAAAATATCCGGGTCGTTCCGATAACCGATGAGATCGCGGAAAAAAAGCGAAAAATTTATCTGGTCTAAATCCCGGGGGAACCCGTCAACAAAAAGAGTTTTTCTGCCTCTTTTTTCAATTTCTCTTTTAATCAGGGTTAAAATCAAATCCGTGGGCAGAAGTGTTTTGGTGCTTCTTTTTTTAAGAATAGCGATTAATTCTTTAATTGAGTGCCAGCCCCGGTAATTTCCTTTCAAAAACTCAATAAAATCTTTTTTCCTGTCTAAGTTATGCAGGTCTTTATCAATTTCTCTCGTCATATCGCCGACAGAAAAATGCTCAATCATTTCCGGGCCGATAATTTCCGCGAAAAGTTTGGAATAAGTCCCTTTGCCAGAATTTTTGGGACCTAAAAAATAAGCGATAAAAGTATTGCCTTTTTTGAAATAATCTTTTAACTTTTTTATCTCTTGGCCGGCTTTTAGATTAAAATACTCTTCTCGCTCTTTAGGATTATTTAAATTGAAATTTTTGTTTAATTCTTTTATTTTTGTCTTAAAAATAGGGAATTCCATATTTTCTATTCTACCCTAAAAAATATTTTTGGCAAGCTTATAAGCGAGGGCAGTCCTGGAAAAACGGGGGCAGCCCCCGAAAGCGGGGGCTGCCCCCGTTTTTCGCCCTTATCTTTCTGTTGCCGCCTTAAACCATTGCCCGTTAGTTAAAATTTCTATGTTTCCGTTTTGGTCTGTTCGATAAGTTTTTACATTTTTTAACCGCTCTAAAACTTCCTGATGAGGATGGCCATAAGGATTTTTATCACCCGCTGAAATAACCGCTATGTTTGGATTAACTTTTTCTAAAAAAAGCTGGTTAGTTGATGTCTTGCTGCCATGGTGAGCCACTTTTAAAACGTCTGATTCTAAATCAATTCCGGCAACGGCTAAATTTAATTCAACTTGCTTTTCAATGTCGCCGGTAAAAAGAAATTCTCTTTGGCCGTAAATAAGCTGACTGACAACTGAAATATTATTAGAGCTTTCCGGCGACGAGTTTACAGCTGTCTTGTCGGGCCAAAGGATTCTTATTTTTATTCCCTGACTTAAATTAACAACCTGCCCGGCCTGGGTAATTTTAACAGGAATATTTTTTTCTTTAATTAACCTTTGCCATTCTTTGTACCCGGCTGTTTCTCTTTTAAATCCGTTCTCTAAAATTTGTCCGATTTGATAATTTTTTAGAACTTCAATCAAGCCGGTGATATGGTCTGCTTCTGGATGGGTTAAAATAATTAAATCAATACTTCTGTCATAAAAAGGCATTTCCTGACCAAGTTTTTCTAAAACACTCGCGTCCGGCCCGCCATCAATTAAAACCTGATATCCCTTTGGCGTCTCAATAAAAATCGCGTCCCCCTGGCCCACGTCAAAAAAATCAACTTCTAATAAGCCAGCTCTCGGTTGTGAAAAAACAGCCAGCCAAATAAGGATAGCCGCCACCAATAATAATCCTAAAATTTGATACTTAATTTTTCTGCGGTTCATATTTTAATTGACATTAACCTATTTTTGTAATAAATTGAATTAAACTAATTTGTTCTTAGTAAGTAGTTTTTTAATAATTTTTGTGAATGAATTTTGAAAAGAGGGTATCATGCTAAAAGGAATCGAAAATGTAAATCAAAGGTGGGGAGAGTTAAAGGGAGAGTATCCACTTATAATAAGCAGTGACGAAGCACTGCTTTTCAGAGTATTAACTGATTTAACCGATGATATTGAAAATCACATCGCAGTACTCACAATGGGCTCTCAAAATAAAAATGTAGTCTCGCTCTTTCGTGAACTAGCCAAGGCCTACCTATCGTGAATTAGTATTTTTTGATTATTCCCCTTAACAAACTCCACTCGCCACCAGGTCAACATGACTGGTGGTTTTTCTTTTTTGAAATAACTCATCATAAAATTCGTTCCCGTGATTTTATACGCCAAACAATAATTGCTAAAACTAAATAATACCCCGCTAAAATCAGCCACGAAACTTTATTAAATTCATAAGCGGCTAAAGGAACAGAAGATAATAAATCAGTTATTTTAATAATATAAGTTAAAAGGAGCCAAACTGGCCAAGCGATGATTTTGGCTAAAGGAAGCCAGATGAGGCCGACTAAACTCAAAACTAAACCAGAGAGCATAATTATCGGCAAAAATGGAACAATCAATAAATTAGCCAAGGGAGAAATCAAAGAAAGCTGACCAAAATGAAAAATTAAAAGAGGCAAAACACCGAGCTGGGCCGCCAAAGTCATTGTTAAAACATCTTTTAATTTTAAGGGGTTGGGCCAATTCTCGGTTTTTTCATCTAAAATCGGCTTAAGTTTGATAATGCCTAAAACCGCCATAAATGACAATTGAAACCCGATATCAAATCTTAAAAGCAGGGGATTAACAGCCAACATTATTACCGCGGCAAAAATAACCGCTCTATCCGCGCTGTTTAAACGGCCTACTTTCTGGGCCAAGAGAAGCAAACCGGACATCAGGCCAGCCCGGACCGCCGAAGCCGGCGCGCCAATCATCAAAATATAAAGAACAAGAGAAATTAAAACAAAATAAAACGCCTGGCCGCGCCAAAGACCAAAACCAAGGGCTAAAAATAATAAAATTTCGGCCATAATAACCATATTCATTCCGGAAATGGCCATAATATGTTGGGTGCCGGTAAGGTTGAACTTTTCTTTTAATTCGCCCGAAACTTTTTGCTGGTCCCCTAAAAATATAGCGCCCAAAATTGCGTTTTGAGGCGAAGGAAGAGTTTGATAAATATTTTCCCTTAATTGATTCTTAAAACGGAAAATTAACTGATAGATTTTACTGCCTTGATTTTTAGCTACTAATTTTATCTCCGGATAATACATCACTCTATAAATTCCATCTTTGGCTAAATATTTTTGATAATTGAAATCATCAAATATTATTGGAATTTTTAATTGGCCCTCAATTTCTAATTCATCTCCATATTCATATTTTGGATAAAGTTCAGTGGTAACTAAAACCCTGCCTATTTTTTCATTTTTAACTACTAATTTAACTTGGTTTGTTCTTATTTCCGGTTCTTTTATAACCAAACCCTCAAAGATTGTATTTGGGAGTCCTTCTCCTAAAATTTTGGGAGAAGGACTCCCAAATACAAAGCCATGTCGAACAATTCCACTCACCAAAATCAATAAACAAAAGCCAAAAACAACTACTTTTTTGCTTCTTTTCCACCAAACGCTGATTAAAATAATGCTTAAAATTAAAATCCCCAGCCAAATTAGCCGGGGTATTTTCACTAAAGAATTTAAGAGAATTCCGCTAATAAAACTTAAACAAAGATAAAGAAAAATTTTTGATTTACTCATATCCCTCGCAAAACCGTCTTTTCTACATAGGGATTTATAATTTTTACCAGAGCTTTTAACTTATTTTCAGAATAAGGCCTGATTTTTTGAAAGGCCTTATCAAGGGTTTTTTCCGGTCTGAATTGCTGAAGGGCAAAACATTTAGCGCCTCTTATCCATTGACCAATTTTTTTTATTTCTTTTTTATCAATCAAGCCGGGAATAATTGTGCTTCTAAATTCGTAGTCTATTTTGCTTTGTCGAATTAAATCAACGCTTTTTTGAATATTATCGCTCAAATGTGGGAAGCTAAGCTTCCCACATTTCGATGTGGGAAGCTTAGCTTCCCACATCCCTATTGCTTGGGGATATTTTTCCGGCGATGATTTAATATCCATAGCCACAAAATCTAAAAGGCGCTCCTCTAAAAGTTTTTTAAGCATTTTGGGATTACTGCCGTTGGTGTCTAATTTTACTAAAAACCCTTTTTGTTTTATTTTTTTAATAAAAACCGGCAAATCCGAATAAAGGCTTGGTTCACCGCCAGTTAAACAAACTCCTTCCAACAATCCTTTCCGGAAATCTAAAAAATCAAAAAGGTCTTTCTCTTCTATTTCGGGCTGGTTTCTTATTTTCTCCGGCAGAACCAGCTCTGAATTATGACACCAGCCGCACCTAAAACCGCAGCCGGCCACGAAAACCGTGGCGGCGATTTTTCCGGGATAATCAATTAAACTTAATTTTTCCAAGCCGCCGATTTTCATAAATCAACACTTCAGCGCGGATAAATTATTTATCAAGACGCGCGAGTTTATACACTTTACGCTCGCTGAATTCTTCTTTTTTCCCTTTATTCCATTGTTGGACCGGCCGCAGATAACCGACAATCCGCGAATAAACTTCGCAGGGCTGTTTAATGACGCATTTCGGACAATTAAAGTGTTCGCCCGAAAGATAGCCGTGACTGGGGCAGATAGAAAAAGTTGGGGTGAGTGTAATATAGGGCAGATGGAATTTTTCAAAAACTTTCTTAACTAAACTTTTAGCCGCAGAAATATCAGAAACTCTTTCGCCTAAAAAAAGATGGACGACAGTGCCGCCGGTAAACTTACATTGCAAATCGTCTTGCAGCTTCAGAACTTCAAAAGGGTCGTCGGTATAATCAACCGGCAGATGAACTGAATTTGTGTAGTAGGGCGTTTTCTTTGTGCCGGCTGTAATAATATCCGAATATTTTTCTTTATCCTTGAGAGGTAAACGATAGGAACAACCTTCGGCCGGCGTAGCTTCAAGATTATATAAATTATCGGTTTCTTTTTGATATTTGATTAATCTCTCTCTCATAAATTCTAAAATTTCTTCAGCTAATTTTTTCCCCTTTTTTGAGCCAATATCAGCTCCAATAAAATTAAGCAGGGCTTCGTTCATGCCAACCAATCCAATGGTGGAAAAATGATTGCCGTAATAACAACCCCTCATTTTTTTAACCCCGGCTAACCAATATTTGGAATAAGGATAAAGTCCTTTTTCAATAAAGTTTTCCAAGGCCTTTCTTTTAATCTCCAAACTCTCTTTGGCTAAATCCATCATCTTGGTCAACCGCTCTAAAAATTCTTTTTTGGTTTTGGAAAGATAGCCAATTCTGGGCAAGTTAATCGTTACCACGCCCGTCGAACCAGTTAAGGGATTTGAACCAAAAAGCCCGCCCCCGCGTTTGTAAAGCTCTTTATTGCTCAATCGAAGCCTGCAACACATACTCCTCACATCCTCCGGATTCATATCTGACTGGATAAAATTAGAAAAGTAGTTAACGCCGTATTTGGCCGTCGCCTCCCATAGGGGGTCTAAATTCGGGTCATCCCAGGGAAAATCCTTGGTGATACTAATAGTTGGGATGGGAAAAGTAAAAACTCTTTGATGCCTGTCGCCGGCTATCATACATTCGTAAAAGGCGCGGTTAAACACATTCATCTCTTCCTGAAAATCTCCGTAAGTTTCTTTTTGGAGCTGGCCGCCGATAATGACCGGCTGTTTGGCTAAAGTGGGGGAGGGCTTAATATCTAAAGAAATATTTTCAAAAGGCGTCTGAAATCCGGTCCGAGTTGGCACAGAACAATTAAATAAAAACTCCTGCATAGCCTGCTTGACCTGAATATAATCCAAACGGTCATACCTGATAAAAGGCGCCAGCAAAGTGTCAAAAGAGCTGAAAGCGACCGCTCCCGCTATTTCGCCCTGAAGCGTATAGAAAAAATTGACTATCTGTCCAAGGGCGACCTGAAGATGTTTGGCCGGTTTTGACTCAACCTTTCCCGAAACTCCGCCAAAGCCCTTTAAGAGCAAATCATAAAGATCCCAGCCCATGCAATTATGAACCAAAAGACCGTTAGCTAAAAAAGTAGAAGAATCTGTAGTGATATCATAAATTACTTTATCTGGAATAGCAGTCGGTTTATTATTTAAAACTTTGTTCCAATCATACTTTTCCGCTCGCCAATGTTTTTGGGCTGTTTTTGCTTGGCGATATTTAAATGAAGGTAAATCCAGGCCTATTTTTTTAGAAAACGAAATCCCATAAATTGGATAATTTTGGATAATCTTTTTGCCTCTAAAAAAATTTACTTTCCCTACATCCTCACAGGCAACTCGGTCACGAGGAATAATTCCAAAAAATTGAAGTAGAAAAGCAATCTGTTCAAGCATGGTACGAGAAGAAACTCTAATTAAAATCTGGGTAGCGCTATGATCCTTATTATGAGGGTCAACTGTCCCGTCTCCATCAATAACTCCGGCTATCACTCCCCGCACAAAATCAAGATTGTAAGTTAAAATATCGGGAGGTAAAATTTTATTCTTGCTTAATCTTTTCAATTGGAATACTTTTTCAAATAAAAGTTTGAGAGTGCTGCAACAAATAGTTATATCTTTAATATTTTCTTTTTCTTTAAGATAACTTCTAACGCCTAATTTTGCGCAAATAACTTGAATTTTCTTGATAATTTCTTCTTGGCTATTGGTAATAACTATTTTCCAGCTTGAATAATGCCCTTCAGCAATAAAAACTCCTACTAAATATCCCAAATCTTCAGTCAATTCCAATTTATTATTAAGGCTGTTGGCGCTGTTAGAAACACTAAGAGTTCCTTCAACCGTCAAAGCTCCTTGCCAATTTTTAAGGAAATCCCGCCAAGTGAAACCCTCCAGAAAAAAATGCTGATGTTTTTTTTCAAGCAACTCTTCAGCTAAATAAAAATATCTTCTAGAAAATAAGTTTTCTGATTTTAATAAAGAAGGGAGATGAGCTGAATATATCAAATCCTCTTTTTCTTGAACTTGTTTAGCATTAATCTCAATTTGTTTTTGTCCTCGTTTAATAATAAATGGGTGGTTATCAGTGACAATTATACTTCTCCCTTGTTCTGATTTAATAAACCGCATCTCTCTTTGCTTTTTCTTTCGGACTAGGCGAGAAACTTTAGTCCACCCTTCTTTGTCTAAAATATAAAGATTAACCGGGTATTTTGCCCAAGCATCATCTTTCTTATTTAAAAGTATTTCTGATTGAGAAATTTCTTCATATAAATCTTTAAAAGAAATTAATTTAATTC
>MHMZ01000024.1 GCA_001819555.1 Candidatus Portnoybacteria bacterium RIFCSPHIGHO2_02_FULL_39_12 | reverse complement strand
AAGAAAATTGATTTCTAAATCTTTCTGGAGATTTTTTAATTTATCCTTGTCTAAATCTAAGGGAGATTCGGCTTCCCTTAGAAAATCGTAAATTTCAGAAAGATGCAGACTGGTTCTCTGAAACCAGCCGCCTACATATATTTTTTCTATCTGTGGCATCATATTTGTTGTTTATTTTACTAAATTCGGCGGGGTCCGACCTTCTAAGGCCGCAATAATATTTTGAGCGGCCATTTCAGACATTTTGTCCCGTGTTTCTTTTGTAGCTGAAGCAATATGCGGGGTCAAAACCACATTTTCCAATTCAGTTAAACCCGGTGTTAATTCCGGCTCGTTTTCAAAAACATCCAAGGCCGCACCGGCAATAGTTTTATTTTTTAGGGCCTCAACTAAAGCTTTCTCGTCAATAATCGGACCCCGCGAAGTATTGATTAAATAAGAAGTTGGTTTCATCATTTTTAATCTTTCAGCGCTGATTAAATGTCGGGTTTCCGGCGTTAAGGCCGTATGTAAACTAATAAAGTCCGCCTCTTTTAATAGAGCGTCAATTTCTCTATATTCTATATTATATTTTTTTTCTAATTCCTCATTTCGCCGGATATCATAATAAATAATTTTTAAATCAAAACCATCTCGCATCCGCCGGGCGACCTCTGAACCAATCCGGCCCAAACCAATAATAGCCAAAGTTTTTCCATGAATATCAGCGCCTAAAAAAAGTTTTGGCCCCCAGCCCTTAAATTTTTTAGCCCGAGTATATCTATCTCCTTCGGCTATCCGGCAAGCCGCGGCCAAAAGTAAAGCAATTGTATGTTCAGCCACTGCTTCGGTTAAAACACCTGGTGTATTGGTCGCAGAAATCCCCCGCTTTTTAGCTTCAGCGATATCAATATTATCATAGCCGACCGCGTAATTGGCAATAATTTTTAATTGCGGGCCGGCCGCTTCCATCACTTCTCTGTCAATTTTTTCAGTTAAAACCGAAAGAATAGCGTCTGCGCCTTTCACGCCTTCTAAAAGCTCCTCCTGCGAAATTATTTCTTCGGGCCCAACACCAACCTCCCATCCTTTTTCTTTTAATAAATTTATTCCGTTTTCAGGAATTTCTCTGGTAATAAATATTTTCGGCATAAATTATTCTCCTTTTATTTAAGTATAACACATTTAAAAATCATTTCCAAATTTAATTAAAAACAGACTCTTTGGTTTTTAAAAAAATAGAGCCTGTTTTATATGATTCTATATAAGAAGGAAGTATTAATAAAGCATCTAATCCTTGCTTCCTTCTTAACTCTAGTTGGATTCTTAAAAAAATTCTCCCACCACCATTGTTCCTTTTTTTCAGGTTCAGTCTCTAATTTCTCTCTAATCTTTTCTGTTAAATCAGACTTTAACTCTGCCTTTCTACCCAAGGGAATAATTTTTCCTTCTTTTCTCAGTTTTTTCAAAATCGCCGAGGAAGGATTTTGATAAGTATCAATAGTAGCCACGCTGGGCAAAAAGCGACCCTCATCAGTTTCTACGGCTAAAGATTTTAGATACTCTAAAAATTTTTCTTTTCTTTCTTCTAAATCTTTTGATTTTTTAAAAGTACCATATCCCCTCATTTTTGTGTTCGCCTCCTTTATTTAATTTTGTTTAAAGCAACTAAAGACAATAAATTTTTTTAAAATTTATTGTCTTTAATCGCCTGCTTAATTTCTTCTATAAATTGTCTCATCAACCAAAGATTATGGAAAGTGGCCAAGCGCGAGCCAAGTATTTCCCCGGCCTTAAAAAGATGATGAAGATAAGCGCGGCTAAAGTTCTGACAAGTATAGCAGGCGCAATTTTTCATAATCGGCGTTTTGTCTAAACGATAAACAGCTTTAAAGATATTCATTTCTCCTTTGTTGGTCAAGAAATTTCCGTGCCGGGCCAGGCGCGTGGGATAAACGCAGTCAAAAAGGTCCATCCCTCTTTTAATCGCTTCTCTTAAATCTTTTAAATAACCAATGCCCAATAAATGCCGAGGTTTATTTTCCGGCAAATAAGGCCTAATCCAGTCTAGAGTTTTTTTCATTTCTTCTTGGCCAAACGAGCCGCCGATTCCTATTCCCTCAAAAGGCAAGCTCCCTATAAACCGAGCGCTTTCTTTTCTTAAATCCTTAAAGGGGCCGCCCTGAACAATGCCAAAAAGCAGCTGGCCTTTCTTCTCTTTAACCCTTAAACATCTTTTAGCCCAAAGATGGGTTCTTAACATGGCTTTTTTAGTATAACCGTAGCTCGCCAAAGGAGAAGTGCATTCATCAAAAGCGAAAATAATATCAGCGCCTAAATCTTCCTGAATCCTGATGGATTTTTCCGGAGTAAAACGATGAATAGAGCCGTCAAGATGAGAAGTAAAACTAACTCCATTTTGGTCAATTTGCGCTAATTTGGCCTGTTGACCTTTTATTTTTTCCTGCTCAAGATTATTTTCGTCTTTTTCTTTTAAGACCTTACCCACCCTCTGCTCAAGGCCAAAGCCCAGACTAAAAACCTGAAACCCGCCGCTGTCAGTGGCAATCGGGCCGGGCCAATTCATAAACTTATGAAGGCCGCCTAATTTTTTAATAATTTTTTCGCCGGGCCGCAGATACAAATGATAAGTATTGCAAAGCACGCCTTCAAAACCAATTTCTTTAATCTCTTCCGGAATTAAGCTCTTAACTGTGGCTTGAGTGGCGCAAGGCAAAAAAGCCGGGGTGTGTATCAAGCCGTGTGAAGTTTTTAATATCCCCAACCGAGCCGCTGATTTTTTAGATTTTTTAAGGATTTTAAAAAAAGACATTTTGCATTAGGGTCCGTTAGGGTCAGACCCTTAAGGGTCTGACCCTAACGCCACCCATTAATCCAATAACCAGCCACCCCAAAAGCCACCGCCACATTTAAAGATTCTTTTTTCCCCAACATAGGCAGATAAATAAGCCGGTCAGCTCTTTTAAGAGCTGAAGAAGAAACTCCCTTCAATTCATTGCCCACCACTAAAGCCAAAGGAAATTTTGGCTTAAATTTATTATAAGCCAAGCTTCTCTTGGTCTGCTCTAAAGCTGCAATAAAAAATCCTTGTTTTTTTAAATCATCAATCACCTGCCAAACTTGGCTTTGATATTCCCAGGGAATCCAATTTTCCGCGCCTAAGGCGGTTTTTGAAATTTTTGACTGGGGCGGCTGGCCAGAAATGCCGGTCAGAAAAATTTTATCAACCCCTAAAGCGTCAGCGGTTCTAAAAATAGAGCCGATGTTTTCAAGGCTCCTGATATTGTCGCAGATAACATAGAATGGCAGATCTTTTTTCATAGACCCCCGGGGGGCAGCCCCCAATGAGGGGGCTGCCCCCTTATCTTAAAAATTGCCCGATTATTAAAACAAACACAATACCCAATAAAATTAAAAATATATTTAAAAAACTATATTCCCGATGAGTGGCCGGAATCAAATCTGAAGCGCCAATGTAGATAAAACTTCCGGCGGCCGCGGCCAAAAGCCAGCCCAAAATAGACTGCGGAACTTGGTCAAGAATTAAAAAAGTAATAATCGCGCCAAAAGGCGTGGCCAAAGCCACGAGCCATGAATAAAATAAAGCTTTCTTACGAGCTATTTGATCGTAAAGCAATAAACTATAAACAAAAACTCCTTCAGCGGTTTCGTGAAAAATCACCGCCAAAGAAGACAATAAACCGACCGCAAAACTTATTTTAAAGCCAAGGCCGATAATGATTCCGTCAATCAAGGAATGAAATCCAATACCTAATAAGCTGGTCGCCCCTAAAGTATGAACTTCGCAATCTTTTTCTTTACAGGAATGAATAATAATAAAATGCTCAATCAGATAAAGTAAGATAATAGCGCCCAAGGCCCAATAAAACCAATCCCCGCTTAACTCAACGGCCTCAGGCAATAAATGGAAAAAAGCTGTGGCCAAGAGAACGCCGATAGAAAAACTGACTAAAAAAATAATCCTTTTTCTGACCCAAGATTCAAAATGACGTACCAAATAAATGCCGAAAACCGTTGAAAGACCGGCGATAAGGCTGTAGAGAAATAAGTTTAAGAACATAAATTTGGGAGTAAGGGTCAGACCCTTAAGGGTCTGACCCTTACTCCAAAAAGACTCCCAAATGTTTCGCTTATTCAAGAACCCCTCACCCTCAAATCGTATAAAATATCCTCTATTTTTCTTAAATTTCTTTCAACCTCGTCGTATTTCTGCCTTAATTTTCCCTCCAGGCCTATTTTAGTCATCTCTTCAATGACTTTTTCTACGGTTTCTTTATAATCAAGTATTTTCTCAAAGTTTTTTGAGCCGGCCAGAGTGATGGCTTTTCTAACCAATTCACCGGTAAAATCACAAAATCCGCCGATGATTTCCTCCGGCTTAACTTTAATAAAATCAGGGATCTTTTCAGGGCTCTGACTTAAAAAATCATAAAAAACTTTTGCCTCAATATACTCCTCAACCGCCTCTTTATAAAATCCAGCATTAACCAAATCCAAATTTTTTTGAATCAGTTTATTAGCTGTCTTAAAAATATTCTCTATCTCTTCAATGACTTCTTGGCTCTCCCTTAAATTATCCCTTCTTAAGAGGGCGATCGCCTTTTTTGATTTTGTCCTAATCCGGTCTGAATGTTTTTTGAGTTCGTAAACCAAATCCCGGCCTTTTTGATATTCCTGAATTGATTTTTTAAATAAATTGTTCAAGTAAGTAAATCAAGCAAGATAAGTAAATTAAGCAAGATAAGCTTAATTTACTTAATTTACTTATCTCGCTTATCTCGCTTATCCTCTTAAAATCTCTTTTTCTAATTGAATATCTAAAATACTTAGCCAAGTGCGCAGATGGCTGAAAAACGGATCTTTTGGATTCGTCTTTCCTCGTCTTAAATGGTGGATGGCGCCGATAGCGACGGCCATAAAACGAACATAAGCGCTTTTAGCCGCCTCCCCCTCATAAGCCGAAAATTCCTTGTCATGCTTTTCTAATTCTTGACGCACTTCTTTTCTGTCTATCTGATATTCTTGGTAGCGCATCTTAATCAATTTTCCCCAAGGGGAAATATGCTTTCTATGAATGCCTAATTCTTTAAGCCACCCCTGAAACATCTGCGGCGTTTTCTGCCGCACCTCTCGCCAAAAATGTATCTTATCATGGCTCTTTAAATAGATATCGTCAAGAGCAAATAAAAGAAGGCAAAGACCGGTCACGCCCAACTCGTTAAAAAGGCGGTCCTGTTCTTCTTCTCTCTGGCGAAAAAAATTAAAATAGCGGCGGAACTCTTCGTCTTTAAAAACTTCAAAAGCCGATTTTAAAACAAAATCAATCAGCCGCCGGCTGGTTTCGTCAGCCGATTCTTCGGTTTTTGGTCCGTTGAATCCAAAAATATATTTAATCAATTTGCGCATATAATTTTTGATGGGCTTATCCTTTAAAAGATTTATCCACGCACCAGAAGACCACGGGTTTACCCGCGGATGAATGGTCTTCGGCTTGCCCCGCACCTTTTCTACTGATGAAATCTCCGAAGACAGCGATCGCATCTCTCCTATACCTCTGTTGTTTTTCTGCGGATTCAATTGTAGAAAAGGTGCGGGGTGAAGATTTCGCACCACGGGCAAGCCCGAAGGGCTTGACCGTAAAGTGAGGATACCACGGGCTTGCCCGTGGAGCTTCATTTTTCTTTTTCCAATGGCTTTAAAAATTCCGTTGATAAAAGCCAGGGAGCCATCCGCCGCACTTTTTCTAAAATCCTTTCTTTTTCTTCATTATTTTTGGCCAAAGCAAATTTAGCCCGCAGTTTTTTGAGCTTTTCCCGGCGCTTTTGGCGCCGATGCAATTCCGTCTGCCTTATCCGTCCTTTTTTCATAATTTATAATTCAATCACATATAACCCCTTTTTCTCAATTTCTTTTTTCTGTCCAATCGCCCTTTTTTATTTTAAAATCAGCCAATCTTAATTCAAATTTCTTTTTGCCTGATTTTACCAAGTCAAAATATTTTGGCCAAATTTTCTTTTTAATTATTGCCATAATTCTAATAAACTACTAAATTTATTCCCTGAGCGGAGCGACCGCAGGGAGCAAAGTCGAAGGGTCTTAGCCTTCGACTCGCTCGCTCGCTTCGCAGGCGAAGCGGGCTTCGCTCGTTCAGGCAATAATCTATTTCTAATTGCTTCCATAAAATTCCCGATACCGACAATATTCACATTGGCTGTGAACAGCCGGCTTTTCGCCTTTGATAATTTCCTGCACCTGTTGTAAAATTTCACGGCCGCGAGAAGGATTCACCGCCATCTCCACTAATTCTGTTTTAAAGTTGACTATTCTCTCTTTATATCTCTCCGGCCAGAAAAAAAGAAGATAACCATTAGGAGCCGGCTCAAAACCATTTTTTTCCAAAAGAAGAGTATAAAGGTCTAATTGATGCTGATAATGCTCATGAGTGTCTTCTTTAGTCGGATAGCCGCGGGTCTTAAAATCAAAAATAATATACTTTTTGTCCGGCGCGACCAAAAGCTCATCAATGGCTCCGGCCAATAAAATGTCGTATTCAGGAAATTCAGCTCTTAAGCCGCCCCGGCCAAAATCAATATTTCGCCAAATATTTAGCTTCTCCATATCGTCAAACAATCGCCCGTCAATTTTCCCGGCAATTTCCAGCGGCAATTCGCCCTTTTTTCTGTATTCGTCAAAGTAGGCCTTGAATATATTATCCATGCCGTCCGGCAAAGAAGGATAAATGCCTCGCGGCCGCTTGACTTCTTCATTGGCAAAAAGCCATAAACAGCGCGGACATTCTGAAAGGTAACCAATAGCTGATGGAGAAACTTTAAACATCACAAGTATTATACAAAAATTATCTCTTTATTTCAACTATTTTGTTTCTTTTTAAATAATTAAAAAGATATTTATGACCAAACTATTGAATTAATTCAAAAAAGAAGTTAATATTATTTAGCGCTCATAAAATGGTTTGCAATTTAACAGTTCCTTACAAAAATAGGATAACAAAGGGAGGAAAAGGAAAAATGGTCAAAAAGGTGAGAATGGTTAAGAAGAAAAAGATAGCTTGGGAAAAAGTAATAAAAAAACAACAGGAATCAGAAACCAGAAGACTTTATCAAAATCATTTAAAAGGAATTACCCTTTTTGAACAGGGTAAATTTAAAGAAGCGCTCTCAATATTTCTGTATCTTTTATCGCAAGATGAAATTAAAAAGAGCCCTGCCCTGTCGGTTGAAATGCTCAGAAGTTTAGGTGGAGTTTATTTTAAACTCCAAGATTATAAGAAATCATTAGATTATTATCTTGAGGCCTTAAAAAGGACGAAAGAAAATCTAAGTTCTTTTAAAGCAGTCAGAGAAAACATTAAAAAAGAGCTCGCCTTTACATTGATGTTGAAATTAGCCACGGCTGGACAAGTAGAAACCGCTTTAAAATTATGTGAATTCAGATTGAGGGCAAATCCAAAAGATATTGCTTTAATAGAGGTAAGGGGAAATCTTTTAAATAACCTAGGGCTTTGGGAGGAATCAATTCTGTGTTATGAAGAGGTGTTAGAGCTTGACCCGCCGTCAGGGCTCAATCCGAACACCCTGATTTTTAATTCTTTCTTGCGCCTCGGCGCTTTTTTTGTTCCCGATATCTCTTAATAACCTCATAAGG
>MHMZ01000023.1 GCA_001819555.1 Candidatus Portnoybacteria bacterium RIFCSPHIGHO2_02_FULL_39_12 | reverse complement strand
CAATCCTTAGACGAAAAAACCGGCCAACTGGTCTGGAGCCGGGTTAACGCTTTAATGGATATGGGGGTAAAGGAAATTTACAAACTCACCACTCAATCAGGCAAGACAATCAGAACAACAGCTAATCATCCTTATTTTACCCAAAAGGGCTGGAAAAAGGTCGCTTATCTTAAAGAGGGAATGGAAATTGCCGTGTCAGAATTACCTCTGCTTTTTAGCGACCAGAATAACCAGCGCAAAGGCAATAATAATCAAAGCGCCGAGGATATAAAAATTGGTCATAATATTAGTAATATTGTTCATAATTATTATTATTTAATAGCGGATAAACTTAACAGCCAGCAGGCAAAAGATAAAATTAATTTAGTAAGCTCGCGGCTTTATAGCAACCTTAGTAATTCTGATATGTCCGTCCAGCCAATCAAAAACCGCTCGGTATTCGCCAATACGGAAGCGGTAGACTTTTCCTTTAGCGCCGCTGATAGAATCGGCAAAATGAAGAGGTTGGCCAGTGGCGATGTAGAATTTAATCTTTTTAATAATTCTTTGTTGAGTTTGTATAGGAAGTTTGCGGAGTTGTTGGTGAGCGTATTTGGTGAAACTATAACTAATCATAAATTAAGCCGGCGCTCAATTGATTTTGAAGATACAATACCGGACTTTCTTGATTTTTCAATTTCTTCCCAAAATGCGGGCGAGGAATATTCAAAATCTTCCAACAGTTCTTCAGTGGATTCTTTGTCTAAAAAGAGTCCGTATGTCTGGCCGCTTTTGTCTATTATTCTTAATACGCCTTTTAGCCGTTCTCTGAACGAAGAAGGCACTTTTGATAAAGGCAATAATTTTTCTTTAAGTAGTAATTCAGCCATATACTCTCAATATACCAACGTTGAAACTGATGTCAAGTGGGATAAGATTACATCTATAGAACGGGTTGGCCAAGAACAGGTCTATGACATAGAAGTTGAAGGCACGCACAACTTCATCGGCAATGATATTGTGGCGCATAATACATATATTTCCGGCGCAGCCACCACCACCAAGTCAATGTACATCGGAGGCACTGCTTCAACTACCGAGTTGTTTGTTCAGGGCGCGGGGCATATCGGAGGCAATCTGACTATTGATGGTTCCGCCACCACTTCCAAGTCCTTCTACATTGGCAATGATTTAACGGTTAATTCCGGTCGGGTCGGGATTGGAACCACCACGCCAAATTCGTTCTTACAGGTCGTCAGGTCTTCAGGCGGAACAGAAACATTGTTCAAGGTAGGAAGTTCCACTGACGATGATTTGTTAGAAGTCAGAAGCAATGGAAATGTTTTAATCAACACCGGCAACGTCGGCATCGGGACGACGAGTCCGCTTGCGAAACTTGATGTTTATGGAGACGCGATTATTTCAGGCGCGAACAGATACCTTAATTTCGGAGCCACATCAGGCACTAACGGTTATGGATTAAGAGACACCAGCGGACAAATTCAATTCAAACATTCAGGCGGCGCTTGGGCTGATATTGGTTCTGGCACGGGCGGCGGCGCGGCTTGGGAATACAGCTCTCCTTTAGACGCTATGATTACTACTTCCACTAAAGGAATTTTTCTCACCGCTTCTTCCAGTATTCAGGCTAATTTTAGAATTGATGGCAGCGCCACCACCACTAAATCAATGTTCATCGGAGGCACCGCTTCAACGACTGAACTATTTGTTCAGGGCGCGGGGCATATTGGAGGGAATCTCACCATTGACGGCAGCGCCACCACCTCCAAGTCATTCTACATCGCTAATGATTTAACGGTGATGAACGGCAACGTCGGCATCGGGACGACGACGCCAAATGAAATTCTAAGTATTTCAGGAAATAAAAATGTATCCCAAATAAGCATGGCGTTTACCCCCGAAGCAAACGGCGACTATACAGGAATCAAAGTAACCAGGCCAAATACGACTCTTGGTGAAATTAGAATAACAAATAATGCTAATTTAGGAGGTGGTATAGATTTTTTAGTTCATGATGATGATAATAATGCCGCGACTGTTCCGGCTGTAAAAATGACAATAGATCCCAACGGCAACGTCGGCATCGGGACGACGACGCCATCAGGAAAGTTGCATGTGGCTGGTGTTATTGATATGTCACCAATTGGCGATGTGGGAGCAGCTGGTATAGATGGGGTGCGAATACAAACATCTGGCGGGAGTACATATATAGATAATCATGGCGGTAGTACTTATTTTAGGACAGGCGCTGGCGCTGGAGAGGTATCCAGTGCGCGAACAACACTATCATTTGACAATTCAAACGGCAATGTCACCATCGGCACTTTAGGCACCGGCGCTAATTATTATGTCTGCGCCAGCGCTGCCGGATTATTGTCAGAAGCGACAACCTGTTCCGGTTCGTCTCTGCGATACAAAACAAATGTCGCGGATTTAGGTTTGGGTTTGGAGACCCTCAAACAGTTAAGGCCGGTTACTTTTAACTGGAAAACCGATTACAGGCCGGAAGAACAGGGAGGACAACTCGGATTTATCGCCGAAGAAATGGAACAGATTAACCCGATGTTTGTAACCTACAAAGACGGACAAATCCACGGAGTAAAGTATGACCAGATGGCGGCGCTTTTGACTAAATCTATTTTAGAACTCAACGCGAAAGTGGATTTAAGAAACGCGGTTTTTGATTTGACCGGGGCCGGCACTTCAAGCCCGAGTGTCCTTTCGTTGTTTAATTCAACCTCAACTCCGGCAATGGTTATTGACGCTAACGGCAATATCGGCATTGCCACGACGACGCCAACCAATATCTTAACTATTGGCCAAGGTAAGGGTGATGCCATTGCTGATGGCTGGAGTGTTTATTCTTCTCGCGATTATAAAACTGACATCACTTATTTAGAGGAGCGGGAATATGATGATATTTTAGAAGAGATTAAAGGAATGAAGGTGGCGAGATACAGGTGGAAGTCAGATACTGGAGCAGCTCCAATGGAGCAGTTCTCTCCGAGAACTGCTCCATTGGAGCTGCTCCAGTCCAACACCAATCTTGGTCTGATTGCCGAGGAAGCGCCAAAAGATGTTTTAAGTCCGGGCGGCCGGTCAGTGAGCTTGTATGACTACACCAGTTTTATCGCGGCCGGCTTAAAGAGTTTGGCTTTGGAGGTGGAGGAACTGAAGGCGGAATTAGCCACGGGATTGCTTCGCTCGCCTGACGGCTCGCTCGCAATGACACAGGAGAGCGACGGCCAGTTATTAATGGTTGACACATCAGAATTATTGAGACAGCAGTTAGCCGGTCTGGGATTAGTTATTGATGAGACCGGCGCTTTGGTGGTGGAAAAAATAAAAGCAAAGGACTTAGAAATTGTTTCCGGCGGCCAGATTACTCTGCCAGAGGGACAGGGCGAAGTGATGGGCGATGGAGAAGTGACGGCTCTTTCAAAGTATGCTATAATAGCCAACAGCAAAGTTAAAAATAATTCCAAGATTTTTGTTACCTTTACTTCCAATTTGGGCGGCAACAACTGGTGGATTTGCGATAAGAAAGAAAGCGAGTCATTTACTATTTGCTTAACTCAAGCAACTGACAACCTTTTGACTTTTGATTACTGGATAGTGCAGGGGAAGATTTCTGTTGATGCTTCAGGGACCGATGATTCAGGGGTCGCCCTTTCAACCACGACCTCTGAATGGACTATTGATTTAAATTCAGAGCCGGAGGAAGCCACGAGCACGCCCGTGATAAGTTCCGAGACTACTTCTGAAACGAGCAGCACCACGGATAGCGCCGGCGATTCTGTAAAGCTTGAGGAGCCTCGCTCCTAAATTCCTAAGGAGCGAGGCTCCTCAAGCTTTAAAAAATTAAGGGTCGTCCTTTCAACCACGACCTCTAAATAAGAAATATGGCTTATCAGAAATTTAGGGTTCGTTCGCCGGTAAAAAGTTTCAGGGACTTAGAAGTCTATCAGGAAGCGACTAAATTGTCAGCCGAGATTTTTGGTCTAAAGCCGCCGAAGAAATATCAAGATGACAACGATGTCAAAAGCGAGCTTAATATTCTTAAAGAAATGTCAAAAATCACGCCTAAATTGATTGTGGAAAGCTACGGCGATAAATTCACCGATTTTGATTTAGCTGACCGCAAACTGGAAAAAAGCGCTTATACCATCAATATGATTATGGCCAAACTTGATTTTTTAAACGCCTTGGTCAATAGCGAGGAATTCCGCGAACAGAACTCGGCTATTTTAAAAAGGTATCAGCGGACTAAATGGAGAATTATTAATCTCAAGCGGGCTTGGGCAAAGGTATTTAAGAGATAAAAAAGTTTGAGGAGCCTCGCTCCTTAGGAATTTAGGAGCGAGGCTCCTCAAACTTTTAGGTGTTAATTAGAAATTAGTGAAGAAGATTCCTCTGGCTCAACTTAAATCAGTTTCTCAATGCCCTTATTGCCAAGGGACTGATTTTGTCAAAACCGGTTGGCGGATAAAAAAGCATGAAAAAATTCAGGTCTTTTTCTGCAACCGCTGTCAGAAAAAATTTACTCCCTTGGTGACCAAGGGCCGGACTTATCCGATTTCAGTTATTTTAAAAGCCCTGATTTGGTTTAATCAGTTTTTAGAGCCAGGGGCCATTGCGGAAAAAATTAGGCGGGAATATGGCTTGAAAGTTGTCCCGGAAACCATTGTCAGCTGGCTCAAAGACTACGAGCGTTTTACGCCTTTTTCCCGGATGCGTCAGTATCTAAAAATAAAACTGGACAATGGTGAGATGGATTTGAAAGAAATGGTCGCCGAGCAACGTTTATTTCATCAGCAAATTTACGACTTTAAATATCATCGCTTTAAGACCAACTGTCTTTTGGAAGAGGACTTTAAAAATTACAAACAAAAAGCCATTAAAGATTTTTTAGAGCTGATTATGGCTGAATGCCCTCATCAGGTTTTTAGAGAAAGCAATGTCAGGGCTTCGGAATTTAAAAATATCTTTAATTTAGACCAGGTCAGAATTACTAGAAAAGAAAATCGAGCTAATGAAATGGCCAGATTCGTTATGCAGGCCGTGGCCAACAACAAAGAGCGGCATCAGGCGATGCAGAGATTTGCTTTGTTCTGCGATTCAACGACTTTGGCCTGCGAAGTGCCGGTTTTATTGGACAAAGACGACTTAGACCATTTCCGGCTGATGCTTAATTTTAATGTGCCTTTAGAAATTAAAAGAGACGAGGTGATTACCGGCCATATTGATATTATTCAGCTGCGCAACGGTCTGGTTCATATTATGGATTTTAAGCCCAGTGCGGCCAAAACCAAGCCAGTAGACCAATTAACTCTTTATGCTTTGGCTTTATCGCGTTTGACTTCATTGCGGCTTCATAGTTTTAAGTGCGCTTGGTTTGACGATAAGGACTATTTTGAATTTTTCCCTCTGCATGTGGTTTATAAATTAAAGAAGAAGGGGAAAAGATTAAAGTTTTAGAATAAAAAAGAGACCTCCTTAAGAAAAAGAGGACTCTTCTGTTACGGTAAACCAATTGGCAAACCATAGTTTATCACCTAGATTTATTTTTAGTATAGCAGACGGAA
>MHMZ01000022.1 GCA_001819555.1 Candidatus Portnoybacteria bacterium RIFCSPHIGHO2_02_FULL_39_12 | reverse complement strand
CCGCTCTATCATAATAGACAACACCATCTGAATCAATCGTTTTTGGCATATTTCTTGATTCTATGGGTGTCACCTATGTATCTCATCATGTGCAGGCAAAGGGGATTGTCATGGTTTTGCTGTTTGTGTTAAGATGTTATAAAGTGCGATTTATTGCGTTGAGTCCAAAAGCATCAGCCGAGCTCTGATTTTTTTGGGAACAGCGCGATAATGTTTAAATATGAAACATAAAACAATCATTCTTATTGCCTTGATGGCCGCTGTATTTTCTTTTTCGGGCGTTGCTCTGGCCCAAGAAGAAGCGGAATTGCCTGAACCGGGCTTAACGCCAACCAGCCCGTTTTATTTCCTTGACCGTCTTGGCGACTGGGCCAAGGTTAATATCTTGACTTTTAATTCGGTTAGAAAAACGGAAATTAAGATAGAAATCACCGAAGAACGGCTGGCCGAATTAAACGATGTTTCCCAAAAAGCTCCGTCAAGAACGGATATTTTAGAAAAACTGGAGGCCGATGTCGAAGCCGGAGCCAATGAGGCAAACAGCGGGGCGGAGAAATTGGATTCCCAGAATCGCAATGTTTCAGGGCTAATGGAGAAATTCAATAATTTTTCCCTTAAGCGGCAAGAAGTGCTGGAAAAAGTGATAGAAAGAGTGCCGGAAAAAGTAAAAGAAAAAATAGAAAAGAGGTTTGAAAATATCCAGGAACAAATTGAAAAGCATCGCGAAATTTTGTTAAAACAAAAAGAAAAGGGATTTATTTCGGAAGAAAAACTTGGTTCCATTATCCAAAAAAGTTTAAGCCGGCTTAAAGACCAGCTTGAAGAGAGAAAGGAGCGGCTTGAAGAAATTGAAGACGAAGCCCTCAAAGAGAAGCTGGAAAATATTATTGAGAAAAAGACAGAGATTCTTGAGGGCGGCGTTTTAGCCGTAGAATCGCGGGATGACTTGAAGGATTTGCGCGATAAAATCACCGAAACGAGAAAAGAGGCGATTAAATCAATTTTAGAAACCAGAAAGGAATTAAAAATGGAAGCGCCGACTACTGAAGAAGCGCTGGAAAAAATTCATGAAAATAAGCTGGACCTAAAAGAAGAAGCGGAAAAAATTATAAGAGAAGTCGGAGAAAAAATTTCTAAAACAGAAGAAGAATTGAGCCAATTAAAAGAAGAAGGAGTTTCTATAACTCAAAATATTGACGAGCTGTTGGTTCGGACAAAGGAACATTTAAAAAAGGCAAAAGCGGCTTTTGGGGAATCGCGCTTTGGCGAGGCGTTTGGCCAGGCCGCGGCCGCTTTAAGAAACATCAATAACGCCCGGCGCTCCGTTGAGCGAATCTCGGAAGGTAAAGAAGAACTGCCGGAAAAAATTGATAATCTAAAGGAAGATTTGGCTCAACTTGAAGAAAAAATCAAATCATTCGGCGAAACCGCGCCCCAAGACATTGAAGAATTGTTTGAAGCAGGCAAAGCAGAGCTCTTAAAAGCCGAAAATTTTTTTAAAGAAGCCGATTTTCAAGAAGCCCTTAGACACTTTAAAATTTCTGAAAGGATTGTTGATAAATTAACTCGTTATCTTGAGAGAGTGACCGAAGCCAAAGAAGAAGATGAAGAATTTTCTGAAAAATCCATAGAGGAGAAAAAAGATATTTTAGAAAAGGGATTGGAAAAAGCGAAAAAAATCAGAAAAATTGAGCGGCTTGAAGAGAAAAAAGAAGCGCGGCTGGAAATGCCGGCCAGCATAAAATCCCAAGAAGACAAAAAAGAAGAAATTAATAAAACAGACGAAAAACAAGAAGAGATAAAAGAAAATGAAGATGAAGGAGAAACAGAAGATAAAGAAGCCAGCAGGAAAACAAATAAAGAAACCGGCTCAATAGAGAGAATTGATATGACTGCCCGGCAATGGTCTTTTGAGCCGGCAACCATTAAAGTAAAGAAAGGCGCCAAAGTTATTTTGAATATCAAAAGCGTTGATGTTAAACACGGATTTTCTTTGCCGGAATTTGATGTTAAAGCGGATTTAGAGCCGGGCCGGACAGAAAAAGTTGAGTTTGTCGCT
Source organism: Candidatus Portnoybacteria bacterium RIFCSPHIGHO2_02_FULL_39_12 (assembly GCA_001819555.1). Taxonomy (GTDB): domain Bacteria; phylum Patescibacteriota; class Minisyncoccia; order Portnoybacterales; family UBA2143; genus WO2-40-15. The sequence goes on along the minus strand of MHMZ01000022.1, from coordinate 4,002 downwards.
TCTAAAACTGGAAGATTTCAATTTCGTTGCAGTGTTTTTTGCGGAGCCGGACATTTTGGAATGACGGGTACATTGGTTGTTGAATAAGAAACAATCTATCGTCATCGCAAGAGGATAGATTATATGTCAGGAAGAAAGCTTCAAGGGCAGCCCAAAACTGTCCTTGAATTGTAATATGCCCAAGGTTTTTATTATCATTTTACATTGGAATAATTTAGCCGACACTTTAGAATGTTTGGAATCGCTTGAAAAAATCGACTATCCGAATTATCAAGTAGTGGTGATTGACAATGGCTCATCTAAAAAATTTCCAATTTCCAATTTCCAATTTCCAATTAAATTAGAAGTTATTTATAACGAGGAGAATTTGGGGTTTGCGGGCGGAAATAATGTAGGGATAAAATACGCTTTGAAACAAGGCGCGGATTATGTTTTACTTTTAAATAATGATACGGTGGTTGATGAAGAATTTTTAAAAGAATTAGTTAAAGCAGGGGAGAGCGATAAAAAGATTGGCTTGCTTGGTTCTAAAATTTATTTTTATGACGAGCCAAAAAGAATCTGGTTTGCCGGCGGCAAAATAAGCCCTTTTTTAATAAAAGGCGCTCATCTCGGCCTAAATGAAATAGATAACGGGCAATATAACAGAATAAGGAATGTTGATTATATTACCGGCTGCTGCCTTTTAATAAAGCGAAAAGCGATAGAGAAAATTGGTTTACTTGATGAAGATTATTTTTTGTACTACGAAGATGCGGATTGGTCTTGGCGGGCTCAAAAAGCCGGCTATCAATGCGTTTTTGCGCCGCAAGCTAAAATTTGGCATAAGTGTTCTCGCGGCGCTCAAGAGGGTTCTCCTTCTTATATTTACTATCATTTAAGAAATAGTTTATTATTGATTCAAAAAAACGGCTCTTTTTTTATGCGTTTAAACGCTTATCTAATGAGTTTTGGGATTATAACCAAACAAATCATTAAGCTGATTTTCTTGCCCAAAAAACGAGTTTGGGCTAAGTATATTTTATTAGGCATAAGGGATTTTTATTTAGGCAAACGAGGGAAGATATGATTATTGGAATTGACGGCCACAATTTAGAAGGCCGGCGCACCGGGGTGGGCCGTTATCTTATCAATCTGCTTAAAGAGTGGGCTAAATTTGATTTGCCTCAAGGTCTGAAATTCACTCTTTATTTCAAAAAAGAAATTCCAGATGATCTATTAAATCTATCAGGGTCGGACCCTTCAGGGTCAGACCCTGATAGATTTAAAAAGAAGATTCTCAAAGCGCCTTTTGGCTGGCAAAGCAACGCGCTTTTTACACATTATCTTCTGCCGCGGGCGGCTAAAAAAGATAAAGCGGAGATTTTATTTTGCCCCGGCTATATCGCTCCTTTATTTTATCAAGAAAAAATCGCTTTGGCTCTTCATGATATCATTTATGAAGCCCGACCAGAACTTTACAACTGGCCTAGTTTTTTAGATAAAATTCTTCTTAGAAAAGTTTCTAAAATTTCCGCCAGAAAGGCCGCGGTTATTTTTACCTGTTCGGAATTCAGCCAAAAAGAGATTTTAAAATACTATCAGGTTAGCCCCGATAAAGTTTTTGTCATTCCTTTGGCCGCTGATGAATGCTTTTATAGCCAGACGGGAAGTCTCTCTTCCCGCATAAAAGAAAAATATCAAATTAAAGATAAATTCATTTTTTATATTGGTTCAATTTTTAACCGCCGACATCTGCCGGAAATCATCCAGGCCTTTGGAAACCTGACTTCCAAATTGCCAGATTATCAATTTTTAATTATCGGCGTTAACCATACTTCACCCTTTACCCCGCGCCTTTCGAGGATAAAAAAAATTCTGCGCAGAGCGCAATCCTTAAAAGGCGCGGGGTTTATTGATATAGACGGCTTAATTTCTCAAGTTAATCAAAACCTTAATCGTCAGGTAATTTTACGAAAAGATTATTCAAGCGAAGAAGATTTGACCTTTCTTTACAGCGCGGCTGATTTATTGATTTGGCTTTCTGATTATGAAGGTTTTGGCCTACCCATTTTAGAGGCAATGGCTTCGGCCGTGCCTGTTATCACTAATCCGGCCGCTTCTATTCCCGAAGTGGCTGGCGAGGCGGCTATTTATGTTCAGGACCCAAAAAACATTGATGAAATCAGCCAAGCGATTTATCGGGGGCTGACAGATGAACAAATGCGCCAAGATTTAATCAAAAGGGGACTGGAACAAGCCCAAAAATTCTCCTGGCCAAGATGCGCCGAAAAAACTCTAAGGGCATTATTGGACTCTTAAGAAAAAACTTGTTTTTTAAAGATAAATTTAGTATGATTAAAAGTGAATAAGTAAAGACCAAAAACTCCATGCCCGAAAAAATTAAAAATTCTTTTGAATCCACACCCCGAAAACCAAATAAAGAAAAGCCGGACAAAACATCGGAATTATTCCCTTTGCTAAAAGAGAGAATCTATTTTTTATACCGGCTGGAAATCGGCAAATTTCCTTTATTAACCCAGGCGGAAGAAGAATCTTTGGGGAGGAAAATTAACGCCGCCAGAGAAGAAATTGAAAAAGAAAGAGGGAAACAGAATCCTGAAATTATTGAACAAGGCAATGAAGCGGTCAATAAAATGGTTTGCGCTAATTTAAGATTGGCGCTGTCGGTTACAAACAAAGAATTTAAAGAATATCAGGAGCAGCAGCTTGATTTAATCCAGATAGGCAATATAGCTTTAATATCAGCAGCCAGAGAATTTGATATTGATAAGGGAATTAAGTTTTCCACTTACGCCTCTGAATGTATTAAGAATAAAATTAAAACCACTGTTACGGAAAAACAGGGATTGATTGAAATTCCCCATTATCTTTTTCCTATTTATCATATTTATAAGGAAGAAGAAGAAAAATTAAGGAAAGAATTAAAAATAAAGGGTTCATTATCATTAACAGAAAATGAAGAAGAAGTATTAATTCAAAGAACACATAACCGTCTTATAGAAAGTTACAAGACAAAGATTGATAAAGAAAGAACTAGAGAAATCCCCGAATACTTTGCGCTTCAGAAAGAACCAATTTCTTTGGAGCAAACAACACACCGGGGAGAAAAAGGGGTATCTTTAGAGGAAAAGCTGGCTGACACAGAGCATTCTTACGCTCAAGACCCTGAAAAACGGTTAGTCGGGGAAGCAGCTAAAGAAATAACCGATAAAATATTATTGGTCGCGGAATTGGGTTCGGATAAAGCGCTGAATTTATCTGACAAGGAGATGAAAATAATAAGGATGTTATTCGGTATAGATTATCCGGAACATACTTTTCAAGCAGTGGGTGATGAATTTGGAGTCAGCCGCGAGGCCATCCGCCAAAGAAAAGAAAGAATACTTGAAAAAATAAGGGGATACTTAAAAGAAACCGGCCAGTTTGATAAATTAAAAGAGGAAATTGAGTAAGGGAAAGTTTTTTAAAAGAAAAGTTCTTAAAATCGGGTCAAGGAAGAAAATTCCTTGATTTAAATATTCCGCGGTAGCTCAATGGTAGAGCAACTGGCTGTGAAAATATTGCAGCTTTCCGTCGAAAGACGGATTGAAAAACGAGGTGAAATCGGGGAAGTCCTCCTTCATAAAGAAGTGAGGATAATCCCGAGCCAAGTCCTGTTTTACAGCAGGGAAGGCGTAGAGACTATCTTTTTATAAGAGTACTCCATATTGATATGGGGGAAGCGCCTCGCCCCCTCTTTTTGATCAAAAAGAGGGGGATGATATAGTCCGCACCTTAAAGCAATTTAGGGATAAGTGTAACCAGTGGGTTGCAGGTTCGAGTCCTGCCCGCGGAGCCAAGAAACTAGATACGAACTCGGATTTTGAAGATGATAGGGTTCGCTCGCCCAGCCCCGCCAATGGCGGGACTGGGCTTCGCTCTGCGAGGACAACGCCCTCGCTTTGGCGGGAAATGAAGCGGATTTTAATGCTTTCGGGGGAATAGAAAATGTTTGAAAGA
>MHMZ01000021.1 GCA_001819555.1 Candidatus Portnoybacteria bacterium RIFCSPHIGHO2_02_FULL_39_12 | reverse complement strand
CCACCTCTTTTATTTTTAACCCCTCTTCTTTAAAATACTCTATCAGTGGCTTTGTTCTTTCTTCGTATTCTTTTAGCCGCACTTTAATAGTTTCTTTTTTGTCGTCTTCCCGGACAACTAATTTAGCGCCGCACTTAGGACATTGAGTAAGTTTTTTAGTTTCTTCTGAAGGAAAGATCGGACGACGGCACTCTGAACAAATTCTTCTTCTGGTGTTTCGCCAAATCGTTTGTTCTTTGCTCAACTTAATTAAAATAATCTGAATATTTTTCGGGTCGTATAATTTTTTAAGAAGCGGAATAAGTTCTTTTCCTTCGTATAAAGTCCGCGGTGAACCGGCCAAAACTAAACTTTTACCTTGATTAGATAATTTTTCTATTTCTTGCTTAACCCAAAAGGCAACTACCTCCGGCGTCCAGAGAATGCCTTTTTCAGAAAGCTTTTTTTCTTGAGCTAAAGAATATTTTTGACCGTTAATAACTACGCAGTCGCCTTTCTTGGCTTGCTTTAATTTGGCCTCCCCAATTTTACTTGTCTCAAAATAAAATAAGCCCAATTTTTCGGCCAATAATTCCGCTTGGGTGCCTTTGCCCGAGCCGGGCGGACCGATAAGGATGATTACTTTGCCCATTTTGTCGAAATTTTGGAGCTCCACTTTGGAGCGAACAAAATTTCGCTACAAAATGGAGCACCGAGCACTCAGCATAGATTATCAAACTTTTGCTGTCAATCAACGAACCTTGATAAAAGGTGTAAGCTGGTATTTTACCCTGAGTGCTCGGTTAAGGTTTGGCAGCTAAAAATTCTACGCCCTGACGGGCTTGAATTTTTAGGCCAAGCCCTTAAAATCCTTCATATTCTCTCATCACCAACTGCGATTCAATCTGCCGCACTGTTTCCAAAACCACGGAAACGACAATCAAAAGCGCGGTGCCGCCGATAACAAACCCAAAAGCCGCGATGCCGGTCGCTCCCTGAACAACCGAAGGGAGAACCGCCACGGTGCCCAAAAAAATAGCGCCGAAGAGCAAAACCCGATTCAAAATAAAATAAAGGAAATCCGAGGTGGATTTACCCGGCCGGATGCCCGGGATAAAACCGCCCATTTTCTGCAGGTTATCGGCGACATTTTTCGGGTCAAAGGTAACGGCTGTATAAAAATAAGTAAAAAGGACGACTAAGATAAAATAAGATATTCCGTAAAACCAGGGGTTTTGGAGAAAGGCGCCGATAAAACGGGCGGCGTTAGCCAGCCAGACCACATTTGAAGCAGCCATAAAATTAGCCACCAAGCCGGGAAAAAGCATAATTGACAAAGCGAAAATAATTGGGATAACGCCGGCCGGATTGACATTTAAAGGCAGATAAGTGGAAACGCCGCCGTACATCCGACGGCCGCGTATTCTTTTAGCGTAAGAAACCGGAATGTTGCGCCGACCCTCGGTGATATAGACCACGCTGGCCGTGATAACTAAAGCCAAGACAAGAAAGGCAAGGTAAGACGGTATTTTTGAAGGGTCGTAAGCAATAACTATTTCTCTGACAGAAATCGGCACCTGGGCGACGATACCGGCAAAAATCAATAAAGAAACGCCGTTGCCAATGCCTTTTTCAGAAATCAGTTCGCCCAGCCACATTAAAAATAAAGCGCCGGCTGTAATTATAGAAATAGAAATAATCCATTGCGGAGACGAAAGAGCGCCTAAAATATTCTGCCGGCTTAACAGAACCAGCATCCCGTAAGATTGAAGCGCGGCCAACGGAACAGTCAGCATTCTGGCGTACTGATTAAATTTCTGCCGGCCGGCCTCCCCCTCCTCTTTATAGAGCGCCTCCAGCTGGGGAAAAATCATAGTCAAAAGCTGCATAATAATCGTCGCGGTAATAAAAGGACCTAAACCCAACATGACAATAGACATATTTTCCATGGCTCCGCCGGTAAAGATATTTAAAAGGCCGAATAATTGATTGGCTCCGAAAAACTGCCGCAATCTTTCCGCGTCAATGCCCGGCACCGGGATATTGGCGGCTATGCGGAAAATAACCAAAATCATCAAGACAAACAATATCTTTTTCCGCAGGTCCTTTATTTTAAAAATTTGAATGATTTTTTGATGCCAGCGCATGTTTATTGATAAATTCTATGTGTGCCAATATCTAAATATAAAACTGTTTTTCTGTTAATAAAATGAAAAAGTACTCGATAAGAATAATCAACCGAGTACGCATAACACTCTTTTAATTCTCCCTTTAATTTATGAGTTTTTAATCTGGAATCAAATGGATTCTCTCTAAAAATTAAATCTTTCTGTTTGGCTTTTATTTTAATCTGCTTCGGTAATTGCTTATAAGATTTCTCAAATTTTTTAGAAGGATAAATAATCAACATTGTATATCAATCAAGGTCAGATAATGACTTAATAGGTTTTAATTTACCTTCTCTAAAATCTCTTTCCCCTTCTTCAATAATTTTTTTTACTTCATCAATTTCCCTTTGTTCTCTTAAAGCGTCTTGTAGTTTCTGAATCTTTTCTCTCATTTTGTCATAAAGACGGCGTCTTAAAATAACCACTCCTTCGCCAAAGGCAGGCTCTGATAAAGTAATTCCACTGTGAGTAATTTTACTAGCCATATTTTTTATCTCCTGTTTTAATCTTATCCCGTCAAAATTTTACTGTCAACAGACCTAATATACCCCTTGTTTTATCAGCCCCCTCAAAAAGAAAAGATTTAATGCCTAAATTATTAGCTGTTTCAACATTTTCTGCTGAATCATCAAAATAGATGCATTCTTCTGACTGAAGATTGTTGTCAGCTAATAATTTCTTATATGCTTCTGGATTTGGTTTAACAAAGCCAGTTTCAAAAGAATAATAAATTTTATTAAATATTTCTTCTAAAAATGGAAAATTTTGTTTATAATAATTCGCTCTTTCAACAAAATTGTTTGAAAGAATAAATATCTTAATGCCTTTACTTTTTATTTGTCTGGCTAATTCAATCATTTCTGGATTTTCTTTCTCAGTCTTAGACCAAAAATCAAAAAATTGTTCTTTTGTTAAATTAACTCCCCATTTATCTAAATATGGCTTCCAGTAGATAAAGTAATCATTGGCCTTCGGCATTCTTACTTTAACTAATATAGATTTGAGAACAGGTATAAATTCATCCGGTAAAATGCCAAACTCTTCTTTAAATCTATCGCTTAATTTAGGAGCTTTAATAAAAACTCCGTTAAGGTCAAAAATAATTGCCTTTATCATAAAAGGTTTATCCTGTATTTGTTTCGCTTGCTCGGAAAAGCAAACTTGTTTGCTTTTCTCTCACTCGCTCACAAATAAAATTTTCCCGCCTGCCTTCTCAATCTTTTCTTTGGCGCTTTTTGACAACCTCAAACTTCTAACTTCTATTTTCTTGCTTAATTTCCCCTCTCCTAAAATCTTCACTTCCGGCATTCTGCCTCCCCTTTTCTTGACTAACCCCTTTTCTAACAATGTTTGAGGAGAAACAATCTCTCCGTCTTTAAATTTTTTCTCAATCTCTTTAAGATTAACAATTACCGGTTTTTGGCGCAATCTGGATAATTTCACGCCTTTTTTTATTTCGGTTTTACCGCCGGCTCCCCGCTGCTTGGGAAAACGCTTCAACGGCAAAACACCGCCGGCCAAAGTTAAACGGGGTTTTTTGCCGGCCCGGGATTTTTGGCCTTTTATGCCGCGGCCGGAATAAGTGCCGCGCTTGCCGCCCCGGCCCACGCGTTTGCGAAATTTCTTCTGATGAATGGGGGTTAATTGATGAAGCTGCATAAAAATAGAATCTTGAATCTGGAATTTAGAACTTAGAATAAGAATTAAGAATAAGGAATTTAGGAAAAATAAATTCCAAATTCTTGATTCAATATTCTCATTCTAAATTCAAAATTCAGAATTCTAAATTCTATTTCTTCAGAATTGGAGTTTTTAATTTTGTTAACGCTTCAATCGTCGCTCTCGCGTTATTAAGTTTATTCTTCGTCCGGCCCAAAATCTTGGCTGAAATATTTTTTATGCCGGCTAAATCGCAAACCGTTCGTACTGCTCCGCCAGCCACCAGACCCCGACCCTTAGCGCCCGGCTTTAATAAAACTTTGGAACTGCCATATTTAGCGCTCGTTGAATGAGAAATCCCTCCCTCTAACAAGGAAATTTTAACCAGCCGTTTCTTGGCGTCAGCCGTAGCTTTTTCTACCGCTAAACTCACATCCTGACCTTTAGCCACGCCAACGCCAACTTTGCCCCGGCGATTGCCGACCACAACTGTTGCCCGGAATCTAAATCTCCGACCGCCAGCCACCACTCGAGTTACACGAGCCACATCTAATAATTTAGACTCATATTCAGTTTTTTCTTGAGTTTGGGAAATCATAAAATATAAATGTCAAATTTCAAAATCCCAAAGTCAAATAAAATCCCGAATCCCAATGTCCAAATAATAATAAATCTGGGATTTGGACATTGAGATTTTATTTGAAATTGGATATTGGGATTTAGGATTTTCAAAACTCCAGTCCTCCTTCTCTTGCCCCTTCAGCCATCGCCTTTAATCTTCCATGATATTTATATCCCCCGCGGTCAAAAACTACTTTTTTAATTTCTTTTTCCATGGCCTTTTTAGCAATTAGTTGTCCTATTTGATAGGCTATCCTGATTTTACCTGATAATTCTTTTTCTATTTTTTTATTTTTAATTTTTACCTTTGGTCTCCGGTCTTCAATCTTCGGTCTTAACTCTAAATCATTAGCGCTAATCAAAGTACGGCCTTTTTCATCATCAATCAATTGTCCATAAATATGCCGGCCGCTGCGGAAAACGGAAAAACGAGGACGCTCTTTAGTCCCTTTGACTTTCGCTCTAACTCGTCTATGACGTCTGTAACGTTTCTCGAATTTATCTATCATAAATTAGAATCAAGAATTAAGAATTACGAATTAAGGATATAAAATCAAACTTAAATTTTATCTTGATTCTTAATTCTTGTTTCTTAATTCTATCCCGCGGCAACCGCTTTCTTGCCCGCTTTCCGTTTAATAACCTCTCCGAAATAACGAATTCCTTTGCCTTTATACGGTTCTGGTTTTCTTTTTGCTCTTATGTCAGCGGCAATTTGACCCACTAATTGCTTATCTATTCCAGAAACTGTGATAATATTTTTATCTACTCTAAATTCAATGCCTTTCGGGGCTTCAATCTCTATTGGATGAGAAAATCCCAAGTTTAAAATCAGTTTATCGCCTGAAACAGAAGCCCGATAGCCGACTCCTTCAATCTCTAACTTCTTCTCAAATCCATCGACTGTTCCTTTCGTCATATTGGAAATTAAAGATCGCATCAATCCCCAAAGAGATCGGGTATTTTTGCTTTTTTTAATCGGGACAACGGATATTTTTCCATCCTTTAACTCTATTTTAAATCCCGGAATAATTTTTTGGTTCAACTCTCCCTTCGGCCCTTTAATTGTGATAACCGAATCATTGATTTTTACTTCTACGCCTTCCGGAATTTTAATTAATTGTTTACCAATACGACTCATAAAAGAGAACAGAGAACAGAGAACAGAGAACAGTAAAATCATACATCATACTGTTCGCTGTTCGCTGTTCATTGTTCGCTGATTTACCATATCTCACAAATTATCTCTCCTCCCAACTTTTTTATCCTCGCTTCTTTATCAGTCATTAAGCCTTGAGAAGTGGAAATAACAGCCAGGCCGTACCCTTGCCTTATTGGCCGAATCTCATCTTTAGCCGCGTAAATTCTCTGGCCGGGTTTGCTGACTCGTTTCAGGCCGCTGATTATTGGCTGGTTTTTTTCGTATTTTAACTTAATTTCTATATTTTTCTTTACTTTTCTGCCCCGGACCGAAACCTCGTTGATAAAACCTTCTTTTTCCAAAATCTTGACCAAATTAAACTTCAATTGAGAAAATGGAACAATTACCGTCTGATGCAAGGCGGCTTGGGCATTACGAATACGAGTTAACATATCGCTAATTGGGTCTGTCATTTTTTTATCTTGTATTTAGTATCTTGTATCTTGTCCCGTATTTAATACGGAACTAAATACAAAATACTAAATACTAATTTACCAACTACTTTTCTTTATGCCCGGAATTTCTCCTTTATTGGCTAACTCTCTAAAGCATATCCGGCATAAATCAAACTTTCGCAAATAACCCCTTTTTCGCCCGCAACGAAAACAACGTCGGATAAGACGAGTAGAAAATTTAGGTTTTCTTTGCGCTTTAAGAATTAATGCTTTTCGAGCCATGCCAATTTTGTCAACCCAGCCCCCTAAGCTGTCACCTGATAAGATAAATTTATAAAATCATTTATATTTATCCATTACCTTTGAATTTTCTAAGCAACGGCTTAGGGGGCTGGGTTCTCCATTTCGTTCCTGCTCGCCTATCGGCTCGCAGACGAAATGGGAAATCCCATCAACTTCAACAATTCTCTTCCCTCTTCTTTGGTCTTAGCCGTAGTTTTAACGCAAACTTCCAGACCAAAAATACTCTTAGCGCTTTCGGCAGAAATTTCAGGAAAAATAATTTTTTCTTTTATGCCAATGGTTAGATTGCCGTTTTTATCAATTGACTCCTTTTTTAAGCCGCGGAAATCTCTGCCGCGAGGCAAGGCTATACTAATCAGCCGTTCTAAAAAATCATACATGCGCTCACCGCGCAAAGTAGTCATTAAACCAACTATCATGCCCTTTCTGGTCTTAAAAGCGGCAATGGCTTTTTTGGCCCGTCGGACAGCCGGCTTTTGGCCGGTTATCAAAGCCAAATCCTTGGCGATTTCCTCTCGCGCTTTTTGGTCATTTTGGACCCGGCCAATCCCGCTGTTAACTACCACTTTTTCAATTCTTGGAACAGCCAAATCATTCCGGTAGCCGAATTTTTCTTTCATAGCCGGGATAACCTCTTTTCTATATTTTTGCTGTAATCTGCTCATTTAGAATTTTGAATTTAGAATATAGAATTCAGAATAAGAATCAAGAATTAAGAATATAGAATTTAATTTTTATTCTAAATTCTATATTCTAATTCTAAATTCCAAATTCTTAATTCTTAATTCTATATCTCCTGTCCGCACTTCTTACATATTCTATACTTATTATTTTCTGTCAACCGATACCCCACCCTCGTTGCCTGATTGCATTTTGGACAAACTAATTTAACATTAGAAATATCAATTGGCTTTGGAATTTCTATAATCTGGCCTTTCTCTCCTTCGCGCCGCGGCCGGCGGTGCTTTTTCGCAATATTTACTCCTTCAACCGCAATTTTCCTTTCTTTGGGAAAGGATTCTAAAACTTTCGCTTTCTTGCCGCGATCTTTACCTGTGATAATTAAGACTATATCGTTTTTTCTGATTTTCATAAGACCTCCGGCGCTAATGAAACTATCTTATCAAATCCCCGTTCTTTTAATTCCCTGGGCACTGGTCCGAAAATTCGGCCGCCCTTAGGATTCTTGCCTTCTAGAATAATAGCCGCGTTGTCGTCAAAACGGATATAGGAACCGTCAAAGCGGCGGAATGCTTTTTTCTGTCTAGCGATAACCGCTTTAACAATGTCTCCTTTTTTCACCGCCTTCCTTGGTTCTGCCTCTTTTACCGAAGCCACCACAATATCTCCGATTTGGGCATAACGCCGTCTGGTTGCGCCCAAAACCTTAAAGCACCGAATCATCTTTGCTCCGCTATTATCAGCTACTTTTAAATTAGTACCGGCTTGAATCATGCCAATTTTGTCCCCGTTAGATAAATTATCTTAGGTTATCCAAACAGGGACTTATTATAAATAATAGTTAA